>NZ_JBXWMM010000006.1:0-319637 GCF_059609825.1 Ruegeria sp. YTSB088 | reverse complement strand
GCGATCCTGGTTGTGAACGCTGCTGACGGCCCGATGCCGCAGACCCGCGAGCACATCCTGCTGGGCCGCCAGGTTGGCATCCCGACGATGGTCGTGTTCATGAACAAAGTGGATCAGGTTGACGACGAAGAACTGCTGGAACTGGTGGAAATGGAAATCCGCGAGCTGCTGTCTTCGTATGACTACCCCGGCGACGACATTCCTGTCATCGCAGGTTCGGCTCTGGCCGCGATGGAAGGCAACAAGCCGGAAATCGGCGAAGAATCGATCCGCAAGCTGATGGCTGCCGTGGACGAGTACATCCCGACACCTGAGCGCGCTGTTGACCAGCCGTTCCTGATGCCGGTCGAAGACGTGTTCTCGATCTCGGGTCGTGGTACCGTTGTGACCGGTCGTGTCGAGCGTGGCGTGATCAACGTTGGCGACGAGATCGAAATCGTCGGCATCCGCGACACTCAGAAAACCACCTGTACTGGTGTTGAAATGTTCCGCAAGCTGCTGGATCGCGGTGAAGCGGGCGACAACATCGGCGCCCTGCTGCGCGGCATCGACCGTGACGGTGTTGAGCGTGGCCAGGTTCTGTGTAAGCCGGGTTCGGTTACACCGCACACCAAGTTCGAAGCCGAAGCCTATATCCTGACCAAGGAAGAAGGCGGTCGTCACACTCCGTTCTTCGCGAACTACCGTCCTCAGTTCTACTTCCGTACAACTGACGTGACCGGCACCGTGACCCTGGCGGCTGGCACCGAGATGGTTATGCCTGGCGACAACGTGTCGTTCGAGGTTGAGCTGATCGCACCGATCGCGATGGAGCAGGGCCTGCGCTTCGCCATCCGCGAAGGCGGCCGCACGGTCGGCGCCGGCGTTGTGTCGAAGATCGTAGAATAATCGGTAGGCCGGGCTTCAGCCCGGCACATCGTTGAAACAAAGAAGGCCGCCCCAAATCGGGGCGGCCTTTTTTGATCTACCGCTTAGCGGGACGAAGCGGCAACTGGCTAAGACTGCTTTCGTTGCACTGCGTTGCATGTGCCGGCATGATTGCCGTGCTGTCTGAGAGATGAGTCCGCAAATAGGGATGAAACAAATGAATTCAATCGTGAAGGTTGCCCCCATTGTAGTCACGACCTTGACTGCAATGTTTGCACTTTTCGCTACGGTGACAAGCATCAGAGCAGGTGAAATACGATTCTGGGAGATGCCCAAGGGATGTAGTTGGACTGAGAAATACTCTAATGGAAACGAATGGGTGAGCACTTTCGTTGGTAAGCGGAATGGCGCTTTTAGGGTCGTTACTCGCAATAAAGTCGGTTCGCGCGAAAGAATAAGCACCACTGACTATAACGAAAGTGGGCTGATGACGCGTAGAGTTTGGGCCGGGAATAAATGGGAGAGCTTTGAGCCTCACAGTTGTTTCGGTGTTGCAGGAAAATGCACCTATACATATCGAAACGCTGATGGCGAAGAGTTCGAGATTTCATCCAAAACGTCAGCGTTGGGCAACTCCGTTTTTCGAGTGGACGCAAGTTCGTCTAAGACAGGAAAGTTCCCGGTCGATACTGTTCGGACTACTCACTTTGGACTGCAATTGTCTTCTGAAAACGCTAACTTTTCATCTACAATGACCGAACTTCGTAGCTGTAATCTTCCTATATCGTGACTGAATTTCGGTGGTTTGGTTAGACGTTTCGTCCCGCAATCGACTCAGCTCTAAACGGCTCCTTCGGGCTCAAAGCCGCCATTGCGACAGTATACTGTTCCTTCTTGGCCAAACCTCTCACATTGGTGCAAGTCGCTTGAGCTCTCACCTGGAACACCAGAGTAGGGTGTTCCCTCCTTGTCGGTTTCGAACGTGATTGGCTATGTACGCTTGTTTGTTCAGACCGGATAGGCTTGCGCGTATTGGCCTACAAGCTTCACTGCTGAGCAGACTCAGCCGCAGCCCGTACCGCATTAATATTCTCACCATAGACTTCGGGATTGGTCACCGACCCACCCTTGAACACCGCTGACCCTGCCACCAGAACATCAGCACCTGCCGCGGCAACCAGAGGGGCGGTCAGTGGGTCGACCCCGCCATCGATCTCGATATGGATCGGGCGGTCTCCGATCATTTGACGCAGCTTGCGGACTTTGTCGGTCATGTCGATGAACTTCTGGCCGCCAAAGCCCGGGTTCACTGTCATGACGCAAACCAGATCTGTGAGGTCCAGCAGATGCTCGACCGCGTCGGCGGGGGTGCCGGGGTTCAGGGCAACGCCAGCTTTCATTCCTGCGGCGCGAATAGCTTGCAAGGTGCGATGGGTGTGGGGGCCAGCCTCGACATGGGCGGTCAGGATGTCGGCGCCAGCATCGGCATAGGCCTGGATGTAGGGATCAACCGGCGTGATCATCAGGTGCACATCCATGACGGTCTTCACATGCGGGCGAAAAGCTTTCACGGCTGGAGGGCCAAAGGTCAGGTTTGGAACGAAATGGCCGTCCATCACGTCCACATGAACCCAGTCTGCGCCCTGTGCTTCGATGGCCTGAATTTCCTGTCCGAAATTGGCGAAGTCGGCGGACAGGATAGACGGCGCGATCTTGATGGTACGGTCAAAGCTCATGGTGGCCTCGTATCAGCTGAAGAGTCGCGGATGCGTATACCCGTGGGGCGGTGGGATGGATAGCCCCCGCGAACGCTGTGTCGGCACAAAACTTTCACCGCGGTACAACGCATCCGTTGAACGGCACCTGTAGCAGCCGGTTGGCAAGGATTGCGGGCGCGAGTTGTCGTGGTCTCGAACGTCCTGCGCGGGGCGCTCAATCGTTCTTCGCCGCATGCGGCCAGGTTCAAGCTTTTCCCAATGGACGAAATCCATCGCGCTATCGGTTTTCCGGATCGCCTTGACATTGTGGACAGCACCCGGGCGTATCCGGAAAGAGACGCGTAAAATCCGCATCTGCGCGTCGCCGAACTGCAATTTCTTCATCAGAATCTCCTCTTTCATCATTCGAGAAAATTCTACTTTCAGACACCCCTAATTTTCGGGGGGATTACCGTCCCAGATTGCGTTTCGGCAACCTGGTGGTCAAAATTTGTCTAGTTGTGTGTTTTTGGTAGACACTCTGGCCAAGAGGCTTTGATGACAAACCAGACGGAAATCGAGATCAAGGCACGGAAGGAATGGATGGGCCTGCTGGCGCGCGCGCCAGACGCCACCCTGATGACATTATGGGGCGGCATTCAGGACTGCCCGAGTTTCGAATGGCTGCGCGGACCCGAGGTGGGGGGTGTCATGGTGCGTGGCCGCATCGGAGGTTCCGGCGCTCTGTTCAGCCTGGGTGAAATGACCGTTACGCGCTGCTCGGTCGTGTTGCTGGATGGTACGGTCGATCACGGATATGTTCAGGGCAGGTCGAAATCCAAGGCAGAAGCTGCGGCGTTGATTGATGCGACGATGCAGACAGCAACTGCTGGAGACTTGCAGGCACGGTTGCGCGACCCGTTGCGACAGCAAATGCAGGCGTACAAAACCGCGCGCGCCGCAGAGGCAGCGGCGACCAAGGTTGAGTTTTTCACGCAGGTTCGGGGGCGGAAGACTGATGTCTGTTCAAATGCGGTTCTCAAGGGGCTCTCGAAACGCTCCTGTCGATGTGGCACATGCAATCCGCGCTCTGGCTGGCTGTGAACCACCTGCGCCCTTGTCCGTCGCGGCTGGCACGCTGATCCTGACGCTTTGCGACACTGAGACAAACGTTCATCTGGCGGGCGAAGCCGACACTGACGCGGTGCGCGAATGGCTGACCTTTCACACGGGTGCACGGATGGTGGCGGCGGAAAAGGCTGATTTTGCCCTTGGCACGTGGGATGTATTGGGGCCGCTCGGTGCCTACCGTATCGGAACGCTGGAGTATCCGGATCATTCCGCAACGCTTATTGTGGAATGCAAGCGGCTGGAGCAGAACGGTGCGGTTCTGAGCGGCCCGGGGATTCGGGACACTGCGCAGCTTTCTCTGCCGGATGCTGCGACGCTTCAGGGTAATGCGCTGCTCTATCCGTTGGGGTGTGATTTCTTTTTAACCTGCGGTGAGGCGGTCGCGGCGCTGCCGCGTAGCACGCAGATCAGGTCGGAGGGTTAAGCCATGTATGTTGCTGTAAAAGGGTGTGAAGAAACCATCGAGAATGCCCATGCGTGGTTGTCCGAAGAACGCCGTGGCGCGACGGATCTGGCGGAACTGAGCCTGGCACAGATCCGTGAACAGTTGAGCCTTGCGGTGAATCGGGCGATGGTAGAAGGGTCCTTGTACGATCCCAACCTTGCTGTGCTGGAGATCAAACAGGCACGTGGCGATCTGACCGAGGCGATCTTCCTCGTCCGCGCTTACCGCGCAACATTGCCACGTTTGGTGTATTCCAAGAACAAACCAAGCTACAGCATTACGTCGATTTCCAATCCGAGCTGGAACTGGTCCACAAACTGCGCCGGAAGGCCGAAGAGCGCACCTCGAAGGAGGCCCTAGAATGAAAACCGTCGTTTTTGATATCGGAAACGTGCTGGTCAAATGGGACCCGCATTTGGCATGGCTGGACGAGATGGGTAGCCGCGAGGCGGTGGCAGAGTTCCTGACGCGCATCGATTTCCCCGAACGCAACCTGCGGGCCGACGGGGGCGAGATGTTCGCTGATCTGGCCGCTGAACTGGAGAATGCGGAAGATCGGCAGCGCCTCAGTGTTTATGTTGAGCGTTATGCCAGAACCGTTCCACACAAGATCAAGGGAAGCTGGCGTCTGCTTTACCGCCTGAAAGAGAAAGGCCTGCCGGTTCACGCGATCACCAATTGGTCAGCGGAAACCTGGCCTGTCGGCGTTGGGGCACACCCCGAATTGGGCGACGTGTTTGGCGTTACCGTCGTGTCGGGGCAGGAGAAGCTGTTGAAGCCCCGGCCAGAGATTTTCCATTTGTTGTGCAAGCGGGCCGGGCTTTCACCTGAGAACTGCATTTTCATCGATGACGGGCTGCACAATGTCGAAGGAGCGCGTGCGGTTGGCATGGATGGGATCCACTTCACCTCGCCGCACGCGTTGGAACATGCCCTCATCGAAAGAGGCTGCTTATGAGCGCATACAATTTTGCCTATCTGGTCGAACAAACCAAGCGGATGATCCGGCGGGCGATCCTCAAAGGCCTGGCCATGCCGGGGTGTCAGGTACCGTTTGCCAGTCGCGAGATGCCGATGCCCTATGGCTGGGGTGCCGGGGGCGTACAGGTTTCAGCCGCGACACTGACGCCCGAGGATACGCTCAAGGTGATCGATCAGGGCGCAGACGGCAGGACCAACGCCGTATCCATCCGCAAGTTCTTTGAGAACACGGCGGGGGCCGCCGCCACCGAAGAAACGGAAAAGGCAACCGTCATCCAGACCCGCCATCGCATCCCCGAGGCAAAGCTGCGCCAGACCCTTTCTCTGCGTCGTGACACGTTGGACTATGTCAGCCAGTTCCTGCGGGTCGTGCCTCGGGTGCCGTTGCTGGACGATGTGGCAGAACCCCTGCTGACCGCTGGCTGTGACAGACAAGTTGCACTGGGCAAAGTATCCGGGTTGTTGAAACGGCTGAATATTCCCGAACGCCTGTGGATCCTCAGCGCGACGACCTTCTCGGGCGGCGAAAGGCAGCGGATGCGCATTGCACGAGGCTTTGCGCACGAGTATCCGGCGATGCTGTTGGATGAACCAACGGCGAGTCTGGATGCGCAGAACCGCGAAACCGTTTTGTTCCTGATCGAAGAGGCAAAGAACAAGGGTATGACGATTGTCGGGATTTTTCAGGATTTCGACGCACGTGAGCGGGTTTGTGACCGAGAGGCCGATGTCTCGGAATTCACGCCGGGGATAGCGGCATGACGCTTGCCCCCGTCATAGCTGTCGTCGGTCCTTCGGGTGTCGGAAAAGACAGCGTAATGAATGCGTTGGTGGCACGAGCGTCGGGGTTTCAGCGTGTGCGGCGGGTGATTACCCGCCTCGAGGGCGAAGAGGACGAAGACTTCGACCGGGTCTCGGTCGAGACATTTCAGCGGATGGAATGGGATGGTGCTTTTGCTTTGAACTGGCGTGCGCATGGGCTGTATTACGGCGTGCCGAAGACTATCACACAGCAGCGGCAGGTAGCCGAGGCCGTTCTGGTCAACCTGTCACGAACGGTGTTGATTCAGGCGCAGGAGGTGTTCGGTGATCTGATCGTGATTTCCCTGACAGCGGAGGCCGAGGTTCTGGCCAAACGCCTGTCCGCACGGGGGCGGGAAGGCAAGGCAGAACAGACGCGGCGCCTAGATCGGGCCCAAACGTCTTTGCCCAACGGTCTGAACCGGGTCATGGACATCGACAACTCCGGTGCGATGGAAGATACGGTTGCCGAAATCCTGTCGCACCTTCAACCGGAGAGCGCATAGCGATGGATCAGGTGAAACCGCCCGTCCTCAACCTCGCCCGTCAGGGCCAGATCCGTGATCTGGAAGGGCCGCGGCAGCAATGCGGCCAGATGGGTTTGCAACACGTCCTGAGTTGCTCTCAGGGTTGGTTTGTCCAGCTTGCCGCTCAGCGTGATGTGAAAGCGGAACGCGTCCAGTACGAAAGGATAGCCCCACTGAACAAGGTTGGCGCCTTGCTCTGGGGTCAACCCGGCGGCGCGACGGCGGGTCAATTCGGCCTCGGAGGTGGGCGCACGAAATTTGTCCAGTTCCCGAACACAGGCAGCAGCAAGCGCATTCAGCGTCTGGGTCTCACCCAGCGGACGCAGTGCGAGAAAGCGCCCAAACCGGGCGATCTCAAGGCCATCCAGCGACACAGGTGGTTGGCGGGAGGAGAGCGAACCGCAAGCCTCGTACAGGGCTTCGAACGTTTTGTCGTTGCGCAGTCTGAAGGGCGGTTTCAGGGTCGCGTGCAGCCCGTACTTGCGCGGTACTTCCGTGACAGCGGCAACATCGATGCCTTCAACAATAGGATGCGCAACCTGCTTTCCCGCTTCCATGTCCCAACCCAACCAGCTGGTTGCAAATTTCGTCCACTCCGCGCCCGCCGGTGGCGCAAAATAGATCGCGTATCGCGTGAATGTCATATCGGCCTCCTTTTGCGTGGCCTGCCTCGACCTCAAAATGCGTGAAGTTCAGATGACAGAAGACTTGATCCTTGCCAATGCCACGCTTGTATTGCCGCATGAAACCGTAACCGGAAGTGTCCGGATTGTGGGTGAGACCATCGCTGAAATCGACACTGGAAACAGGGTTCCTGCAGGCGCCATCGATTGCGAAGGCGATTATGTCAGCCCCGGGCTTGTCGAGTTGCACACGGACAACCTTGAGCGTCACATTCAACCGCGTCCACAGGTGAACTGGCCCCATGCCGCTGCAATTCTTGCGCACGATGCGGAATTGGCCAGCACCGGGATCACGACAGTGTTTGACGCCATGCGGGTTGGATCGATCCCGTCGGGCGCGCGGCGGTACGGGAAATACGCCCGCGGCCTGTCGCAGGAGTTGTGGGATCTGCGCGAACAGGATGCGCTTAAGATAAGCCACTTTCTGCACTTGCGGGCCGAGGTGTGTTCGGAAACTCTGGTTGAAGAGCTGAACGAATTTGGACCAGAAGACAGGGTTGGCATTGTGTCCATAATGGATCACACACCCGGACAGCGTCAGTTTCGAGATATGAACAAGCTGGAAACCTATCTGAAAGCCAAATATGCCATGGACGACGACATGTACTTTCAGCATGTGACGCAACTGAAAGGGCTTCGAAATCGCAATGGCGATCTGCACGAGGTCGAAGCTGTCAAGGCCGCCTGCCGTTTCGGAGCAGTATTGGCCAGCCATGACGACACGACGGAAGATCAGGTGAAGGTGTCCGCAGGTCACGGCATCCGTCTGGCCGAGTTCCCCACGACCGTCGAAGCGGCACGCGCCTGCCACGAAAACGACATTCAGATCATGATGGGTGCGCCGAACATAATCCGTGGGGGATCGCATTCTGGCAATGTTGCGGCCTGCGAGCTGGCCCGGCTTGGGTATCTGGACATCCTGTCTTCGGATTATGTGCCGTCGGCCTTGTTGTTGTCGGCGGTTAGGCTGGGCGAGATCTGGGGCGACATGGCACGCGGGATGAAGACGGTAACGCTGGCCCCGGCTCAGGCGGCAGGGTTGGAGGAACGGGGTGAACTGCGCGCCGACGCCCGCGCCGATGTCATTCGCTTCCGGATGCGCGCGGATGTACCCGTCCCGAGTTCGGTCTGGGTGCGTGGTCGACGCGTGGCGTAATCAGGCCGTGTAAAACAGGTAACGGTCCGGGGCGATTGTCTTGGGCCCCTGGATCTGGGCAAAGCCGACCAGGGGTTGACCTGAAATCAACAACCCTCCGGGCTGCATGACTATCTCGATCAGCGGGCTGAGCCGCTCTGCTTCGGCTACGTCCTGGTGCTTGATGCCGCGTCCGAAGTCGTAATGCGCCAGCGCGATCCTATGCCCGCCGGCTGCCAGCCTGTGCAGCATTGGTTCGGCTTCACCCTGCAGGAAATCCTCGGCAGGGGGGGTGCTGTTCGGATGGCATTGAAGGACACGGTCCATCACCCAGATTCGGCGCTCTGGCAGGATTTCACGCAGGTGGTCATAGGTGCGGCCATTGCCTAACCCCATGTCCAGCACGTCGCCCGGCTGACCGCTGATCCGCTCGGCTGCCCAGTTCAGTCCGTCGCGTTGGGCCGTCAGTCGGCGCAGCATGGAATCCAATCGGCTCATGGTGATGTCCTCATTCGTTCTTTGGCGCGACCCAGGCTGTGGCGGGCCCGCTCAGCAATTTGCTCAGCAGGGCCTCGGTAAAGGCCCAGATGCCCTGATCATGAACCAGATGATGGGTCAATATACCAAAGGGCTCGGTGTTGTCTGAATGGCCTTCGCGTCGGTCTCGCAGAAATCCAACAATCTGTGCGATCAGGGCGTCGGGTGAGATCAAGCCACGCGACCCGCGCCAGTCGATCGGATCAAGATGGGTGTTGATCTGTTCAAGCCCCGGTGCGGCCAGACGTGATTTGCGGGGCGTTGCTGTGGACAGGATGCGGTATCCCAGCTTTGGCAACTGTTTGGCCATCTCGGGCGCAATGCGATTCCAGGGGGGCACGAACATCTGTCGCATATTGTCACCAAACAGGGACCCAAGACGCGCCATCCCGGCCTGCGCATCCGTCACTATCACCTCCAGCGGACGGTCGAGCCGAAACTCGGCGTTCTTCTCACCGCTGGGCGCATGGTTTGTATGTGCCCACCCGTGTACGACCGGAATAAGAGATGCGCGCCCGGCAACATATTCCGCCAGCGCAGGCGTCGCGTCACGTGGGATAACGGCCAGATGCACGGGCAGGCCCAGTTTTTCAGCCAGCTCGGAAAGGCGGTCCAATTGCGATGTTGGCGCAATGGCATCATCATCGCGCCACCACAGAGGCAAGGGCAAGCTTTCGGCACGCCAATGGTTCAACTCGACATCAAGTGGGCGCCAGTCGGGGTTCATGTACGCTGCTCCAGCAGGCGCTTGGCGATGTGAACGGATTGGATGGCTCCGTCAAAACCGAAATCCTGTTGTACACGAGGACCGTCGGCCACGACACGCTCCACCGCCTGAGCCAATGTCGCCCCGCTCAACGCTCTGCTTTCCAGAACTTCGATTGCAGGAAGATCGGACAGGCTCTGCCCGCGCAGCCCTTGTTCTACCTCTTCGCCGTCGTCGAAAGGTACAAACACGGCGGCGGTACCACTTTGAAGGATATCCATGGCAGTGTTGTAGCCGCACATGCTGACCGACGCCGCTGCAAGGGGCAGCATCTGGCGAAAATCCGGCCGCACAGGTTCCAGAACAACTGAAGCACCTGCAGCCAGCCGGGACAATTCAGCGATCCGCGCCCGTGCATCCGTTCCACCGACCAGCAGGCGCCAGCGCCTGTTGGGCATCTTTCGGGCGGCCTCGATGGCCGCGCGAAAGATCGGTTGCCCAACAGATCCGCCGCCAGTGCTGACCAGGATTTCATTCTGACCCGCCGCGTCGGGGTGAGGTTGGGGCAACGCCGGCGCCACAAAGCCAGTGTAGTGAAGTCGCTTGGCCAGTCGGTCCGACACCGGCCAACTGACCGACAGGGGCGCAACGCTTTCTGTCGAATGAACCAGAATGCCGTCATAATACCGAGACACGATTTCATCCGCGCGCTCCACCTTGGCGGGTTTGGAGGGCGGAGCCAGAATGTCTCGGATCGACCCGAGAATGACGGGACGCTCAGGCAAGGCGCTCGCCGCATTCAGGGCCGCATCGAACTCGGCCGAGAGTGATCGGCGGCCAAAGGGGTAAAGCTCGGTGATCAGGATATGCGGCTGGAAGCTTTTCACCGCCTGCACCAAGGCTGACTCACGCGCGGCGTAATAGGCCGCGTCAGCCTCTTCACCGCTTTCGGTCAGCAAACGGGTGAAGTTGGTTCCTTCTGACCTGAGAGGCGGCAAGCCGAACAGGGTCATGCCGGTGCTATCCAATTGCGGCGCGGGCATGCCACCCGTCACGACCATGACGTTTTGGCCATCATCCCGAAATGCCCGCCCCAATGTCAGCGCCCGGCTGAGATGCCCGGTGCCCAACAGGTGCGTGACGATGATCATCACCTTCATTGCGGGGCCTCGCGTTTGATCAGGCGAACGGGGTCGGCGTCGGCGGTCATGGTATTCATGTCGACGATATACAGCCGATTGCGTTTGATCTTAAAGGGGGCAGGGCCTTCAAAATTCCACCCCCAAGCCTGAGCCAGAATGACCCGCATGATTCCGATATGGCAGACCGCGACGGTATCCCGCTGCAACTCGGACAGCCACGAGTGAAGCCTGTCGCGAACCTCGGCCGGGCTTTCCCCGTTTGGTGGGCGGAAATCCCAGCTCCAACTCTCGATATGACGATACCCGCTGGATGTGTCCGCGATCAGGTCAACCCCGCGCAGACCTTCCCAATCGCCCCAGTTCATCTCGGTCAACGCGTCCGAGGTATTCGGGTCGCGACCAGTCACGATTTGCGCCGTCTCACTGGCGCGGTGCAGGGGGCTGGACCAGATGTCAGCTTTGGCCCAGTCCTGCGGCAATCCATAGCCTGTCAGTTCGGCTCGGGCGTCATCGTCCAGCGGTATGTCGCTGCGCCCCTGGATCCGTCCCGCGCGGTTCCAATGGGTGTGCCCATGGCGGAGCAGTGCAAGCCGGGTCATGATACGTCCTTCAGCAGAGGTCGGAGGGTTGCCCACAAGCGCTCGGTCGCCTGTGGCATCAGGTGGCGCTCTGCCACGTAGTCGCGTGCTGCAGCGGCGAGAGAGTGGCGCAGCATGGAATCCGAAAGAAGAGCTTGCATGCCATCCGCAAATCCCTTGGCACCACTTTCGACAGACGGATAGGCCGCGGGGGACAGAACATCGCGTACGCCGGGCCGATCCTGAGCGACGACAGGCAATCCCGCGGCCTGCGCCTCAAGGTAAATCATCCCGTAAGCCTCATTTACTCCGGGCCAGGCAAGCAGAGACGACTGTTGATAGACGCGTTGCAATTCTTCCCGGTCAAGCTGACCCAGAAAACTCACCCGATGTCCGAATGGTGCCATCAGGGTCTCAACCTGCCTGCGCGCCGGGCCGTCTCCCGCGATATTGAGGTGCCAGTCTCCTGTCAAATGCGCCAGGGCCTCGGACAATATCTGATAGGACGCCAGCTTGTCCCCGTACCGCATCATGCCGACGGTCAGCATGGGTTCACCGCCGATGGCGGCGGGGGGCAATTCGGCCATTGGCAGGAACGGAGGCAATTCGACCAAAGCCTGATCGCCAAAACGATCCCGCTCCAAAGTGATCAGGTCGTTTGCCGTGTGATAAAAGATCACATCCGCTGCATCGCAGGCCTGATGCGCCGCCTCGGCAAATTCAGCCCACGGCCCGCTTAACCGGCTGGATGCGCGGGTGCTTTCCAGTTGCACATAGGGAATGCCGTGCGCCTTGCAAACCCGAGGGCCCAGCAGGTCAGGTGCCTTGTAATAATTGTGGTAGGTCACCCAAAGACTAGTATCTGAAGGCATGTCAGAGATAAGTCGTTTCGCTTCATCCTCTGCCGCGCGTCTCAGGGCATGTTGCAAGTCTTCGTCGCCGCTTTTGTCATAAATGCGCAAGTCGGTCGCCAGATCGACCGTATCACCCTCTGTGGTCAGCGCCAGCATCAGGTTCCTGGCCATTTCACGGTCGCCCGAAGGTTTCGGGCTGTCAGGAGATTTCATCGGGGCATAAACCGCGACCCGCGCCATTACGCGTTTTCCATGCACATGGAATTGAGGCGTTCAGACAGCCGTGCGATGCCGGGGGCCATCCGAAACTCGGCTTGCAGGCGATCATAGGCTGCACGGGCCATCCTTGCGGCCTGCTGCGGATCGGTTGCCAAACCTTCAATGGCTTCTGCCAGCGCCGATGGGTCGTCATCGGACAAAACCCCATGCGTTCCGGTTTCAATAAACTCGGGGATCGCCGAGACCGGAGTCGACAGGATTGGCAACAGCTGAGACGCGGCCTCCATCAACACATTCGGCAACCCGTCGCGGTCTCCGTCCTTCGCGATGCGGCTGGGCAGAACGAACAGGTCGGCATCACGCATCGCTTCGATGACCTCCGGCTGGTCGCAGGCCCCTTTCCAGGTGATCCGGTTCGCGATGCCGGCTGTGTTCGCCATCGCCCGCAAAGCATCACCCAATGCGCCACCACCGATATGGGTCCAGTGCCAATCCAGGTCATCGGGCAGCAATGCAAAAGCCGCGACCAGACGATCGAAGCCTTTTTTCTCGACAAGACGCCCGACGGAAATCATGTGAAAAGGACCGCCCGCAGCACGCAGCCTTCGCGTTGGCGGTTCAGGAAAGCGAGACAGGTCCAGCCCGTGATAGATCAGATCCACGCGCTTGGGGTCATCGGCCAGGCTGCGCAGATGATCCGCTCCGATGGCTGTACAGGTGGCGCCAAACGTGGCCCCGTAGGATGCGGCTTTCAGCTTTTCACGTTTTTCCCAATCCGGCGACGTCCAGATATCCTTGGCATGAGCCGAAAAACTCCACGGCAATTCGCGCATGATGGCGGCGTAACGGGTAACGGACGACGGCGTGTGCATGAAATGAGCGTACAACCCTTGCGTCTGGGTAGGCAATTCAGCGGCCAGAACACAGGCTTGCCCAAACCGGCGGATGCGATTGGGTGTCGGGTCGCGCTTCAAGTCCTGACGCCAGATCCGATAGGCCCTGTCGTAACCGGGAAGCGTTTGGGCCAGGGTCCGTGCCGCCCAGACCCGTTTGGGTTCGTCATGAAGATACTCGGGCAGGTATCGGACCTGCCCTGTGAAACGGTCATGCAGAGGGTGGCGTTTCGTGTCGGTCGGGTGCCGCAAAGACCAGATGTCAAAATGATGTCCGACATCCTGCAAGGCGACAAGTTCCTGCGCGATGAACGTTTCAGACAGTCGTGGCCAGCCTTTGACCACAACCGCCAGAGTAGGGGAATCTGAGGTCATCCGGTGGCTCGTTCCTGTTCCCAGGTCAGCATGCTCTCGATGCGGTCCGTGACATAGTCCAGCCCGTCCAGCAATCCGCTCTGGATGGTTTGGGACGGCAGGGATTGATACGGCAGTTCCCGAATGGCACGGATCATCGAATCCGGTGTCAGGCCATCCCGGTTTTCATCCAGCATCCGAACGAGGCCCAACCCTTCTGCACGCGAAGCCCGAATCCACTGTTCCAGCCGGGGCGTGGTGCGCGGGACGATGACCGCGCGTTTGTCGAAGGACAGAACCTCGCAGAACGTGTTGTAGCCACCCATGCAGACGACGCCTTTGGCGCCTGCAAAAAGTGTTTCGATCTGGGATTCGAAGCCAACAGCAGTAACACGACCGTTCAGAGCCGCGACGCGCGTTTCGAAATCCTCTCGCAACTCGCCAGACAGGAAGGGACCGTAGACCAGAACCGCGCGCGGCGACAGATCAGGATCTTTTTCGTATGCAGACAGAACGAGGTTGACCATCGCCTTGCCATCGCCGCCACCGCCGGGCGTGATCAGGATATAGGGTTGTTCCGGTGGTCCGCCGACTGGGCCAAGATCGCGGCGCAGATACCCCGTCCAGTGAATGCGGGATTGAACTGCCGCGCTCAGGGGCAGCCCCTGTGTCGGGTCATAAATCGACTGCAAGCCGTAAACCCAGATTTCGTGATAAAACCGCTCGGTCGCATCAATGGCTTCCTTGCGCGCCCATTCAGCGGCCAACACTTCGGGTTCATCCAGAACATCGCGCAACCCAAGCACCAGTTTCGTTCCGCAGTTGTGTTGCAGGTATTTCAGGGTCGGAAGCAATTCCCCCCGAAACCCTGTCGGTTCCTTGTCGACGATCAGAATATCGGGGTCGAATTGCTGAACTGCGGTTTGAATCAGACCCGACCGCAATTCGGTCACTTCTTCGATGCCCATCCCGATTGTGCGCGCAGCATAGGATCCGTCAGCACGTTTGGTCACACCGGGCAGGCGCACGTGATCGACGCGGCGGGGAAACGTAAACCGACCGGCCACAGGCGAGCCGGTCAGGATCAGTGCCGACGCGCTTTGATCCGCCTGCGTGATCGCAGCCGCCAAAGCCCGCGACCGGCGAAGATGGCCCAGCCCGAACGTGTCGTGGCTGTAAAACAGGATACGCGGCGCGCGGTCCGGTTTGGAGTTGGTTTTGCTAAGGCTCATAGTGTTGCCCGTCTTCTTGATCCCGGTTCGAAATCCGCGCGTTTGCAAGCGTTACTGTATATTTCCCAGCCACGCTTGCCAAAGGAGGAAATGCTCTTCCGCAAATGTTCCAAACATTGCGATTTGGCAACAGCATATCGGCGATTTCGCGACATATCGCACCAAGGCTTGAGAGGGATCACAAAAGAGCAGGTGAACTGGCAAAGGGGCAGGGCCTTAAACTTCTGTTCGTTCATATTCAATTTTCACCAGATTGAAAACATCCGTGATCAAACAGTGCGTCAAGAACACGCCGGATCACGATGTTGAGCAGGTCACACCCGAGTGTTTGAACTGCCTGAAACCCTTCTGTAGTCTGGCCGCTATCGGAAAAGCTGGATGCAAAACCCTATGAAACACACCTTTCTGGCCGCAATAACTCTGGCTTTGTGGGCTTTTGTTCTGGCACTTCCGGTCAGCGTCTCAGCGCAGTCGTCGTTGATTCCGGGGTATAGCTCGGGCAGTTCGTCTGAAACCACGCAAGAAAGTGATTTGGCGGAGGCAATTCGCGCGGCCAGTGAAGCCGGGGCAAGTGTGATCGTCATCGACAGCGTCGGACAGGTTGTGACAACAGCCGGCAGCGCGGATGCGGGCCCGGATGATGCGGCCAGCGATTCGAACAATCCCATGGGTGGCGGATCGCAGCTGATGAAGGCGCAGGAGCGGTTCTCGAAATTCCGTGAGTCGATGCAGTCACGGCTTGAGGCGCTGCCGTATTCGGTGTTCGAAGTGAAGTATGTCCTGCGTCAGACTAGCCCGGACGGTCGTATTCAGACCTATGTCGAAGTTCTGGGCTGGAACATCCTGTTCCTGTTGTTGGGGCGCTGGCTGTCTATCGAGATATACGGAAAACGTATCGCGCGCCGCTGGGTTGTTGCGCGGATCAAGGATGAACCGCAAGGCTACCGCGAAAAGATGCCCTTCCTGCTGTTCCGGTTCCTGATGGGGATCGGAGCGACGATTTTTGCGATGCTTATGGCGCTGATCGTCGGGTATCTGTTTTTTGGCGAAGCAGACGATATCTCGATCCAATTCACGGTCACGGCGATCTTCACGGCGTTCTTCCTGTCGCGCACGGTGTCCGATCTGTGGCGGATGGTTTTGTCACCCTACCTGAGCCAATATCGACTGCCACCGTTCTCGGACCGGGATGCCAAGCGGCTGTATCTCTGGGCTTCTGCACTCGCGACCTATGACATCACGGTTGTTCTGTTTTCGACCTGGGTTGCGGATTTCGGGCTGAATTATAACGTCTACGCCATGGTCTATGGCTGCCTGACAATGTTGGGTGCTTTGGGCAATATTCTGATGATCCTTTTCAATGCCCGGGCCATTTCAAATGCAATCCGTGGCGGACGAGCGCCGGATCAGGTGTCCTGGTTGTTACGGTTTGTATCCTTCGGCTGGGCGCCGGCACTGATCGTCTATGTCGTGTTCAGCTGGTTCCGTCTGGCTGTTGATCTTGCACTGGAGAACCCAACGCCGCTGCCGCTGATCGCAAGCAGCTATATGATCTTCATGTCCGTTGTTATCGCCTATGGTGCGATGAACTACGTGCTGGAGCGGTATTTTGACCGTTCACGCAAGATCAACGAGATAAACGAAGAAACCGTCACCGCCGCCGCTGATGCGGATTTCCAGCCCGTGGAAACGCCCGAGGCAGAACAGCGCAGACAGTATCTTCTGACCTATGAAGATTTGGCGCGTCGGGTGGCTGGAATTCTGGCGTTTGTGATCGGTGCCTATGCCCTTGTGGTGATTTGGTATCCCGAGGCGGACTGGAGCCAGGACCTGCCGGTTGCACGGGTACTGGATGTGATGGTCATCATCTTCATCGGCTACGTTCTGTTTCATTTCTTTCGCATCTGGATCGACAGCAAGATAGCGGAGGAAGTCGATGATGGCACCGAGGCCGAACTGGGCGATGAGGGCGGAGAAGGCGGCCAAAGCCGGCTTGCGACACTGCTGCCATTGTTCCGCGGCGCTATTCTGGCCGTTGTCGTCGTGACGATCATGCTGATCGTTCTCATGGAACTTGGTATCAATGTCAGCCCGTTGTTTGCAGGTGCTGGTGTGGTTGGTCTGGCCGTTGGCTTCGGGTCTCAAACACTGGTGCGAGATATTTTTTCGGGGGCGTTTTTCCTGATGGATGATGCCTTTCGGAAGGGTGAGTACATCGATATCGGAGACGTCAAGGGAACGGTCGAGAAAATCTCGGTCCGGTCCTTCCAGCTGCGTCACCATCTTGGCGCGCTGAACACGATTCCTTTTGGTGAAATCAAAGTCCTGACCAACTATTCCCGTGACTGGGTGATCATGAAACTGCCGCTGCGCGTGACGTATGACACTGACGTGGAAAAGGTTCGCAAGCTGATCAAGAAGCTGGGTCAGGAGTTGCTGAGCGATCCTGTGATCGGAGAAAATTTCATACAGCCGCTGAAGTCCCAGGGTGTGATCGAAATGCAGGATTCAGCGATGATCATCCGGGTCAAGTTTATGACCAAACCGGGCGATCAATGGCTGATACGCAAGAGGGTCTATCAGGAAATTCGCGAGCTGTTCGCGCGGGAAGGCATCAAATTTGCGCATCGCGAAGTCACCGTGAGGTTGGCGGATGGCAAAGAGGCCGAAGAGCTGACACCTAAACAACGTGAGGCCGTGACAGGTGCGGCGCAGGCGGCGATTGATGAGGATTATCTGGACGATATCGGGCCAGGCGGCGATGATCGTTAGGGGCGCTCCCGTCGCTTTGGACTGCGTCTCTGACGAGACGCCACCCAAGGCGTTGGGCCCGGCCGCGCGTCCCGCGCGGCGGACGGTCAGTTGGCGGTGAAGGGCCAGACAGGTTTTGAATTGCCCAGTTTCGACGCAGGCAAATCCCAACGCATCGTCGCTTCGCCGACCCTCAGCGCAGGTTTGAGGCGATGGCCGGGACCCCAGCCGGAATTCTCTGTTGCCGTGCTGTAATCTGTTGTTGCCGGGCTGATGGGCGCGGATTCTGCTTCGTCTTTTCCGAGCACGGCCAGAAGTTCGGCGGTACGTGCCAGAGAGAGATGCGCGTGCATGATGGAATTGTCCGATGCGGCCTCGGCCAGTGCGGAGAGTACAGCAGCAGCCATCAGGTAGCCCGTTGCGTGGTCCAGAGCCTGAACCGGCAACGGGGTCGGTTTGTCCGCGTCCGCCCAACCCATCCCGGCATGAGCAATACCCGCGCTCATCTGGACAAGGCTGTCAAACCCGCGTCGGGTCGACCATGGACCTTGCCAACCATAGGCATCCAGCGTGACTTCGATCCGGTTCGGAGCCAGCTCGTCACGTTTGGCCCGTGTCAATCCCAGAGCATCCAGCGCGCCGGGGCGATACCCGTGTACGAACACATCGGCCTGAGACAACAGCCCGTGCAGACGTTCGAGACCAGCTTCCGATTTCAGGTCAAGATAGGCGCAGTGTTTCCCCAGCGAGATGTCCGGGATCACCCCCGGTTCATCCCAGTCAGGTGGGTCGATGCGCAAAACCTCGGCCCCGAAACCGGCCAGTGTTCGCGTTGAAACCGGACCGGCCAGAACACGAGTCAGATCAAGCACCCGCAACCCTGCCAGAGGCCGATCAGCGGTGGCCTGAGGTCTGTCGCGCAGCTTGACATAACGTGGCCCTTGCCAGCCAATCAAGGGGTCACGCGACACGGCGCGGCCCTGCGGGTGGTCAAGCCACTCGGTCCGGCTGCGCATGGCAGCCGCCACGCCACCTTCGGCGACAACTGCTGTTTCCAGTTCCGAAATTGCCCAGGACCTGACAGCTTTTGCTACCGATTCGCGCTCGGGCTGGGTGCCCAGGACCCTCAAAGCAGCAGAGCGATGACGGGGCAGATTTGTGTGCAACCGGATCCAGCCATCCGCGGCTTTGTAATCGCCCGCGACCGCGTCCCACAAACTGGGCACGTCCCAACCGTCTGGTTTGAAGGAATAGCCGAACCACATAGATGCCAGCCGGTGATCAATTGTGACCTCAGGTGTCTTCGGAGATAGGTTGAGAGCCTGGATCAACCGGGCCATTTCCCGTCCCACAGCTGCAAAGCCGGCGGTGGCCAGTTCGGAAACAGCGAAGACGCTTGGCAAAGCGCCTCCTCCAAGCCTGTGATAGCTGTCAACAGCGGGAAGAGTGGCCAGAAGGCTCATTGCTGATAG
Organism: Ruegeria sp. YTSB088; assembly: GCF_059609825.1. Classification (NCBI taxonomy): domain Bacteria; kingdom Pseudomonadati; phylum Pseudomonadota; class Alphaproteobacteria; order Rhodobacterales; family Roseobacteraceae; genus Ruegeria; species Ruegeria sp. YTSB088. The sequence continues at coordinate 300,632 of NZ_JBXWMM010000006.1, read as the reverse complement.
GGGTCGAGACTGTCGCGCAGCCCGTCGCCGAGGAAGTTGAACGCCAGCACAATGACGATGATCGGCAACATCGGGATAGCCGTCCACGGGTAGATCTCGATCGAAGCGAGGTTCTGCGCGTCATTCAGCATCACTCCCCAACTGACGGCAGGTGCACGCAGGCCGAGGCCCAGAAAACTGAGCGCGGTTTCACCCAGGATCATAGCCGGGATCGACAATGTGGCCGATGCGATCAGATGCGACATGAAGTTTGGCAGCAGGTGTTTGCGGATCACCCGGCCAGAGCTTGCCCCCATCATTTCAGCCGCACGCACATACTCTTCCTCGCGCAACGACAGGAATTTCGCGCGGACCGAGCGCGCCAGACCTGGCCAGTCGAGGATGCCAAGGATGATCGAAATGATAAAGAACACTGCGACCGGGCTCCAGTTCGAGGGCACAGCGGCTGAAAGGGCCAGCCACAACGGCAGTTCCGGCAGCGAACGCAGGATTTCAATAACCCGGTTGATGGTCCAGTCGATACGCCCGCCGAAATAACCGGCCATCGAACCAAAAAGGATGCCAAGAAAGAACGACACCGAGATACCGATCAGACCTACCGTGAGAGACAGCTGCGCGCCGTAAAGAATACGGCTGAAGATATCTCGGCCCAACCGGTCGGATCCCCACAGGAACAGCGTAGCCCCCTGTGGGGCACAGAACAGGTGTGTGTCTGACGGGATCAATCCGGCCAGCTTGTACTCCGAGCTTTCGCAGAAGAACCTGATCGGGCGCGGATCTTCTGTGTCCGGGACAAACTTCCATTGGAAGGTCTCAAGGTCCGCTTCGGCTACGATCGGGTAAACGTGGGGGCCGATAAATTCGCCCTCATGGAACCAGTTTACCGATTGTGGCGGCGCGTACAGGTGCTCTCCGTTGCGGTCGTTCGGGCCATAGGGCGCGATGAAACCCGCAAAGGGCAGCATAAGGTAGCATAGCAGCAGGAAGATACCCGAGATCAGGCCCAGCTTATGGGTTCTGAACTTGCGCCAGACCAGCACCCAGTTGGGGGCATCCAGATCAGCGCGTTCCAGTTGCTGAACCGAGGCCTGCGGATCAAACGGCGCGTCATCGACGTAGCGGTTGTCAGGACGATCAGTCATGCTTCACGCCCCTCGTACCGAATGCGCGGATCCAGCATCACCAGCAGGATATCCGAGATCATCGTGCCGATCAGGGTCAGCAGGGCGACGAACATCAGGATGAATGCTGACAGAAACTGATCCTGCGTCTTCAGGGCTGTCAGCAGGGTCGGGCCAATGGTCTGAAGGCCCAGAACGACCGAGACCAGAACAGAGCCGGAAACCATCGACGGCAGCAGGTTGCCGATATCTGCGACAAAGGGGTTGAAGGCCACTCGCAGCGGATATTTGGTGAGCATCCGAGACGGGGCCATGCCTTTCGCGATGGCGGTTTCCACATAGGGCTTGCCCAATTCGTCCAGCATATTCGCGCGCAGACGCTGCATCATCGCCGATGCGCCTGAAGTGCCGATGACAAAGGTCGGTACGATCAGGTGGATGAGGATGGATTTCAATTTCTCCCAACTCATCGGCTGGCCTTCGAAACTTGGATCCATCAACCCCCCGATTGGCAGGTTGAAATACTGGTGGCCGTAGTAGAACAGGATCAGCGCCAGCAAAAAGTTCGGCGTTGCCAGGCCCAGATAGCCCACGAAGGCCGAGGTGTAGTCGATCCATGTTCGGGACCGCGCAGCGGCGATAACGCCCAGTGGTAGTGCCACGGCATAGACAAACAGGATCGCAGCCAGATTGACCACAACCGTCAACCAAAGCGTGTCACCGACGATTTCAGAAACGGGGCGATCGAATTCAAAAGACCAGCCATAATTGCCCTGGATCAAACCGGAAAACCCGTGCGGTCCGGGCCAGAAACCCATCCAGATCAGGTATTGTTCCCACATGGGGCGATCCAGCGCGTATTCAGCGCGCAGGAACTCTGCCTTTGCGACACCTGCCGACTGGCCCGAGGCCTGAAGTTCCGCGATCTGGTTGCTGAGATAGTCGCCGGGCGGAAGGTTGATGATTACGAAAACCAGAACCGAGACCACCAACAAAGTCAGCAGCATCGTGAAAAAGCGATACACCACGTAGCGCAGCATGATCATTTAGCTGCTCCTGCTCAGTCGGCGAAAAAGAACTCGTCCGGGCGGTGAATGCCGAAATGTGCACCGGGTTCCCAGGCCCACATAGCCTGTTCCGGCACGTTGCGCAGGCGGTTCGACACGACAATAGGCTGAGGGGCTCCGTTCAGGATGCCAATGGCATAGAGTTGATCCGCGTGGATGCTCAGCATCTCGGTCCAGACGGCTTCACGTGCTTCATCGGTCGTGGAAATTTGCCATTCATGTGCCAACTCCATCAGGCGTTCGGCCTCTGGCATGTCGGGGGCCTCACCCGCTTCGCCACCGGTCTGATAGTACTGCCCCCATTTTGGCCAGGCCAGGAATACCTGATCTGTCGGGGCCAGATACGCTGGCGATGTATGCGCCTGCGGGATGCCGTCATCCCAGCCGAACCAGACTGACGCCATCGAGTTTCCTGCGAAAACCCGGTTGCGCAGGATGTCCCGGTCCAGCGGGCGCATGACCAGTTTGACCCCAATTTCGCGCCAGGTGTCGGTTACGATCTGAAGGGCGTTTTCGACCTCTTGCCGCTCACCTGCGGTTTCGATCACCAGCTCCATCGGGCGGCCGTCCGGCAACAGGCGGACGCCGTTCTTGTCGCGCTGATCCAAACCGGCCTCATCCAAAAGCGCATTGGCCTGATCGATATCGTATTGCGCCCATGCCGCGGCATTCTCTTCATTGTAAAATGGCGAGGCGGGAAGAACTGACATCGCAGCAGGATGTGCGAGTTTAAAGTAAAGGGCCTGATTGATAGATTGTCGGTCGATGGCCAGTGACAAGGCCCGCCGCACGCGAACGTCCCGCAATACATTGCGCCAGACGTCATCGGCGAAGTTGAGGTTCGGATAGATCGCGATCTGCGAGGCTACGCCAGTTTTCCACAACAGCGTTTTATATCCGCCCTGTGCTTCGCCTTTCTTCAGGATCGACGCGTCTCGGAAGGCAAGACCACGGCCTTGCAGATCGCTTTCACCGGCGTTGGTCTTGGCGGCAACAAGACCGGACGCGACAATTTCCATTTCGACCACGTCAATATAGGGAAGTTGCACCCCTTTGCTATCGATGCGGTGATAATATGGGTTGCGCACGAAGTTGTGGCGGATCTTCTTGCCCGAACTGGCGTTCAACCAAGGTTGCAACGTGGGAAGTTCATGGTTGTCGAACTTGTAAAGGTTATCCAGCTTGTTGTGCAGCGCTGCCCAGCTTTTGACCCGGGCATCTTCAACCTGAAAGGCAAGCTCTTCTGCGTCCGCGTATTTCTCATGATACTGTTTCAGAAAGGCGGACGGTCGATAAATAAAGGGCGGTCGCGCCTGTGCCAAAGACTGCAGGAAGTCCGGATTGGGGTCGTTCCATTCGAAGATCACAGTGGTTTCATCAGGGAACGTGACCGTGGGGGCTTTGCCTTCGACGATCAGAAAATCGGGTGGGCCTGACGGGCTGAGCAACTCGTTATTGGCGACGTCTTCCCACCAATAGCGGAAGTCTTCCGAGGTAAAAGGTGAGCCGTCCGACCACTTGTGCCCTTCGCGGAGTTTCAGGGTGAACTTGCGATTGCCCTCGTTTTCAAACGAGGCCAGCAGGTCGGGTACGATTTCATAGTCTTGGTTGTACCCGGCCAACCTTGCATACCCATAGACAACCATCTGTCTTATATCTTTGGATCGCGTGACCATGGTACGCAGAGTGCCGCCCGGCGTTCCGAATTCTCTTCCTTTTGCGGTCAGATCCACAATCAAGGGGTCCTTGGGCAAACGTTCCTGCACCGGCGGAAGATTGCCGCTTTCAACTTCGGCGCTCCAGAAGGCGCTTTCCTGAGGTGTCGGGATGGCTTCTGCTGCGGCGGGCAGCGTCCCTGAAAAAGCCAGCATAACAGCCAGCATCAGAGGGCGAGTGGTCTTAAACATGGCAACGTACCTTATGGCCCGGTTCCAATTCCACCAGTGAAGGTATCACGGTGTCCGAGAAACGAAAGGCTTCATCCCAACTGTCCGGCGCGCCGGCGCCCAGAGAGACCAATTGAAGGTCAATCGGGCGATTGATGTCGGGTTCGGGTTGAGCGGCAATCAGCGCCTTGGTGTATGGATGGCGCGGATTGTAGAAAAGAGTTTCAGGCGGTGCCTGTTCGACGATCAGACCCCGTCGCATTACAGCAACTTCGTCAGCGATCCGTGCGACAACGGCCAGATCATGTGAGATGAACAGGTAGGACAGGTTCAGGCTGTCTTGCAGGTTTTCCAGCAAGGTCAGGATTTGTTCCTGAACAGATACATCCAATGCCGAGGTGGGCTCGTCGCACACGATCAATTGTGGGTCCAGCATCATGGCGCGGGCCACGGAAAGGCGCTGTCGCTGCCCGCCGGAAAACGCGTGTGGGTAGCGTTTGAGCATATCACCCGTCAGGCCGACGCGCTGCAACATCTCGGCGGCTTTGTCGCGCTGTTCGGCTGTTGTGCCGATGCGGTGGATTTCCAGCGGTTCGGTCATGGCGTCCTGTATACGCATCCGGGGGCTGAGCGAACTGTAAGGGTCCTGAAATACCATCTGTGCCTTGCGCTGAAACGCTGTGCGCTGGGCTCGGGTCATATTGTGCACCGTGATCGGGTCGGCATCGGGGGCACTACGAAACAGGACTTCACCACCAGGGTCGGGCAATTCAGCCCCCAACGCGATGCGGGCCGCCGTTGTCTTTCCCGATCCGCTTTCACCGACAATTGCCAAAGTCTTGCCGCGCGCCAGTTTCAGGTCGACACCGCGGCAGGCATAGATTGCCTTATCGGACTGCCATCCTTTGCTGGACCGCATGGTGTAGGTCTTGGACACATCCTTCATCTGAAGGATCAGATCCGTGTCGGGCATCGGTATACCCACCGCATCCTGATCCGGTATTTCCGGGGCCGCATCAAAAAGCTGCTTTGTATATGGGTGTGCGGGCGCAGTCAGGATCGGTGCGGCGGGGCCAGCCTCCATGACGCGACCTTTGTGCATCACGACGACCTGCTCGGCCATGTTGGCAACTACGCCCAGATCGTGAGTCACCAGAATGAGCGCCATGCCGGTTTCGCGCTGCAATTCCTTGATCAGGCCAAGAACCTGCGCCTGGGTGGTCACGTCCAGAGCAGTGGTTGGCTCATCCGCGATCAGCAATTCCGGTTTGGACACCATGGCCATGGCGATCATGGCACGTTGGCGCATGCCACCTGACAACTCGAAAGGGTACGAGTCATAGGCCCGTTGCGGATCTGGGAAACCGACGCGTTCGAACTGCGTCAGGACCTTCTTGCGTGCCGCAGACTCGGACAGCCCGCGATGCAACCATAAAACCTCGCTGACCTGATTGCCGATCTTGTGTAGCGGGGACAGTGATCGCATGGGCTCCTGAAAGATCATCGAAACCCGATTGCCGCGGATGTTGCGCAACTCACGCTCAGACACTGTCGTGAGTTCGCACATGCCCTTGGAATCGTTCAGTGTAATCGTTCCGTTTCGGATCTGCGCCGTACGGGGCAGAATGCGTAAGACTGCGCGGCACGTGATCGTTTTCCCCGATCCCGATTCACCGACCAAGGCCAGGGTTTGTCCGGCTTCGACATCGAAGTTCACATTCGTGACCACGGAATTGCCCGTCCCAAAGCCGATGCTAAGGTCTCTTACGGACAACAACGCGCTCATGCGGGTTTTCCACCCGTTTGACCGTTCGATGACATCGGTTACTTCAACTCCCCGTGATTTTTCGTTCAGTGTCGCGCGGTTCCGCCCGTCTAGTCAAACCCGTTCTTGGGCCGAAATGTCGCGAAATCGTGAAACTAAGGGCTTCATCGCTACACAAAGTCTTGAGATTTTGTCATCAAGGGCGGTGTTGGGCGCATTTATGCTCTCGAGTTGTATCAAGGAGATATTTTCCGGTGTCCGAGAATCAAAGCCGTCTGGATCTGTTCATCGATCGCATGGTGTCACAGCGTGCTTGTCTGGATCACGCAATCAAACACACTGAAGGCATGACAGGTCCGGTGTTCGAATTGGGTTTGGGCAACGGGCGTACATATCACCATCTTGTGCAGCACATGGATGGCCGGCCGGTCTATGTGTTCGAACGCGCGGTGGCCTCGCACCCTGACTCTACCCCGCCCGAAGATCGCGTGATTCTGGGCGATGTGCGGGACACCCTGCCTGCATCGGTTGAACGGTTCGGCGCTTCAGCCAGCCTGATACACGCGGATCTTGGCGGGCACAATCGCGAAAAGAACGACAAGTTTGCGCGGTTCGTATCCCCTCTCATCGAGCCTTTGCTTGCTCCGGGCGGGTTGATGGTCTCAAGTGATCGGATGTATTTCGAAGGGCTGACCGAGATGCCATTGCCCGAAGGTGCCGTTGAAGGACGCTGTTTCATCTATCGCCGCTGACCGAAAAGGGGTAATGGCATGATTTTTTACGACTGCTCTACTGCTCCGAGCCCGCGCCGCGCGCGCATGTTCATTGCCGAAAAAGGGTTGGATATCGAAACACGTGATATCTCGATTGCGAATGGCGAACAATTGAGCGCAACCTTTCGCGCTGTTAACCCACGGGCCACGATCCCCGTTCTGGTAACGGATGACGGAACCGCTCTGACAGAAAACCTGGGCATTGCGGCTTTTCTGGAAGCACAGTTTCCCGAACCGCCTTTGATGGGCCGAACCCCCGAGGAAAAAGGTCTGGTCCTGATGTGGAACGCGATTGTCGAACAGCAGGGGGGGGCGCCGATTGCCGAGGCTTTGCGCAACGGTCACCCGGCCTTCAAGGATCGCGCCATTCCGGGCCCCTACAACCATGCGCAGATACCCGAACTTGCGCAGCGCGGGCGCGAGCGTGTGGCATCATTCTTTGAAATGCTGGAGTCACGTCTGAAGGAAAGCCCGTTTGTGGCCGGTGGCGTATTTTCTTTAGCGGATATCTCGGCTTTCGTTTTTGTCGATTTCGCCCGTGTCGTCAAGATGCGTATCCCGGAAGACAACGCTGCCACCCTGGCGTGGTTTCAGGCTATCCAATCTCGTCCAAGCGCAAGCCTGTAAACTTGCCAAGCCGTGCCGGGTTTCGCTGTGATCAGCACTGTACAGAAATGTCTAGACAGAGGTGAACAGTGCTACTAGCGTCTCCTTAGATTTTGTTCAGGGAGGTCGGGATGAAGTCCCAATATCGCGTAGTGGTCATCGGAGGAGGCGTTGTAGGGGCGTCGGTTCTGTATCATCTGGCCAAGTTCGGCTGGTCGGATGTCGTCATGCTGGAGCGGCGGCGGTTGGCGTCTGGTTCGTCGTGGCACGCGGCGGGTGGTATCCATGCTTTGAACGCTGATCCGAACATGGCGTCTTTGCAGGCCTATACCATTGATCTGCTCAGCGAGATCGAAAAGGAATCGGGCCAGAATATCGGCCTGCACATGACCGGTGGTCTCACGCTCGCCGGAACCCCCGAACGGTGGGAGTGGTTACAGGCCAACTACCGCATCTTCCAGTCCATCGGCATCGACGATTGCGAATTGTTGAGCCCGGAAGAGGCGCAGAAGCGTTGCCCGATCATGTCCACGGATGGTGTTCTGGGTGCGATGTGGGCAGATCGTGAGGGCTATATCGATACAACCGGCACCGTTCAGGCTTACGCAACCGCGGCCAGAAAAAGCGGTGCGGAATACTATGAGGAAACCAAGGTTGAGGAACTGATCCAGACGGCGGATGGCTGGCAGGTGGTGACCGACAGGGGCACGATCACCTGCGAACATGTGGTCAACGCTGCCGGTCTGTGGGCCAAACAGGTGGGACGCATGGCGGGGGTCGAGCTGCCGGTTTCTCCGCTGAAACACCACTATCTGATCACCGACACGGTGCCCGAGGTCGCGGCGGCCGATTTCGAGATGCCGATGACCGTGGATCTGGAGGGCTTCACCTACATGCGGCAGGATCAAAAGGGTGTTCTGGTTGGCATATACGAGGTCGATCACGAGCACTGGGCCATGGACGGTGCACCCTGGAATTATGGCGAAGAACTGTTTCAGGAGCAGCTGGACCGTATCGAAAACGAGCTGATGCTGGGGTTCGAACGCTATCCGGCGATCCAGAACGTCGGTATCAAGACATGGGTGAACGGCGCGTTTACCTTCTCGCCAGACGGAAACCCGCTGGTCGGCCCGGTGCCAGGCAAGCGCGGCTATTGGACCGCCTGTGCGGTGATGGCCGGGTTCCTGCAAGGCGGCGGTGTCGGTAAGACGCTGGCCGAATGGATGATCCATGGCGAGCCTGAGGCAGATGCCTGGCCAATGGATGTGGCACGGTACGGTGATTTTGCACAGAACAAGCGCTATATCCGCGAAACTACCGGCCAGTTCTATTCCCGCCGCTTCGTGATGACCTATCCGAACGAGCAACTGCCCGCCGGGCGGCCGCTGAAAATGGCCCCGGCGCATGACGCGATGACCGAGGCAGGGTGCAAATGGGGCGTGAGCTGGGATCTTGAAGTGCCGCTTTATTTCGCGCCGAAAGGGTTCGAGGAAACGCCAACTCTCAAGCGTTCGAACGCGCATGACATTGTGGCCGAGGAATGCAAAGTGATCCGCGAAGGTGCGGGCTTGCTGGATATTTCGGGCTTTTCGCGATTCGAGGTTTCCGGTCCGAACGCGGAAGACTGGCTCGACAATGTCATGGCGTCGAAACTGCCCGGCCCGGGCCGCGCCAAGCTTGCCCCGATGCTGGGTGAAGACGGACGCCTGAAGGGCGATCTGACCGTGCTCAACTGGGGCGACGGGACCTGGTGGATCATGGGCAGCTACTATCTGCGGGCTTGGCATATGCGCTGGTTCGACGATCACGTGACGGATGGGGTCAATATCCGTGATTTGGGCGAGGAATACTGTGGCTTTGCCGTGGTCGGGCCGAAGTCACAGACGGTTGTCGAAAAACTGGCGGAACAGGATATCTCGGGCTTGAAATTCATGGGCTGCGGCGATTTCGATATCGGCCTCGTGCGCGCCCGGGTGGCCCGCATGTCGGTGACCGGAGAAAAAGGGTACGAGATCAACTGTCGCTATGGCGACCACATCAAGCTGCGCCGCATCTTGCTGGAAGCGGGGGCCGAGGAAGGTATCCGCGAATGCGGTTTCAACGCGATGCTGTCAACACGGCTTGAGAAGAGCTTTGGCATCTGGTCGGCGGAATTCACGCAAGCCTATACACCGGGTATGACCGGAATGGATCGCTGGATCGACTGGGACAAAGACTTTGTTGGAAAGGCGGGCGCGCTTGCCGAACGCGACGGCAACGGCCCCGCGCAAGTTCAAGCGACACTGGAAATTGATGCTCTGGACGCAGATGCCAGTGGATACGAACCGGTCTGGGCTAATGGAGAGCGCGTTGGTTTCGTAACCTCGGGCGGTTACGGGCATTATGTTGGCAAGTCCTTGGCGATGGCGCTGATCGATCGGGACAAAGCCGAACCGGGCACGGAACTGTCCGTCCACGTGGTGGGGGTTGAACGTCCGGCGCGCGTGATTGCGCCGTCGCCTTATGATCCTCAGGGCAAAGCGATGCGAGGCTGATCATGACTGCTCCGGAGCGAGGACGCCGACGGCGGGGGCGAGGGGCTGAAGCCGCCCCGCAGCCCAGCCGCGATGTGAACTATCGCCACCTCAGGAATCCTTTTCCATTGATGGAAGTGTTCCCGGTCGACCAAATCGCAGACATGCATGACACCGCGTTGCGGATACTGGAGGAGTTGGGGGTAAAGACCCTGCTTCCCGAGGCGCGGAAACTGTTCAAACAAGGCGGCGCGCGGGTGGATGAAGACAGTGAGATGGTTTTTATCGGACGCGAGATCGTCGAGACCGCTATCGCCTCAGCGCCCAAATCCATTGCCTGTCGCGCCGGTGCCCGGCGTTGCGATTTCAATCTGGAATTGGGCTCGTTGGTATTCCAGCCCGGAGCCGGTGCCCCGAATGCCACCGATCTTGAACGCGGTCGGCGCCCTGCGACGGGTCAGGATTATCTGGAATTTCTGAAGCTCACGCATCATTTCGACGTGTTTCAGATGATCTCGCCTCAGGTTGAGCCTCAGGATGTGCCGACCCATCTGCGTCACTACTTCACGACCGGGGCGCAGATGGAACTGACGGACAAGTTTCCGTTCTTCTTTTCGCGTGGAACCCCGCAGGTGATGGACTGCTTTGAGATGCTGACTACAGCACGCGGTCTTTCGGATGATGCGTTCCGGGGCCATGCGCATTGCTACACGATCATCAACACCAACAGCCCGCGCACGTTGGATATCCCCATGGCGCAAGGTCTGATCGACTTCGCCCGCCACGGCCAGATGTCGATCATCACACCCTTTACCCTGATGGGCGCGATGGCACCGATCACCGTGGCCGGGGCGATCACCTTGTCTCATGCCGAGGCCCTTGCCGCGCTGACTTTGACCCAACTTGCCAATCCTGGTGCTCCGGTCTGCTATGGCACGTTCACCAGTAACGTGGATATGAAGTCCGGCGCGCCCGCCTTTGGGACGCCGTCGCACTTTCAGGCATCGCTGGCTGCGGGCCAACTGGCGCGGCATCTTGGATTGCCCTGGCGGTCGGCTGCCGGATCGGCGTCAAACATCAACGATGTACAGGCCGCAAACGAGAACCAGTTTGGGCTTTGGGGATGCCTTATGGCCGGCGCAACGGTGATCATCCACGCCGCAGGCTGGTTGGAAGGCGGGTTGACGGTTTCCTTCGAAAAGCTGGTCTGCGATGCGGAAGTGCTGAACATGGTCGCCGAACTCTGTGCGGGTGCGCAGGCGGGGCCGTCCGAGATTGGTTTTGAAACTGCATTGAGCGAGGTTGAACCCAGTGGTCACTTCTTTGCATCAAGCCAGACGATGGAGCGCTACAATACTGAGTTTTATCAACCGCATGTCCATGACTACGCCAATTTCGGCACTTGGGCCGAGCGTGGTTCGGTGGACGCAAGTCATCGGGCGACGGACGTTTGGAAGGGCATTCTGAGTGACTTCCAGGCGCCCGCTGTCGACAATGATCGGATAGGTGATTTACATGACTTCATTGCCCGTCGTACCGCCGAGGGCGGTGCACCTCCGGAGAGTTGAATGAATACGAAACCGATCCTTCATCGTGATGACCCTGAGGCCGAACCCTTGGTCGGCAACATCAAGGTCACGCGTGACGACTGGCTGAACGTGGCGATGGATGTGCTGGTTTCGGACGGGGTGGACCAGATCAAGGTTCTGAACCTGGCCGAACGGATGGCGGTATCCCGATCGTCGTTCTATTGGTACTTCAAATCCCGACAGGAGTTGCTGGATGCATTGCTGGCCCGCTGGCAGGCGACCAACACGGCCGCTTTGATCGCGCAGGCCGAAGCCCCGGCCAAGACGATCACGGCGGCCGTCTGCAACGTGCATCGTTGCGTGGTGAATACCCAGTTGTTCGACACCGCGCTGGATTTTGCCGTACGTGATTGGGCGCGCAAGTCGGGCAAGGTGCGACGTACGCTAGACCAGTCGGACGCCCGCAGGCTGGAAGCGCTGCACGCCATGTTTGCCCGCTACGGATATTCCGAGATCGAAGCCGAAACCCGGGCACGCGTGCTGTATTACATGCAGATTGGTTATGATCTGGCGCAATTGAACGAACCCATCGAGATGCGGCTTTCGATGGTGCCACATTACCTCTACGCCTTTACCGGTGTCGAGCCGAAGCCTGAAGAAGTTGAAGAATTCAGCGCATACTCCCTGCGCTTTTGGAAAGGAAACCAGACATGAGCCAACCAGACGCAATCATCATCGGTACTGGCGTGATCGGCGCGGCCATTGCGTTCGAGATGTCCAAAGCGGGATGGAAAACCCTGTCATTGGATCGGAATTCTCAGGTCGGGCACGGTTCTACGGCCGGGTCCTGTGCGATTATCCGGATGCATTATTCCACTTTCGATGGAACCGCGTTTGCCTGGGAAGGATACCACTACTGGCGCGACTGGGCTGAGTATCTTGGCTTGCCGGAGGACGCGAACCTTGCGCAGTTCCGCGAAACCGGTTGCCTAGTCATGAAGACCGAAGCGAACGGGATGCTGGAAAAGCACATACGCAATTCGTCCGATTTGGATTGCCCGTTTGAGGAATGGTCAGGTGAGAAAGTGGTTGAACGCTTGCCGGTTTATTCGCTGGACAGCTTTGCCCCGGCGCGGCGCATGGATGATCCGGAATTCGGCCAGCCCAACGGGCGCAAGATGTCGGGCGGTGTGTACTGGCCTCAGGCGGGATATGTCACAGACCCTGCATTGTCGGCGCAGAACCTGATGGATGCTGCGAAACAGCACGGGGCCGAGCTGCGTACCGGCGCTGAAGTCACGGAAATCCTGACCGAGGACGGGCGTGTTTCCGGCGTCAAGCTGGCTTCGGGCGAGGAAATCCACGCCAAGGTCGTTGTCAACGTTGCGGGGCCGGGTTCGGCCTTCATCAACGGGATAGCCGGTGTTCTGGACGATATGACTATCAAAACCCGGCCCTTGCGGCAGGAAGTCGTGCATGTTCCCGCCCCGGAAGGGTTCGACTTTGAAAATGACGGAACCATCGTCTCGGACAGCGACATTGCCTGTTATTGCCGCCCGGAACACGGCAATCACATCCTTGTTGGATCGGAAGACCCGGAGTGTGATCCGCATCAGTGGTGCGAGGACGATGTGAACTACAATCGGGAATTCACCGACCAATGGACCACACAGGCGATGCGGTACGCGCAGCGTGTGCCCAGCCTTGGCATTCCTTCAAAGACGCGCGGTGTGGTTGACCTATATGATGCTTCGACCGACTGGATTCCGATCTATGACAAATCCAGCCTGCCGGGGTTTTACATGGCCTGTGGTTCCAGCGGAAACCAGTACAAGAACGCGCCGATTGCGGGCAAGATGATGGCAGCGCTGATCGACTACTGCGAAAGTGGCGCGGATCACGACGCGAACCCGTTGCAGTTCCAATTGCCATACATCAAGCGGACAATCGACGTGGGTTTCTACTCACGCAAACGCCCGATCAATGAAGAAAGCAGTTTCTCGGTTCTGGGCTAGTCGCGCTACGCAAAAGGTCTATGTCGTGTGGGGCTGTCAACAAGCGTGGCCCCACTATGACCGACCCAAAGACCACCGTATTGATCCTTGGTAGTGCCCCTTCAGCGCTGGCGGCGCGGACATGGTCGCGCGTGCCATTCACATATGTCGTTGCCATCAACAACGCGTGGCGCATCCGAGACGACTGGGATTACCTGATCCATCCTGAAGATTTCCCGGCAGAGCGCCGCCCTGCGGTCGTCCTCGGTACTCAACACATAGTCACTGCCGACGAATACGTCCCCAGACAGAATCACTATGGTGGGTTCGTCTACGCTGGCGGAACGATGGCTTTCACGGCTGGATATTGGGCTTTGTCAGCTCTGGAACCGGATGTACTGGCGTTTTTTGGCTGCGACATGATGTATTCAGGGTCGGGGCGAACACATTTTTATGGAAACGGCACTGCAGACCCGTTGCGAAAGGATGTGACACTGCGCTCGCTTGAAGCGAAATCCGCACGGCTGGGGCTTTTCGCGGGCGCTCAGCGGTGCAGAACCGTGCGGTTGTCCAATGGGCCGAGTCGGCTGGTTTTCCCGTCAGCCAGGATATCCGACCTGACTGCAGCACCGCTTCCCGCTGTTAGTGCCATGCAAAAAGCAAGGCGTTTTGAAAACGACCTTGGATACTATGTTGCCTCGGGTCGGTATTGGGAAGTTGAGCACCGGTTCGACCCTGATGAGATTGATGTGCTGGATCGGATGTGGCTGTCGGCCTATCGGCTTGGTGTATTGGACCATGCAGCCTAGCACGGATCAGGCGGCGGCGAAGGTGACCCACGCCCAAACCATCGCCAAATAAGTCAGGTTGTGCATCAACTGATCTAAACCTGCCGCGCGCCAAAAAGCGGCTTGCGTTGGCTCAAGCCGCTTTTTGTCTGAATAGCTGGCTTTGATGTAATCGATATTGAAATGGATAAACCACTCCAGCGCCGCGATGATCAGAATGAAAAGCAGCGGTGCGCCGAATACCAAAAAAACGACGACAGAACCCACAACATGCACAGCGGCATGTTGCGCGCGTCCCAAGTGAAAATACTCACCCCGGCCGGAGAGCATCTTCGGTGTCTGGAGGTAGTAGTCAGCGAACATATGCTTGATCAGCAAAAGACAAAGCATAAGAAACACTGCGCCAAAACTGGCTGCCAAAAGAACCCTCCCGATATCGTTCTCAGGCCAACATTAGGCAATAAAACGGGCTCGCGTAAATGAACTAGTTCACATTACATCAAGAAATTTTCCAAAAGGAAAAAATTTGCTTATCCTATCTGGATGACATTTGATTCATGCTGTTGAAATTGCATGCATTACGTTCAATCCGCGTCGTCGGTCAGCAGCAGGGGCAGGTTCCATAGAACGCACAATATTCCGCTTTATCTGGAAATACTCCAAGCGCGAACAGCTGATCCTGCTGGCCGTGACGGCGACGTTGTTTCCGTTGCTGTACCTCACTCTTGAGTTGCCAAAACGAATAATCAATGACGCGATCGGGTCGTCCACCTCCGAGGTGACAGTCTGGGGCTATTCTATGTCGCAGACCAATTTTCTGATTATTCTGTGCTTTGCCTTTCTGGCGGCAGTGCTGTGCCATGGCCTGATGAAAATGCGCATCAACACCATGAAAGGTGTGCTGAGTGAACGGATGCTGCGGCGCTTTCGCTATCAGTTGATCAATCGGGCGCTGCGCTTTCCTCAACCCTATTTCGAGCGAGTCAGCCAGGGCGAGATGGTGTCAATGATCACCGCCGAAAGCGAGCCGATGGGCGGCTTGATGGGCGATGCGATCAGTCAACCTGTTCTGCAGGCCGGGCAAATGATCACCATACTTTCCTTCCTGTTCCTGCAAAGCGTCTGGTTTGGGCTTGCCGCTGTGGCCCTCATTCCGTTGCAGGCCTGGTTGATCCCCAAACTACAGCGCCAGATCAACCTGCTGAACAAAAAGCGCATTCAGGAGGTTCGCGTTCTCGCCGCGCAGATCGGCGAGAACGCGGTGGGCGCGTCCACCCTGCGGACCAATGGCGGCTGGCGTTATCGGCGGTCGATGATCTCTGAGCAATTGGGTCGCCTGTTCGGCATCCGTTTCCAGATCTATCAAAAGAAGTTCTTCATGAAGTTCCTGAATAACTTCATCTCGCAGCTTACACCATTCATGTTCTACCTGATTGGCGGTCTGTTGGTGCTTCAGGGTTCGGTTTCGCTGGGGGCGCTGGTTGCCGCATTGGCTGCGTACAAGGATCTCAGCTCACCATGGAAAGAGCTGCTGACCTACTACAACCAGACCCAGGATATGTCGCTGCGCTGGGACGTGGTCATTGACCGGTTTGCTCCGGCCGGAATGCTCGATGAAACCTTGTTTGAAGGTGAACCTGCCAAGTGGCCACACCTGAACGGCAAAATTGTTTTGGATCATGTTTCGGTGCGGGACATGGATGGCAATCAGGTGATTGATGATTTGGACCTCAGCTTTCCTGCCGGGAAGACAATTGGTATCGCCGCACCCAGTGAAGAAGATCGACGCGCCATTGGCGAATTGCTGACACGGGAAATACGGCCCAGTGCTGGTCAGGTGCGGATAGGGGATCTGAAACTGGCTGAGTTGCATCAGGCAGTTGTCGCCGTACGTATCGGGTATGTCACATCGCGCCCAGTCATGTTTCAGGGTACGTTGGGCGACAACGTGATGATGCCGATGCGGTTCAAACCGCTGACTGACTCAACGGAAGATCCGGATTTTCTCGAATCCCTGAGGGCGGGGAACAGTGCCGACCCGTTCAGGGCGGAATGGCTTGATCCATCTCTGGCCGGCTTTCAGGACGCCGCAGATTTGCGTGCCTGGTGGTTGCAGTTGATTGATGGAATGGGGTTTGGCGCAGCGCTGTTCCAACGGGGCGCGGAACAATGTTTTGATGCGGCCGAGCATTGTGAACTGGCAAAGAAACTGATCGAGTTGCGCCCGCTTGTGCAGCAAGCCGTTCGTGAAGCGGGACTGGAACAACAGGCACTTGTCTTTGACCGGAACGCGTATAACGCGGCCCTGCCTGTGGCTGAAAATCTGCTTTTCGCAACGCCACGTGTTCCTGTGACACAAGCTTTGCTTGCGCAACAGAAGGTTTTTCTAGGACAGTTACGCGAATTGGGGCTGGACGAGACATTGATCGCGTTGACCCGCGATGTGATCGAAATGCTGCGCCAGATCTTCGGGATCGATGGAACGGACCACCCGTTGTTCCAAAAGCTCGGTCTTGACGCAAAGACCTATGAAGTCGCGGTGGATCTGGTGGACCAGACCCGCAAAGAAGGTTCGGACGGGCTGGATGACGAACAGTTGGCCAATATGCTGGCCGTCCCTTTTGTGATCTCTGCCGAACAGATCGGGCCTGCGTTCACGGATGAACTGAAGGATCGCATCCTCGAACTGCGGCACAGCCATTCCGAGAAACTGATGGAGCGTTTGAAGGACGTCTTCGTTCCACTGGATCCGGACGTCTTTGCGCCTGGATTGACGGTCATGGAAAATGCGCTGTTCGGGAAAGTCAGCCAAATTGGCGGGGCCCGTTCGGATGAAGCCCGCAAGCTGATTGTCGATGTGTTGGCGGAAAATGGCGCGCGGCCATTGGTTACTGAGTTGATTTATGATGTTCAGGTTGCTCTGGGCGGTCAGAATCTTCCGGCGGTGTTTGCCGAACCCTTGGCCTTTACACGTGCGGCGATCAAGAAACCTGACATTCTGATTCTGGAAAACGCGCTGGCCAGCTATGACATGAAAACGCAGGTGGCCGTCTTTAAACGGCTCCGTGAACTGCTGCCGGAAACCACCGTTATCTATTTGAATGATCGGTTCGAAAACCCCGGTGCATTCGACATGTACGTGGAGATAATGCAAGGTCGTGTGGTCTCGGACGGAGGACCCGTGGAAGTGGAGGAAGACAGTGCAGCATCGGCAGATTTGACGCGGAAACTACGCGCCTTGGAACAAACCCCCTTGTTTTCGGGTCTGGATCGGCGGCAGCTGCGTCTGCTGGCCTTTGGTGCGCGCTGGTTTGATGCCGAGCCAGGGCAGGTGGTATTCTTGAAAGATGACCAGCCCACCGACGGCGCCTATGTGGTTTTGGAGGGCGAAGCAGGTCTTTACCTGCCACAAGAACAGGGGCCTGACCAATTGATCACCAAAGTCGGGCCCGGCGCTTTGGTCGGAGAGTTGGGCCTGATCAGAAAAGAACCACGTGCGCTAAGCATGGTGGCAGAAACCCCGCTTTCCTGTTTGCGGATCGGTGAAGAAGAATTCCTTGCCGTTGTGGAAAACGATGCAGCAACCGCGTTCAAGCTGTTGCAGGTTATTGCCGGATATGTGTCTAATTAGCGATCAGCAGTCCGTGTCGCAGAACAGATCGTAAAGCAGACGGATCACTTTTTCAGTGTTTCCGTCGCGCAATGAATAGTAGATCGTTTTGCCTTCCCGACGCGTCGAGACCAACTCTTCCTCGCGCAGGCGGGCCAGCATCTGGCTGACTGCGGCCTGCCGCAACTGAAGTAAATCTTCAAGCTGGCCGACGGATTTTTCACCACTACCAAGATGGCACAAGATCATCAGGCGCCCCTCATGCGCCAGTGTTTTAAGAAAAGCAGCCGCGCGTGCTGCACTATCTTTCATGTCCGACGGAGCGTCTGTTAGGTGTGCCTGAGGTCCGGTTTCGTTTAGTGCCACTTTCTGACCGTTGTATCATGATTTGTGATGGCAATATGCATCAAGGCCACTGGTATTGTCACCCCTCGGTTGCCGGAGCACCCCCCTGAAAAGCGTTGCCGTCAACGTAATCGCATGGGTCCTCCTGCATTTGCAGATGCAACCCTTCTCCGTCATATGCGTGTGCGCGGGCCAGGTCTTCGTCGACATCGATCCCAAGGCCCGGAGCTGTCGGGGCGGCGACGAACCCATTCTCGATCCGGATCGAGCCCTTGATCAGTTGATCGTGGAACGGTGTTTCGATGGTTTCTAAAAGCAGCAGATTGGGAATGGAAGCGGCCAGATGGATGTTGGCGGCCCATTCGACCGGACCGGCATACAGATGCGGTGCCATCTGAGCGTTGAAGACCTCGGCCATGGCTGCGACTTTTTTCATCTCCCAGATTCCGCCTGCACGTCCCAGCGCCGGTTGCAGAATCTCGGCTGCTCCGGCACGCAGGACGGCTCCGAATTCTGCCTTCGTGGTCATCCGCTCTCCGGTAGCAACCGGTATGCGTACGTTGCGGGCGACGCGGGCCATATCTTCGATATTGTCAGGCGGTGTAGGTTCCTCGAACCAAAGGGGCTGATATGGTTCCAACGCCTGTCCCAGCCGAATAGCCCCGGCCGTGTTGAACTGGCCATGTGTGCCGAACAGAAGATCCGCCCTGTCCCCCACGGCCTCGCGGATCGCTTTGCAGAAGGCGACGGACATGGAAATGTCACTCATCGCGGGCATATGGCCGCCGCGGATCGTATAGGGACCGGCCGGGTCGAATTTCACGGCGGTGTAGCCGCGGCGCACCATTTCCGCCGCCGTTTCGCCCGCCTGTTCGGGAGAGGTCCAGAAATCGTTCAGGTTGTGCTGAGGCAGGGGATACAGGTAAGTATAGGCCCGAATCCGGTCATTCATCCGGCCACCCAGAAGCGCGTGGACCGGCCTGTCCCGGTCTTTGCCCAGAACATCCCAGCAGGCAATTTCCAACCCCGAGAACGCACCCATCACCGTCAGGTCCGGGCGCTGCGTAAAGCCGCTGGAGTAGGTGCGACGAAACATGAGCTCGATGTTCTCGGGGTTCTCGCCCAGCATATGTCGTTCAAACACGTCCTGAATGACATGACGCATCGCCTCGGGCCCCACGGACGAGGCATAGCATTCACCCCAGCCGGTGATGCCGGTATCAGTCGTCACTTTGACAAGTATCCAGTAGCGCCCTCCCCAGCCCCGAGCGGGCGGGGCGGTGACGATGATGTCGAGATCCTGCAGTTTCATCCCAAATCCTTTCGGTGGGTCAGGTCCTGTCGAACAGGATTACATTTCGCTTGGCCGATCCGGTTTTGGTGTCGGCGATGGCCTCGTTGATCTGATCCAGTGACCAGCGGCCCGAGATCAGCTCATCCAGTTTCAGCCGTCCCTGTGCGTAAAGGTCCACCATCCAGGGTATGTCACGCTGAATGACAACGTCGCCCATTTTCGACCCGACGACGCCCTGACCCAGGGCTGCCAATACAACGGGTTCATAGCTGGCCATGTCACCGGAATGTGGCATCCCGATCATGATCGCCTTACCGCCGCGCCCAAGATAGCGCGGGGCCTGATCATAAGCGGGAATCGCGCCGACGGTGATCAGAACGGCATCGGCACCGCGTCCACCCAGCGCCCTGTATGCGGCTTTCCATGGTTGATCCAAGCTGGCCAGGACGCCGTGGGTCGCGCCGAACTCTTTGGCGATCTCAAGCTTTTCTTCGGTCATGTCCACGGCCACGATCCGCCGCGCGCCTGCAATCCGCGCGCCTTGAATTGCGTTCAGGCCAACCCCGCCCGCCCCAATGACCACAACGTCCTGACCGGGGCGCACGCCTGCCGCATTCACCGCAGCGCCGACCCCGGTAATCACGCCGCAGGACAGCAGGCTGGCCAGTTCCTTGGGCAGGTTTTCGGGGATTTTGACAATCTGGCGTTGGCTCACCACAACCTTTTCGGCAAAGGCCCCGCATGCCATCGCCTGTTCGAGTGGGCCGCCGTCGCTCGTTTTCAATGGTCCTTTGACAGTATCGTACGGTGTTTCGCAAATTGTCGGTTGCCCGCCTGCACAGGCAGGGCAAGACCCGCAGGCGCGGATCAGAGTCACCACCACAGGGTCGCCGACTTTGAAATCTCCTGCCGCCTCTCCGACCGCGCTGATCACGCCTGCGGCTTCGTGCCCGTAAACGGCTGGCAGGAACCCTCCCCATGCTCCGTCAGCATATGAAATATCCGAATGACAGATGGCTACAGCCTCCAGTGTCACCTCGACTTCGCCCGTGCCGGGGGGCGCCAGATGGACTTCTTCGATCACCAATGGCTCGCCAAATGCCCGGCAGACTGCGGCTTTGATTTTTTGCATGTTTTTCCTCACTCCGGTTGGGTTTACGGTGGCGTGGGAAAAGGCGGCTCGCAAGGCAGAAACCGCCATTTGCGTGTCGTTGTTACGCTACGGCAGGCCGGGACCGCCTAAACAGAAGAAATCCTGCCAGCATCAACAAAAGTGCCAACAGAAAAGGGGCGCCGGGCAGGTAGAGCGGGGTGTCGGGTCGAATGAACTGCGCGAATACGCTGGTCATCACCAACGGTGAGATCACCATGGAAAGCGCATGCAACGCAGTCAGGACACCTTGCAATTCGCCTTGCTGCGAATCTGGTGTGGCCCTTGACATCATTGCCTGAAGGGCGGGCGTGATGACCGCCCCAATGGCGGTAATTGGGATGAGAAGCAGTGCGATCAGGCCGTTGGTCAGAAAGGTCAGAATGGCAAAGCTTATGATTTCAAAAACCATGCCATAGATGATTGTACCCCGCTCGCCCAAAAGCCGAATGGCCGGGCGGATCAGGCCGCCTTGCACGACTGCCATTCCGATACCATAGACACCAAGAGACAGGCCGATCATTTGTGGTGACCAACCGAACCGCTCGGTTGTGAAGTAAGACCAGATGGCGGGATAGACGTAGATTGAAACCGAATACAGGAAATAGACCCACAGCATCGGCCGGATGCCCGGCAATGCTGCAATGGCGCGAAGCGAATTCACCGGATTTGCGCGCCGCAGGTTGAAATCACGCCGGTTCTCGGCGGTTACCGTTTCAGGCATCACGAAGTATCCGATGCAAAAGGTCAGCGCCGCCAACCCTGCCGCAGCCCAGAATGGCGCCCGGGTTCCGAATTCGCCAAGCAATCCGCCAATCACCGGACCCAGGACGAAACCTACGCCAAAAGCCGCGCCCAGAAGGCCGAAATTTGCGGCCTTGTCTTTTGGGTCGGACACATCCGCCATGAAAGCCGCGGCTGTCGAATGGGTGGCCGCCGCAATGCCTCCGATGATACGACCGGCCAGCAAAAGCCAGATGCTGCCCGCCACGGCCATGACGATGTAGTCCAAGGCCATCACGAACAAAGACACCAGCAATACGGTTCTGCGCCCATAAGCATCGGACAGGTTTCCCAGAATGGGCCCAAAGATGAATTGCATTGCCGCAAACGCTGTACTCAGCACACCGCCCCAGATTGCGGCATTGGCCAGGGTGCCGCCCTGAACCTCGACAATCAGTTGCGGCATGATCGGCATCACAAGACCAATGCCCATGGCATCGATCATGACGATGCTGAGGATGAAGAAAAACGGCAGACGCATGGGACCAGAACAAATGAGTTGTGTGCGGCACCCTATTCATGCTCGACGAATGAGGGAAGAGAGAGTTCGCCCTCACAACCCATGTCGTTAAGACAGGTTACTAGAGTTTGCCTGCCAGTTCGGACAAAAGCTCAGCCAATTCCTGCGGATGTGAAAAAAACGGTGAATGTGAGCTGTCGATTGTGCGCCGAAGATCTTCGGGAACGCAGGCACTCATGTCTGCCTGGTACTCGGTTGGAATCGTGTGGTCATCGGTTGTTCGGATATAGGCCTTGGGGACTTTGGCAAAGCGCGGACCGACTGGCAGCGGTGTTTCTTGTGGATGGATGGCTTGCGGACACAGGCGCGCGTACGCGTAAGGCAGGATGTCGTCCGGGCAGTCGTGATAAAACAGCTTTGGGATGGCATCTACGGACACGGTGTAGGAAAGCCCGTCTGCAGATTTTTCTACCGCGTGAACTATGGTTTGCCGCGGCCCGCGTCTGCGCATTTCTGCCATCGAAAGACCATCCCGAGGGACATAGGCGCACAGGTAAATCAAGGCGCGCATCGCATTTGGACGCGCCTCGGCTGCTGCGCTGATCGGAAAGCCGGCCCAGGAATGGCCGACGATGATCGTATCGGGTGTACAGGCGTTCAAAATGGCATCGCGGCAACTGTCCAGCGTGACGTCGGCCACCGGCGTGGGGTCTGCACCATGGCTGGGCATGTCGATGGCGCGGGCGCAATGGCCCAGGGTTTCCAAAGCGGGGATCAGGTCGCGCCAGCACCAGGCGCCGTGACACGAGCCATGGACCAACAGGAAGGACGCCATGTCATTCTCCTTCAGACATGTCCGATTTCGGTCAGAAATCCGGTCAGGATTTCTGCGTATTCCGCGGGTTTCTCAACGCAAGGCAAATGTCCTGCGCGGCGGATCAGCCGAAATCGGGATCCGGGAACAAGATCAATCGTTTCCCGCACCAGATCGGGCGGGGTAGATCCGTCTTCGCTGCCCGAAATCCCAAGCGTGGGCAGGCGCAGGCCGCTTGTGGGGGTATAAAAGTCGGTACCGGCAATGGCGGCACAGCAGCCCAGATACCCTTCGACTGGTTGGCTGACCATCATATCGCGCCAGGGCAGGTAGTTTTGCGCGCGGCGGTATTCGCGAGAGAACCAGCGCTCCATCGTGGCATCGGCCAGAGCCTCGATCCCGCCCTTTCGCGCCGCCTGAATGCGCTCTTGCCAGACCGAAGGCGTGGCGATCTTGGCAGCGGTGTTCGACAGCACCAGCGCACGAATCTGGTCCATGCGTTTGACCGCCAGCCCTTGCGCGATCATCCCGCCAATCGAGAGGCCGACAAAGACGCAATCGCGAACCTGAAGGTGATCCAGCAGCGCCTCTGCATCCCGCACCAAAGCGCCCATTGAGTAGGGTGCAGGCGGCACCGAGGATTGCCCGTGCCCACGCTTGTCATATCGGATGATGCGCAGCCCGTCGGGCATGTATGGCAGCACCGCATCCCATAGATGCAGGTCGGTTCCCAGGGAATTGGCAAACACAATGGGTGCACCGTCCGTGGGGCCGTCGATGCGATAGTTCAGCTTCACGTCGCCCAGATCAGCGATCATCATGACAAAGGTCCTTGTCGTCACGGCGTTCCTGGTGCAATTTGCACGGCTTTGGTACACTTGTCAGGTCAGGAATTCCAACGCCTTAGCGAATATTTCCGGATCGACATTACCGCCCGAGGTGACGACGATGACATCGTCACCCTCGATCTCGTTGCCCCGGAAAAGGGCCGAGGCCAGCGCTACGGCACCACCGGGCTCCAATACGATTTTGAGGCGCAGAAATGCATGTGCCATGGCCTGCAACGCCTCTTCTTCGGTGACAGACATTCCGGGCCCACAAAGACGATGAAGAATCGGAAAGGTGATGTCGCCAGGCTGTGGTGTCAGGATGGCATCGCATATGTTTCCTGAGGCCGCAGTGTTGTTTTGAATTTGACCTAACGCCAATGATCGTTTGACGTCGTCGAACCCTTCCGGCTCACAGGGCCGCGCCCGCAAGTTCGGCGCGTGTTTTTCCAATGCCAGCGCAATGCCAGAGGTCAAACCCCCTCCGCCGCAACAGATCAGAACATCCGCATGCGAAACCCCAAGTTCCGCAGCCTGCTTCGCGATTTCAAGCCCAGTTGTGCCTTGCCCCGCGATGACCTGCGGTTCGTCATAGGGGCGGATCAGGGTCAGACCACGCTCTGCCGCGATGGCTTCGCCAATCTCCTCCCGGCTTTCATTCGCGCGATCGTACAAAACGACTTCTCCGCCCAGCGCGCGGGTATTGTCGATCTTGAGTTGCGGCGCGTCTGACGGCATGACGATGACCGAGGCAATACGATGTTTCGAAGCAGCCATCGCAACGCCCTGCGCGTGGTTGCCCGATGAATATGCGATCACGCCGCGCTTGCGTACGCCCTCATCCAGCGCAGAAATGGCCGACCACGCGCCGCGAAACTTGAAACTGCCGGTATGTTGCAGGCATTCCGGTTTGACCCAGATTCGGCGGCTTGCGAGGGTGTCGAGAAAGGGCGACGACAGGATCGGTGTTTCGCGGACGTGTCCTTTCAGCCGATCTGCGGCGGCTTCGATCATCTCAAGTGTGCTCATGCGGCGTTCTTCAATACCTTCTGTATCAGGTCCAGTGATTGGGGTTCGTTCAGGAACGGAACATGCCCACGATCGGGCACTTCGACCGAAATCAGGCCGGGAAGGCGGCTGTGCATCTCCGTCAGCGTGTTCGAGCCCAGAATATCGGAATTCGCGCCCCGGATCACACCGGTGGGAATGTCGCGCAAGGCTTCAAAGAGTATCCATAGATCAGGTGCTGTCCCGCTTGCAGCTTGCTCAAAAAGCGCTTTGCGCAAGGCTGGATCATATCGAAGTTTCAGCCCATCGTCCCGCATTTCATACTGAATTTCAGCCTGTTTGCGCCAGGTTTCCAACGGAACTCCGGGAAATTGCGCTTCCATGACGTGTTTCAATGCAGCGGCAGCTTCATCATGGGTTTTGGCAGCGGGTTGTGTGCCCACGTAGGCCATGATTTTAGCAATACCCGTCGGCTCGATAACTGGTCCCACGTCATTCAGAATAACGGCGGCAAGACGTTCAGGATGGCTTGCGGCCAGCGTCATGGCGATCAGTCCGCCGCGCGATGTGCCCAGAATGGCGGCTCTCTGGATCCCCAGAACGTCCAGCAGCTCAATCGCGTCATGGGATTCGCGAAAGATGTTGTAGTTCATGTAATCGGGATCATATTCCGAACGGCCGCGCCCCCTGTAATCCATAGTGATCATGCGCAGGTCAGAGGCATATGGCGCAAAGAATGAAAAATCGCGGCTGTTTCGGGTCAGGCCGGCCAGACACAAAAGCGGTGTGCCGGTCCCGGTTTCCTCATAGTAGATGCGCCTGCCGTCCGTTGTCATGAATTCTGGCATCAGAGACCGGCCAACTTGGGAACCGAGGTCAAATCGGACAACACATGTGCAGGTGTCCACGGAAGGCGGTCCATAGGTTCAGAAATCCGATTGACCCATGCGGTTACAAAACCGTACCCGCTGGCCCCGGCAGCATCCCAACCGTTTGAGCTGACGAACAAAACCTCATCGCGGGCACAGCCAAACCTTTCTTGCACCAGATCATAGACGCGGGCATGGGGTTTGAAGACGCCGACACTTTCGACCGACAGAATATCATCCAGCACATCGCCAATCCCGGCAGATTGCACTGCGCCTTCCAGCATGGGGGGCGAACCGTTGGACAGGATGGCTGTCCGCAGCCCACCATCCTTGAGGGTCTTCAACATGGCAGGAACCTCGGGGTAAGCCTGCAACTCCCAATAGAGATCAAGCAGACGCTGGCGCAGTTCCGGGTCGCCTTGCAAGCCCGCGGCTTCCAAGGCCCAATCCAGCCCGTCCTGGGTGACATCCCAGAAGTCCGCATGCGCATCCGCTACGGCGCGTAGCCATGTGTACTGCAGTTGCTTCAGGCGCCAATGTCCCGCGACTGTGGGCCACTTGTCTTTCAGCGCTTCAAAGCCCGGTTCGTCTGCCGCCTGTCGGGCAGCCGCAGCAACATCGAATAATGTTCCGTAGGCGTCGAACACACAGGTCGTGATCGCCATATGATCCTCCTCTGATTGCGCGCAGGTTGGCACATCGGGGAATGGGGTGAAAGGGCCGAGGCTTTACAACATTGTGTCAACCTCTAGGGTTGGCCGCTTAACCCTTTAGAACGGCCGGAGGCCACGATGACTGAAATAAAACAGGGCGACACGGTTCGCATTCACTACACCGGGACGTTGCTGGACGGAAAAGTCTTTGACAGCTCGGACGGGCGTGACCCGCTGGAATTCGTGGTTGGGTCGGGCCAGATCATCCCGGGTTTGGACAGTGCCATGGCGGGTCTGTCCACCGGGGACAAGACGCGGGTCGAGATTGCCTGCACGGACGCCTACGGCCCGATCAACCCTGCAATGCGTCAGGAAATTCCCCGCGAAGGTATTCCGGATGACATTCCTCTGGATCCCGGGACACAGTTGCAGATGCAAACACCAGAGGGTCAGGCCGTGCCGGTAACGGTCGTGGATTCGAACGAAGCCACTGTTACGCTGGATGCAAATCACCCGCTGGCCGGGCAGGATCTGGTTTTCGAGATCGAAGTCGTTTCAGTCAACTAACACGAGGTTCGGGCTGGATGTCCGGCCCGTATCTCAGCCCATCAGAGAGTGAATCGCGGCACGCATCTGTGGCTGAGTAAAGAAGACAAACACCAGCAACAGTGAAGTCAATGTTAGCAAAAGCACTCTGGCCCGTTGGCTGAGAAAACCGGGCTTACGCCGATTTTGCGTTGCGCGTGCATTGTTTGCAATGATTTGGTCTAGCTTGCTCATATTGTTTTCCTGCCGCGAAATGATGGTGAAATCTGGGCAGCGGCAGGGAAAGAAATAGTCACATGGCTTCGGGCTGAGGCATGCCCAGTACGTGGAAACCACCATCAACGCGGATGATCTCACCTGAAGTGCAGGCACCTGCATCCGAGGTTAGATACACTGCGGTACCGCCGACCGCTTCAAGTGTTGCGTTAGAACGCAACGGCGCATTCTGATCGCAGAACTTGTAGGTCTTGCGCGCGCCGCCAATGGCTGCCCCGGCGAGAGTCTTCATCGGTCCCGGGGAAATTGCGTTTACGCGGATGCCATCGGGCCCCAGATCGTTGGCCAGATACCGGGTTGCCGATTCCAGCGCAGCCTTTGCGACACCCATCACGTTGTAGTTCGGTACAACCCGGTTGGATCCCTGATAAGTCAGGGTCAGCAGGGAACCGCCATTGTCTTTCATCAAAGGATAGGCGCGGCGCGCGACCTCTATGAAGGAATAGGCCGAGACATCCATCGAATGCTTGAAATTCGCGCGTGTGGTATTCAGGAAACGACCTGTCAGCTCGGACTTATCCGAATATGCGATAGCATGGACCAAAAAATCGATGGTGGGCCAACGTTCGGCCAGTTCGCCAAAAGCGCGATCCAGCGACTCGTCGTCGGTGACATCCGCATCGACCATGAAATCGCTGCCCAGGCTCTGAGCCAGCGGCTCCAACCGTTTGCCAAATGCCTCGCCCTGATAGGTGAAAGCCAGTTCGGCACCAGCCTCGTGCATGGCCTTGGCAATGCCCCACGCAATCGAGCGGTCATTGGCCACGCCCATGATCAGGCCGCGTTTACCTTTGAGAAGATCCGACATTACTTTCACCCGTTATACTTTGACAAAACCATGGACCCGTTTGTTCCGCCAAAGCCGAAGCTGTTGGTCATGACACTTTCCAGTCCTGCGTTTTCAACCACTTGAGTTGCAATTTCACCGGGCTGAATGCCTTCGGCAAGCGTATCGACATTGATCGATGGTGTAATGAAATCGTTTTCCAGCATCAGCAGGCAGAAAATCGTCTCAAGCGCGCCCGCCGCGCCCTGAGCGTGGCCTGTCATCGACTTGGTCGACGAGATGGGTGGCACATTGCCTTCGCCAAAGATGCGACGCACGGCCTCGACCTCACCCACATCGCCGACGGGGGTCGAGGTGCCATGGGCATTGATATAGCCAACCTTGCGCCCCTCGGGCACGGTATCAAGAGCTAGACGCATCGCGCGCTCGCCGCCCTCACCTGAAGGGGCAACCATGTCGTGGCCGTCTGAAGTTGCGGCATAACCTGTAACTTCAGCATAAATTTTGGCGCCGCGCGCCAAAGCGTGGCCCAGCTCTTCCAAAACAACGATTCCACCACCGCCCGAGATCACGAAACCATCGCGGTTTTCGTCGAACGCGCGCGAGGCTTTGTCGGGTGTGTCATTATATTTTGACGACATCGCGCCCATTGCGTCGAACAGGCAGGACAGGGTCCAGTCCAGTTCCTCTCCGCCGCCGGCGAACATCACATCCTGCTTGCCCAGCATGATCTGTTCGGCCGCGTTGCCAATGCAATGCAGCGAAGTCGAGCAGGCGGACGTGATCGAATAATTTATGCCCTTGATCTTGAATGCCGTCGCCAGATTTGCCGAAATCGTCGAGCACATGCATTTCGGCACGGCAAATGGCCCGATCCGCTTGGTCGCGCCTGTCTTCAGAACGGTCTGATGCGCCGTCAGCATGGCGCTGGTCGATGGTCCGCCAGAACCTGCAACCAGCCCGGTGCGGGGGTTGACGATCTGGTCTTCTGTCAGCCCTGAATCAGCAATTGCCTGGCTCATGGCGATATGTGCATAGGCGGCCCCGGGACCCATGAAGCGCAATGTACGCTTGTCCACATGCTGGGCCACGTCGATCTTGAGCGTACCTGCGATCTGGCTGCGAAAACCATGTTCGGCCATCTGCTCGCTGGCCACGATCCCGGATTTGCCTGCTTTGAGCGAGGCCAGAACCTCTTCAGCATTGTTCCCGATCGAGGACACAACCCCCAGACCGGTGACGACTACTCGACGCATGTGCGCACTCCTTATTTCAGACCGTTCAGGTTCAAGCCTCGGATAGAACGACCTTCATGTCTTTGACATCATAAATCATCTCGCCATCGGCTTCGACGATGCCATCTGCCACACCCATTGTCAGGCGGCGTGTTTGAATCGCTTTTTTGAAATCGATTTTATACGTCAGCATCTTACGGTCCGGGCGGACCATCCCGGTCAGCTTTACTTCACCTACGCCGACAGCCATGCCGCGCCCCTGCCAACCACGCCAGCCAAGGTTGAAGCCGGTCAGTTGCCACAGCCCGTCAAGGCCCAGACAACCAGGCATGATCGGGTTGCCGGGGAAGTGGCAGTCAAAGAACCAAAGGTCAGGTGTGATATCAAATTCGGCCAGCACATGGCCTTTACCGTGCAGACCACCATCAGCCGAGATGTCGGTGATCCGGTCCATCATCAGCATCGGTGGGGCGGGCAATTGTGCATTGCCGGGGCCAAATAACTCGCCACGAGCGCATTTCAGCAGATCATCTTTGTCAAAACTGCTTGGGAACTGGGCCATTCTGCCGCCTTTCCTGCCGGGGGTCTGTCTTTACATCTGGCCTCGTCTAGCACCCGTTTGCAAGGTCCTGCAAGAGCAGCTCGCCACATCATGTTGTGTTGACACTTATCTTGCGAATGAATTTCATTTGAAATTGCCGGTGATGCGCCCCTATATATAAAGGCAGCAATAATGGGTATCGGATCGATGACACCTCAGAGCCGCGAAATCGCAACGGGTTGGCTGGTGAATGCCGGCTTGCGACCGACGCGTCAGCGCGTGGCGCTGGCCGAGCTTCTGGTGGGCGACGGCCGACATCGCCATGTCACTGCTGAAAGCCTTTTTGAATCGGCGAAGGCGAACGGGGATGCCGTGTCTCTGGCAACGGTCTACAACACTCTGCGTGCGTTTTGCGATGCAGGTGTGCTGCAGGAAATTACGGTGGACGGATCCAAGAGCTACTTCGACACGAATACGCATGATCATCCACATTTCTATTGGGAAGACGACGCGCGGCTAAGTGATGCGCCGTCGGATCAGCTTGTCATTCAGCGTCTTCCCGAGGCGCCGGAAGGTGTCGAAATCGCGTCTGTCGATGTCGTCATCCGCTTGCGCAGGAAATAAGATCTTAAACGCCCGTCAGCCCGCCCAGTAAAACGTGTTCAGCCTTTCCTATGATCGTGTCAGCTGGACCCGTTCCGTGGCGTGCCAGAACAACGGATTCTGCTGCGTCCCGATCGGTGATAGGCACGCTGACCAGACGCTTGGTGTCATAGCTGAAGGTGCTGGGTGGGCTGGCATAGCTGATCCCGATTCCCTCACCATGAGCCGCAAGGCTGCGTTGAATCTCTAGTGAAGCCGCCCGGTGTGCGACGGACGGGCGTAGACCGTTTTGCCGAAACAGGCCAAGAATATGTTGCGCCGACAAGCCTTCCGCAGACAAAATCAGCGGGTAGCTTTCCAGCGCAGCAAGAGTGACTTCGGTGGTTGTCGCCAGTGGGTGATCCGGGGGCATCAGGGCCTTCGGCCTGCTGTCGAACAGTTTTGTACGAGCGAACCCAGCGTCCATGGTCAGGTCGTAGGTAATCGCGATGTCAATCTGACCCTCCATCAATCCATTCAGCAGTCCTTCGAAAGACTCCGCCACGTATGTAAGGTTGATATCGGCGAAGGTGGTGCGAAGATGCTGCAGGGCCGGAGCCAACAGGAAGGGGGCCAGATCCGTAAAGCAGCCTAATCTCAGTTTGGTTGTTTCCGGTACGGAGGTATCGGACGCCTCGATTCGGGCAGCATTTTTCAGCAGGACCTCAGCCCGGTCTATGAAACTACGCCCCTGAGGTGTCAGCGCCATGGCCGCCCCGCGCCGGCGGACGAATAACGGATACCCCAAATGGGCTTCAACGCGCGTCAGAGCAGTAGACAAGGCTGGTTGTGAAACATTGAGATGTTGGGCTGCCGCCGACAAACTGCCGTGGCGCCCGACTGCACAGACATATTCATATTGGCGCAGCGAAATATATAACATGAGGTTAATAATAGCTTCTAAAGATATGATTTGAACAGAATACATTTTTCAGAGCAAAAAACAGAAAATCCATAGGAGCCTCTGATGCCACACTCTCTCGTTTCTCGGCAGATGATCGATACTTATCAGGCGGATGGCGTCGTGCTGATCAAAGGATTGTTCGCGAACCACGTGGATCAGCTGCGGGACGGGGTGGCTGCGAATATGACCGATCCCGGCCCGTACGCGTCCGAAAACAAGAAGGCCGGTGAAACAGGTCGTTTCTTTGATGATTATTGCAACTGGACCCGGATTCCACAGTTCCGCGAGGTGATCGAGACCTCTCCCGCGGCCGAGGTTGCAGCTGATCTGATGCAATCGAAAAGCGTTCAGATGTTTCATGATCACGTGTTGGTCAAAGAACCCGGAACGTCGATGGCGACACCGTGGCATCAGGATGGTCCCTATTATTTCGTCGAGGGTCAGCAGACGATCAGCTTCTGGTCTCCGCTTGATCCGGTCAGGCAGGCGACCCTGCGTTGCGTCGCCGGGTCACACCGTTGGGAGAAGGAGGTTCTGCCGACCCGATGGGTTTCCGAAGAAGGCTTTTTCGCGGATGAAGGTCAGTACATCCCAGTGCCGGACCCGGATGCCGAGGGTATGAAGGCTGTCGAATTCGAGATGGAGCCCGGCGATGCCGTTGCATTCAACTATCGCACGCTGCACGGCGCGCGCGGAAACCAGTCAGACAGCCGTCGCCGCGCCTTTTCACTGCGGCTGGTAGGCGACGATGCCCGGTATGTAGAGCGCCCCGGCCGAACCTCGCCCCCGTTTCCCGGTCATGACATGACGCCGGGACAGCGCCTGCGCGAGGATTGGTTTCCGATATTGTTGCAGCGCTAAGCCGGCTCAGAACCACTGACCTGATTCGATCAACCCGAGATCCAGCAACTGGCGTGACCGCCATTCAAACGGCACCGAATTGCGCCAGCGAAAGCTGCGGATGTCAAATGTTGACCCAGCATTGGATTTCAGAGCTTTCGCGGCCCGGAAGGAACAGATAGCGGCCGTTAAGTTGTGATGCCAGGGACAGGAATAGGTATTGTATTCCGGTTCGTTAAAGGTGTGGTCGGGTCTCAGCACCAAGTTTTTTTGAGCCTTGAACAAAGCGATGCGGTCGATCCTGCGACGTTCGTAAGGAATGTGGTCCTCGAATCGCCACCGCAACCCACCGGAAAGATCCACCTGACGGTCCAGCGGTTGGCCGCTTGGGTCGTGGCGGGTATGGGCGTAATACCCTGCGCTGTCGAACATGGCCTGATCTGGGGCCACGCCGTTGGGATGTGCGGTCAGATCCTCTGCGTAAAGGTCGAGGACATAGCTGAGCATCGCATTGCGACGCTCTTCACTGTGAAAGACCAGCATCTCGCCCACGCTGCGTGTTTCGCAATATGGAAAAAACAGGTATTCGGCGTTGTAGCAATAATACATCCAGATACCGGGTGCGGCCTGAATGATCCTGTTTATTGTTTCAAACACAACCAAACGCGGAACACATTTCAAACGGACCCGATGGACCTTGGCGGACAGGTCATCAGTCAGATGAAACTCGTCCGGCGCAAATACGATGACTGATTTGAAGCCCAGCGTCAGATGATGATGCAGCGTGCTGGCCAACTCCACCTCGTCCTCGGCAAAAATCAAAGCAACCGGGCCCTTGGCCAATGCGGCTTGGCCCGATTTAAGGAAATGGTCGAGGGAATCGTATGTCATCGGGTGCTTTTGGGTCCGGCTTTGCTGGAAAGTCCTGCCAAATTCGGGTAATTGCGCCCGCATTGCAAGCGGCGTTCTAAGCGTATAGACGACGCCGATCCAGCGAATGCAAAGGCCCGTCCCATGTCCGAACCGAAGAAGCTGTTTATCAAGACTTATGGCTGTCAGATGAATGTCTATGACAGCGAACGCATGTCCGAGGCGCTGGGCGGGCAGGGCTATGTCGAAACCAAGACGCCTGACGATGCCGATATGATCCTGCTGAACACCTGTCACATCCGCGAAAAAGCGGCTGAGAAGGTGTATTCGGAACTCGGTCGCTTCAAGGGGCTGAAGGCCGAAAAGCCTGACCTGAAAATCGGTGTGGCGGGATGTGTTGCGCAGGCCGAAGGTGAAGAGATCATGCGCCGCCAGCCGCTGGTTGATCTGGTCGTTGGTCCGCAAAGCTATCATCGTCTGCCCGAGATGGAGGCCAAGACCCGAGCGGGCGAAAAGGCGCTGGACACTGACTTCCCCGAGGAAGACAAGTTCGAAAAGCTGAAAAACCGTCCCAAGGCCAAACGCGGCCCGACGGCGTTTCTGACGGTTCAGGAAGGCTGCGACAAGTTCTGCGCCTTCTGCGTCGTGCCTTATACCCGTGGTGCTGAAGTCAGCCGTCCGGCGGATCGCATCATCCGCGAAGCCCACGATTTGGTCGAACGCGGTGTGCGCGAGATCACCTTGTTGGGGCAGAACGTCAACGCCTATCATGGGGCCGGGGTGAATGGTGACATGACCCTGGCGGGTTTGATCTGGGAACTGAACGAGGTCGACGGACTGGAGCGAATCCGTTTTACCACATCGCACCCAAATGACATGGCGGATGACCTGATCGAGGCGCATGGCACCTGTGACAAGCTGATGCCGTATCTGCACCTGCCGGTTCAGTCGGGCTCGGACCGTATTCTCAAGCGGATGAATCGCAGTCACACGGCAGAGAGCTATCTGCGCCTGATCGAGCGCATTCGTGCAGCGCGCCCGGATATCGTGATGTCAGGGGATTTCATCGTCGGCTTCCCCGAGGAAGCCGAAGAGGATTTTCAGGCAACGATGGATTTGGTTGAAGAGGTCAAATACGGCTACGCCTATTCATTCAAATACTCCACACGCCCGGGAACACCTGCGGCCGAGCGGGCTCAGGTTGATCCGGCTGCGGCGGATGAACGGTTACAGCGCCTTCAGGCCCTTATCACGCGACACCAAAGGGAAATTCAGGACGCTATGGTTGGCCGTACAGTCCGCGTCTTGTTTGAAAAACCGGGACGCCTGCCTGGTCAAATGGTCGGAAAATCCGAGTATCTTCATTCGGTTCACGTAAAAGGCCCCGAGATTGCCGTTGGTGATCTGAAAGAGGTCCGGATCACCGAGTCGGGCGCCAACTCTTTGGCAGGTGAATTGCTCTGAGTCGGTGAGATTCCGCCGTTCAAGCACCATAGTTGGTGTTTGCTTCCAAAATTTACCCTTGATTTATTGCTTGGAACTATGCTCCGAGAGGAGCCATGTTTTTTCGGGCGCCAGTTTTTGCGTCTAAAAAACGAATATGCACCGATCCGGAGATCGGAGTGATGGAGGTACGAGTGTCAATCTTGAAGAGCTTCAGGGCCTTGAGCCTGGTGAAAACCTTGCCCGTGGCTTCCGCGGTCACTCTACTTGCCAGCGCGACGATCGCCGGGGATTTGAAGGGCAAAACAGCCGATCCAGTTGTAATTAGCCCCAAGAAATTCAGCAGTGACGTAAGTGCATTTTACCTGGGGGTTTCCGGCGGCTACGGCTCGGGCGGGGATGATCGATTTGGACTGAGAACACCTGCCGGGCTGTTTGATATTGGCGACCTGAACGTATCCGGAGCCTATGGTGGCTTTCGCGGTGGTTGGCGCGGTGTTTTGCCCTCCAGGGGTGGCCGTGATTTTGTCTACGGTTTTGAAGTCGGATATGATTTCGGATCCTTGGACGATAGTGTCAGGGCCCAGATCGGCAGTTCGAACGTTCAGGGTGAGGCAGAGATATCTGACGTTTTGTCCCTCAGATATCGAAGCGGCCTGACAAGCCGAAACGGTCGGGTTCTCTACTTTTTCAGTGTCGGTTATCTGTGGGGCGATGTTGAAACGACCAACAGCATCACATCGGGAAGTTCGGTCCAGAGCTTTTCGGCGTCGGACAGGCGGGGCGGATACACCGCAAGCATCGGTGCCGAACACAAGCTGACCGACAATTGGTCAGTCACCGGCGAATACGAATACGTCCAGTTCAAATCCGAAGACATTCAATTCGGTTCCGGCTTTTCCACGAAGTCGACACCGAAATACGGCGGTTTGAGATTCGGGTTGAACTATACTTTCTGATGCGCGTCTGACTGGCATTTTCCTTTTATGTGATCGGCGCTTTTGTCATCTGTGGGTTTATTTTTGAAACTGTGGCTTGCGCCCACCGAGATTTGTTGTCTACGCTCGGGGTGAACTGCCAAGACAGGAGAACGGATTGGCCATCGGTGCCCTGACCCCACCGCAAGATGAAATGCCCCAACGCGAGGCGTTTGTAGAGTTTCCCGACAACCGATTGTTGATTGACCTGTGTGGCGAATACGACCGCAATCTGACCGACATCGAAAGCAAGCTTTCCGTCCAGATCGTACGCCGCGGCAATCAGCTTGTCGTGATGGGCGATGAAGACGCTCAGAAGCAGGCTATTGAGGTGCTGCAATCCCTTTACACGCGGCTGGAAGGCGGGCGCGAGGTTGAGGCCGCGGACGTGGACCGGGAACTGCGGATGGGTGTTTCGGAACAGGGGACCGGCAGCCGCGACGGCGACCAGCTTGAAATGTTCAAGGGCGGTTCAGTCGAGATAAAAACCCGCAAGAAACTGGTCGAACCGCGTACGGACGCCCAGAAGGCTTATGTGCAGTCACTGTTTCAAAACGAGCTTGCCTTCGGCATCGGGCCAGCTGGCACGGGTAAAACCTATCTTGCCGTCGCTGTTGGTGTGTCGATGTTTATTGGCGGACATGTGGATCGAATCATCCTGAGCCGTCCCGCCGTCGAGGCGGGTGAGAAACTGGGCTATCTACCGGGTGACATGAAGGACAAGGTCGATCCCTACATGCAGCCGCTTTACGATGCGCTGAATGATTTCCTGCCCGGCAAGCAGCTGGCCAAGCTGATCGAGGAAAAACGAATCGAAATAGCACCGCTGGCGTTCATGCGTGGACGCACGTTGGCCAATGCTTTTGTGGTGTTGGACGAAGCACAGAACGCCACGACCATGCAGATGAAGATGTTCCTGACTCGTCTGGGCGAGGGCAGCCGCATGGTAATCACCGGCGACAGGTCTCAGGTGGATTTGCCACGCGGCGTTCAGTCTGGGCTCCAGGATGCGGAAAGACTGTTGAAAACGATTCCTAATATCAGTTTCAACTATTTCACGTCGAAGGATGTGGTGCGTCACCCGCTTGTGGCCGCGATCATCGAGGCGTATGAGGCTGATGCGGGCCGCGAAACCAGTTGAGTGCAAGGCTCATTCACAGGGCTGTTGTACGATAAGATGAATTTGGAACTCACTGTCGAAGACGACCGGTGGCAAGGGCTTGAGTCTTTGTCGCGGCAGGCGATCTCTGCGGTTCTGTCCTATGCGGAACTGGACCCGGGGTGTTGCGAGGTCAGCGTTCTGGGTTGCGATGACGCGCGCATTTCGGAACTGAATGCCGAGTTTCGCGGCAAACCAACCGAAACCAACGTTCTGAGCTGGCCGGCTGAAGATTTGTCCCCGGACCAAGCCGGACAAGTGCCCCAACCGCCCGAGCCGGATTTCACCGGTGAAATCCCTCTGGGTGATATTGCAATTTCCTTCGACACATGTGCACGAGAGGCCGATGAGGCAGGCAAGGACTTTGACGATCACGTCGTTCATCTGCTTGTCCACGGAACGTTGCATTTGCTGGGATATGATCACATTCGTGACCCCGATGCCGCTCTGATGGAAGGGATTGAGGTCGGGATACTTGGCAAGTTAGGTATAGATGACCCATATAAGGTATGAAGTGGGTCAGGTGACCCGATTAGTTGGAACAAGGTAATGGGCGAAACAGACGGCAGTTCTAGGGCGGCGCAAAGCGCGCAATCTCAGGACAGCAGCAATAATACTCAAGAGAAAATCGGGTTTATTTCCCGAATTTTCGATGCGTTCTCGGGTCAAGAGAGTCAACAAAACCCGGTGGTAAACGGGCAGAGTGCAGCGGTGGCTCAGCCCCGCGGGATGATGAACCTGCGCCGGATGCGCGTCGAAGACGTGGCCATTCCCACGGCTGAGATCATCGCGGTCCCTTCTACCATCACCAAGGATGAACTGGCAGATGTGTTCCGGGACAGTGGATTGTCCAGAATCCCGGTCTATGAAGGAACACTGGATACGCCGCTGGGCTTTGTTCACCTCAAGGATTTCGCACTGACCCATGGTTTCAATGGCGGTGCGGACAAGTTTGACCTGAAATCCATGTTGCGCACGCTTCTGTTCGTGCCGCCTTCGATGCCAATTGGTGTCCTGCTGACCAAGATGCAGACCGAACGTCGCCATATGGCGTTGGTGATTGATGAGTATGGCGGCGTGGATGGGTTGCTGACAATCGAAGACCTGATAGAACAGGTCGTAGGTGAGATCGCGGACGAACACGATGCAGCCGAAGATCAGCTCTGGGTGCAGGAAAAGCCGGGCTGCTACCTGGTGCAGGCTCGTGTGCCGCTTGAGGACTTCGAGGCCGAGATCGGCCGGTCCCTGACCAGCCATGAGGACGTGGATGAAGAAGACATCGATACGCTGGGCGGGCTTGTTTTCATGCTGTCCGGGCGTGTTCCGGCACGCGGCGAGGTCGTGATCCATCCTGAAGGCCCGGAATTCGAAGTGGTTGACGCCGACCCGCGGCGCATCAAACGGTTGCGCGTCATGCTACCGGACGTTGCTGCATGACGCCTGTCCGGGGCTGGCCGTTATCGTTTAGATTGTTCGCCTCCGCCGCTCTGGGCGCGATCGGTGCTTTTGGTCAAGCACCGCATGGGCATTGGGGCGCTACGGTTCTTGCACTGATTTTGATCGTTCCGGTTTTCCTTGCCAGTGAAACCCGCGCTCGCGCGGGCTGGGTCGGCTGGTTTTTCGCCACCGGCTATTTTGCGCATGCACTCAGCTGGATCATCGAGCCTTTTCAGGTGGACGCAGAGCGCCATGCCTGGATGGCACCGTTTGCGCTGGTGTTCATGGCCGGCGGGCTTGCCTTGTTCTGGGCTGTCGCCTTTCGACTGTCACGACATTTCGGCGCAACGGCCATGCGACAAAGCATTTTTCTGGTTGTGACGCTGTCTCTGGCCGAACTGGCTCGGGGTTACGTACTGACCGGGTTCCCATGGGCCGGTGTGGCGCAAATCTGGGTGGATACACCTATGGCGCAGTTGCTGTCTCTGGTGGGGCCGTATGGCTTAAATGCGCTGACATATGCCGTGGCGTTTCCAATAGGGGCCGCATTGGTTCAGGAAAGACGCTTGCAGGCGCTGGCCCGGCCATTGAGTTTTGCAGCTGTGATGGTGGTCCTGACGATGGGCTATGCGTCGATACGGCCAAGGGTTCAGGACGGCCCGCACACGGTTCGTATTGTTCAGCCTAACGCGCCGCAGCACCAAAAGTGGGACCCGGCGTATGCGCCTTTGTTCTTCGCCCGTCAGATTGAGTATTCCGCCGCTTTGCCCAGACCGGACCTGATCGTCTGGCCCGAGACCGCAGTTCCGGCCTGGCTGGGCAGCGCACAACCGTATTTGGCCTCCATCACGGATGCAGCTCAGGGGACGGCTGTGGTTTTGGGGATCCAGCGCGGAGACGGTCCGAGGATCTTTAACTCGATGGTCTATCTGGATGAAGCCGGGCGGCAGAGCGGTCTGTATGACAAACACCATTTGGCCCCGTTTGGAGAATATGTACCTCTTGGCGATTTGATGGGCCGTTTTGGGATTTATGGGCTGGCGGCCACAGCGGGGCATGGATTCAGCGCGGGGCCAGGGCCCGATCTCTTAGATTTTGGCAAAATGGGAAAGGCGTTGCCTCTGATCTGTTACGAAGCCGTGTTCCCGCAGGGTGTAAACGGGGCGCCGGGTCGGGCAGACTTTCTGTTGCAGATCACCAACGACGCATGGTTCGGAACTCGTTCGGGACCGTTTCAACACTTGGCACAAGCCCGGATGAGGGCGATTGAGCAGGGTCTGCCAATGATCCGCTCGGCCAATACAGGAATATCGGCGATGATTGACCCGCTGGGTCAGGTCACGGCCTCATTGGCTTTAGGCAAGTCGGGATACGTGGATGCGATCCTGCCGCAACCACAACGGCCAACAGTTTATTCCCGCATCGGGGACAGCCCTGTTCTTGCGGCGCTATTGTTTCTTGCTGCGCTGGTGTGGTTCAGCATCCGTCGCCTGAGCAAATAATTAGAGATTGACCCCATCTTGAAGCGCGCGTATGCGTCTGTGACCTGTCACAACGGCTTCCTGGCGTGACGGAGAAACCCCTAATGGAGCGCATTTATGTCCCGACAGAACTATACATTTACTTCGGAATCCGTTTCCGAAGGGCATCCTGACAAGGTCTGCGACCGTATCTCGGATGCTGTCCTTGATGCATTTCTAAACGAAGAACCAGAAGCCCGTGTGGCCTGCGAAACCTTTGCAACAACCAACCGGGTTGTGATTGGCGGTGAAGTAGGCCTGACTGATCAAGACAAGCTGCACGATTACATGGGGCGCATCGAACAGATCGCTCGTGATTGTGTGAAAGACATCGGTTACGAGCAGGACAAGTTTCACCACGAAACTGTCGAGGTAACCAACCTGCTGCATGAACAATCCGCCCATATCGCTCAGGGCGTTGATGCTGCGGACAACAAGGACGAGGGTGCCGGCGACCAGGGCATCATGTTTGGTTATGCCACGACTGAAACTCCGGAGCTGATGCCTGCACCGATCCAGTATTCGCACGCTATCCTGCGGCGTCTCGCGGAAGTACGCAAGAACGGCACCGAACCCGCTTTGGGCCCCGATGCAAAGTCGCAGCTGTCAGTCGTTTATCGCGACGGCAAGCCGGTCGGCGTTAGCTCGATCGTTCTGTCTACGCAGCACCTGGATGAAGCGTTGTCTTCGGATGATATCCGCGCCATCGTCGAGCCTTATATCCGTGAATCCCTGCCTGACGGCTGGCTGGCGGCTGAAACCGATTGGCACGTCAACCCGACCGGCAAATTCGTTATCGGCGGACCGGATGGTGACGCGGGCCTGACCGGGCGCAAGATCATCGTGGACACCTATGGCGGCGCGGCCCCGCATGGCGGCGGCGCGTTCTCGGGCAAAGACCCGACCAAGGTTGACCGTTCGGCAGCATACGCAGCACGCTATCTGGCCAAAAACGTCGTGGCGGCTGGCATGGCCGAACGCTGCACGATTCAGCTGAGCTATGCGATTGGCGTGTCCAAGCCGCTGTCGATCTATGCCGACACGCATGGTACCGGCCAATTGGCGGATGCGGCAATCGAGAAAGCCGTGGGTGAGGTCATGGATCTGACGCCGCGAGGCATTCGCCAGCATCTTCAGCTGAACAAGCCGATCTACCAACGCACAGCGGCTTATGGCCACTTTGGTCGCCAGCCGAGTGAAGACGGTGGTTTCAGCTGGGAGCGTACCGATCTGGTCGATGCGTTGAAGTCCGCGGTCTGATCTGAACAACACAAAGCGCGCCTTTCAGGGCGCGCTTTTACCTTGTGCGTACCGCGCCCCTTGCAACGTTCTCTGGCGCGCAGTATGGCGACCGCCATGAGCACCGAGACTCCACAACGCCCGCGCAGAAATTTCTATGGCCGCTTCAAGGGCAAGACCCTGAAGCCCAGCCAAAAGACCTATCTGAACGAAGATCTGGCTACTTTGTCGCCCGGCGCGGTGGACTGGGACACCAACCCTGAGCGCAGGCCGCTGGACTTGAACAAGTTGTTCGGCGGTAAGCCGGTGTGGCTGGAAATCGGCTTTGGCGGCGGCGAGCATCTGATTCATCAGGCGCAAAGCAACCCCGACATCGGCATCATCGGGGCCGAGCCCTATATCAACGGCGTTGCCATGCTGCTGGGCAAAATCCGACAGGCCGGGGTTGAGAACCTTGCCGTGCATCCCGGCGATGCCCGCGACCTATTCGACGTGCTGCCAGAGGCCAGTATATCCCGCGCCTTTCTTCTGTATCCCGATCCGTGGCCCAAAACCCGGCATCATCGTCGCCGTTTCGTGACACCGGAACATCTTGAGCCGTTGGCGAAGGTATTGAAACCCGGATCGATCTTCCGGGTCGCTACGGACATCCCCGACTATGTGCGGCAGACACTGGAGGAAGTCCCCCGCGCCGGGTTCGAGTGGTTGGCCGAACGCCCCGCAGATTGGCGCGAGCCGTGGGAGGACTGGATTTCCACGCGCTACGAGCAGAAGGCCTTGCGCGAAGGTCGCACGCCCCATTACCTGACCTTCCGCCGCAAAGACTGATTGCCGCTGGACCAACCGGTGCCAATTCGCTAATCGGCTTGAGCACTGATAGCGCAAAAGGAGCCCCCATGTCCGGACACGGAACGCCCATCCCGATGACCTCGCATCCCTGCGGCCCGCTGACCGGCACGGCAGAGGTGCCCGGGGACAAGTCGATTTCGCACCGGTCGCTGATCCTCGGCGCGATGGCGGTGGGCGAGACCAGGATCTCGGGTTTGCTCGAAGGTGAGGACGTGTTGGACACCGCAAAGGCAATGCGGGCCTTCGGGGCTGAAGTCACAGATCATGGTGGCGGCGAATGGACCGTGCACGGCGTGGGTGTCGGCGGGTTTGCCGAACCGGATCAGGTGATTGACTGCGGCAATTCCGGCACCGGGGTGCGGCTGATCATGGGTGCCATGGCGACCTCGCCGATTGCGGCGACGTTTACCGGGGATGCCAGCCTGAACAAGCGTCCCATGGCGCGGGTGACAGATCCGCTTGAGTTGTTTGGTGCGCAGGCCGTGGGCCGCTCGGGTGGGCGTTTGCCCATGACGATCGTCGGTGCGGCGGACTCGACTCCGGTCCGGTACGAAGTTCCGGTACCCTCAGCTCAGGTGAAATCCGCCGTCCTGCTGGCGGGGCTGAATGCCTCCGGTAAAACCGTGGTTATCGAGAAAGAGGCGACCCGCGATCATTCCGAGCGGATGTTGTCCGGGTTCGGTGCCGAAATTACGGTGGAAGACACTGATGAAGGCCGGGTCATCACTTTGACCGGGCGCCCCGAATTGAAGCCGCAAGTCATCGCCGTTCCCCGTGACCCGTCCAGCGCGGCCTTCCCGGTTTGTGCGGCGTTGATTACGCTTGGCTCCGATGTGCTGGTGCCCGGCATCGGCCTGAACCCCACACGGGCAGGCCTATTCACGACGCTGCGCGAGATGGGCGCGGATCTGACCTATGAAAACGAGCGCGAAGAGGGCGGCGAGCCGGTTGCCGATCTGCGCGCGAAATACTCGCCAAACATGAAGGGCATTGATGTACCGCCAGAACGCGCGGCCTCGATGATCGACGAATATCCGGTTTTGTCCGTGGTTGCCGCAAACGCCACGGGTACGACGATGATGGGCGGAGTGAAGGAACTCCGGGTGAAAGAAAGCGACCGCATCGATGCCATGGCGCGCGGTCTGCGAGCCAACGGCGTCACGGTCAACGAGGGTGACGACTGGTGGTCGGTCGAAGGGTTGGGTATCGGCAAGGTTCCGGGCGGCGGAACGTGCGAAAGCTTCCTGGATCACCGCATTGCCATGTCGTTCATGGTGATGGGAATGGGCGCGCAGAACCCGGTAAGCGTGGATGATGGTGGCCCGATCGCGACATCCTTCCCGATTTTTGAGCCGTTGATGGCGTCGCTTGGGGCAAAGGTAGAGCGCAGTTGAGCTTCACTGTCGCCATTGACGGACCTGCGGCTGCGGGCAAGGGCACGATCTCCAAGGCCGTGGCGGCGCATTTCGGGTTTTCCCATCTGGACACTGGCTTGCTGTATCGGGCCGTCGGACGGCGTACCCTCGAAGGGGTTGGCGCGCTTGAAGCCGCGCAGTCCCTGACGGCTGAAGAGCTTGAGCAGGGTGATTTGCGCACGGCTGAAATCGCGCAGGCCGCATCCAAAGTGGCGGTGATTCCCGAGGTTCGCGCCGCCTTGGTGGATTTTCAGCGCGCCTTTGCCCGAAGGTCAGGTGGGGCCGTCTTGGATGGGCGCGACATCGGGACGGTGATTTGTCCCAATGCCGAGGTGAAGCTGTTTGTAACGGCCAGCCCAGAAGTGCGAGCCGAACGCCGATTTTTGGAGCTTAGTGCAAAAGGTGCTGACGTGACGCGCGAACGGGTTCTGGCGGATGTCAAAGAGCGGGATGCGCGGGACGCAGAGCGCAGCGCTGCGCCGATGAAGCCAGCTGAGGATGCGGTGCAACTGGATACAACAGATCTCAGCATCGAGGCTGCATTGGCCAAAGCGCTTGAAATCATCAGCGCAAAACTGCCCGCGACGCGCTGACGTCGCAGGCAGAGGGGGCAGAACTTACAGCTCGCCTACGGCGACGCTCTTGATATTTGCCCACTGTTCGTCCGCCGTTTTTGCGGTGGCGGGAACGTCCTTCAGGAAGGTCGCGCGGGTGTCGGCGTTCAGGAACAGGTACAGTTTTCCATCTGCTATCTGGTACTGATCCGGGTCTCCGTCGAACTTCTTGCCGACCGATACGCCGAACGAGCAGAACCCACCATGCTGCGGCAGGTAGGCCGCCGGGTTCGCCTCGAACGCCTCGAGGTTGGCGGCGGTGGTGAAGTAATAGGATGCACCTTCATAGGTCGCCGAGTGGGTGGCGAAGCCTTCGACCGGATTGCCATCATTGACCAATGCAACCAGATCGACCCCATGTGCGGCAAGCGGGGCACCTGCGGCCGAAATGCCGTTTGACACGTTGATTTCGTCAGCGGCAAAGGCCGGGGTGGACAGGGCGATGGCGGCTGCCAGGGCGGTGAAGACGATAGTTTTCATTACACGTTTCCTTTCAGTTCTGGGTTCGGGGCGACTGGATCGTCGACCGACAAAACATAGATAGGGGATGAAAGGTGGACGTATAATCGCAGATAAGCCATCAGATATTGCAGATCGTACAATTACCTGAATGATAGGAGGGGCGTTCACTAAGCTTTGTTTGGTCAGTGCGGGTTTTTGAACATATGCTGAAAGAATGCCCGCAGGAGTGTCATCATGATCCGATTAGCCCTCATTCTTGTCTTCACTGCCGGAAGCCTTGCCGCGCAAGAGACAGTGCAAAGCCCACCCGTAGTCGAACCGCCGATGACCTACGAACGCCTGGGCAACATTCTTTTTGCGCTTGACCCCGAAGCTGAGCCGAGTGGTCCCGGGTTCCAATTGGCGGTCGCAGGCGTACAGGTTTTGGTCATCACCGACGTCAATGCGGATCGGATGCGGGCCATGGTCCCGATCCGCAGCGCCGAGGCCCTGTCGGAGGAAGATTTGATCCGAATGATGCAGGCCAATTTCGACAGCACGTTGGATGCACATTACGCAATCGCCAATGGCACCTTGTGGGCTGCATTTATCCACCCGTTGTCCTTGCTGGAAAAAGACCAATTCATCTCGGGGCTGGCCCAGACTGTGAAAATCGCCAAGACGTATGGCACCCTGTATTCCGGTGGTGCAGCAGAGTTCGGAGGCGGCGACAGCACTGACCTGCAACGCGCTCTGATTGAAGAACTGCTGAAGAAAGGCGAGGAAATCTGACCTGCACCGTGAATACGTGTTTGGCGTGACACCAACCGATTGGCAGGCGTTGCAAGACCACGCGTTCATGCCGGTTCGTCATAGACCCTAGATGGATGCAGGAAAGCTGCTATAGTTTCTCCCCAGCGAAAAGGGAAAGCTGCGATACAACCCGGTAAAAAACAGGGACGCAGCTAAAAAATTTCCCAAGCCAACAGGGACAAAACTACATGAGCAATCGTTTGAACAAAATCACCATCGTGGGTGGCGGTACGGCTGGATGGATGACCGCACTGATCCTGGACATGGTGCTTTCACGTACGTCAGGGCCCAAGGATCGACCGAAAATCTGCCTGATCGAAAGCCCGAATATCTCCACCGTAGGGGTGGGTGAGGCTACTGTTCCACG
This sequence comes from Ruegeria sp. YTSB088, assembly GCF_059609825.1. Classification (NCBI taxonomy): domain Bacteria; kingdom Pseudomonadati; phylum Pseudomonadota; class Alphaproteobacteria; order Rhodobacterales; family Roseobacteraceae; genus Ruegeria; species Ruegeria sp. YTSB088. The sequence goes on along the minus strand of NZ_JBXWMM010000006.1, from coordinate 255,862 downwards.
CATGCCTGTCACGCTGCGTCAGGCGGGCATTTCGGAACGGAGTTTCTTTCGCGAGACCAACGCATCCTTCAAGCTGGGTGTGAAATTCTGCAACTGGAACAACGACGCCAAGGGCAATCGCATCGATTACATGAACCCCTTTGCCCACGGCCAGATGCTTGAGGGGCTGGAGGCCGCCGAATTTTTCCTGCGCTTCGGCAACGGAGACCGGGATTTTACACAGTCCATCTCGCCGCATGATGATCTGGCCCGCCTGTGCAAAGGTGCGCGTCAGTTGGGTCAGCCGGAATTCGAGCAACGGTTTGGGTATGCCTATCACCTGGATGCCGTAAAGTTTGCAGGCATGCTGACCAGGGTCTGCACGAAGCGCGGAGTGGAGCATATCCAGGATGAGGTGCAAAGGGTTGAACTGGATGAACAGGGCAATGTCAGTCATCTCATGCTGGAGGCAAAAGGCCGCCATGACGTTGAGATGGTCGTAGATTGCACCGGGTTTCGGGGGCTGATCATCAACAAGGCTCTCGGTGAGCCATTTTTGGACTACTCCGACTATCTGCCCAATGATCGGGCCATGGCGTTGCAGATCGAGCATCCGGATCCCGACAAGATCGAAAGCGCCACAAGATCCACCGCTTTGGGCGCAGGTTGGACATGGCGGGTGCCGCTCTATAACCGAGTGGGCACAGGTTATGTGTATTCGTCTGCGCATCGTACGGATGACCAGGCGGCGGACGAATACCTTGAATGGCTGGGTGACAGTGGCAAAGGACTGACACCGCGGGTAATCCCGATGCGCGTTGGTCGCGTGCGCAACGCCTGGGTCAAGAATTGCGTGGCGATAGGGCTGTCCGGCGGGTTTATTGAGCCGCTGGAAAGCACCGCAATCCATATGATTGACCATGCGATACGCTGGTTCGCCGAGCATTTGCCTACGCGAGACATCGAGCCTTCGCTGAGGGACAGATACAATCGGCAGATGGACAAGCTGTATAACGAGGTTCTGGAGTTCATCTGTTTGCACTATCGATTGGGCAACCGTACCGATGACCAATACTGGATCGACGCGCGCACCGAGATGAAGGTACCGGATCGGTTGGCTGAAAATCTTGAGCTGTGGCAGTATCGCCTGCCGATGGATCACGATATCGAGTTCGCCACACTGTTTGACAGCCGCGTTTATCAAACCGTTCTATTGGGCAAACAGGTCTATGATACAGGCTATGGTTCAGGCATCCGCGACCGTCTTCGGCCATTGAAGAAACCTCTTTGGTTCCAGGGTATGAAGAACGCGAAAGTGGATCTGGCGAAGATCATCAAGTCCATGCCGGATCACAAAACACTGTTGCGCGATATCCGGGGGGAACTTGAGCAACCTGCCTTTGGAATGGCGGCGGCAATGAAACCGACAGTGGCGATGCCGGGCGCGGCACCTGCTCCGGTTGTTATCGAAAACATGCCGAATTTTGCTGAAATCCAAAGCGGTAAGAAGGATCTGCAACTGTTCTGAAGGCTCTCTGCCCGTCGCGCAGGGAGTATTATTAGGAAAGGCGGGGCTTAAAGGTCCCGTCTTTTTTGCTTCCGACCCGCTCATCGTAGTGTAATGTAATCACATATATCTCACGAAGGGCGAATGTGGTGCGACAACAGAAGAAACAAGGGCAAACAAGGGGTCGGAACTTGCAGAGCAGCCTCAAACGCCGGAGACGACAGGCGGCACCAATGCAGGTATACGATTCTTTGCCGTCAGGTTTGCGGCAGTGGTTGGCCACGGCAAGCTTGCCGTGGAGCCCCGTTTCGGCGCAGAAGATCTGGAACCGGGCTGGAGGTGCGCACAACCCTTCCGCAGCGCTGATGAGACTGGACGCAATCGAACAGGCCATGCTGCGGCGCGATGCCGGGGTTTGGACTTTCAAAACCTGCAACGAGCCCAGGTAAAGACCTTCCAAACCTTGAAAACATGGGCTTTGCCCTTGCACATACCGGGGAATCCGCTTATACGCGCGCTGTCTATACAAGGGCGGTCAACGTCCGGAAGACGTTTCTGAGCAGGGCCGGGTTACCTCGGCCCTTTGTGTTTGTTTGCTCAGGGGCGTACCGGGTCACGTCCGAAGACATCATGAATCAAGACCGGCGGAGACAACCGCTCGGCCAGTAAAAACGTATGTAAAGGAAAACACTGCCAGATGGCTGATACAACCATGGAGGAATTCGAAGCCCTCCTGAACGAAAGCTTCGAAATGGACACGCCCGAAGAGGGTTCTGTTGTCAAAGGCAAGGTACTGGCGATCGAAGCCGGCCAGGCCATCATCGACGTTGGCTACAAAATGGAAGGCCGCGTTGATCTGAAAGAATTCGCAAATCCTGGCGAAGCCCCTGAAATCGCTGTTGGCGATGAGGTAGAAGTCTACCTGCGCGCCGCAGAAAACGCCCGTGGCGAAGCCGTCATCTCACGCGAGATGGCCCGCCGTGAAGAGGCATGGGACCGTCTGGAAAAAGCATATGCCGACGACCAGCGCGTCGAAGGTGCAATCTTTGGTCGTGTCAAAGGTGGCTTCACCGTCGATCTGGGTGGCGCAGTTGCGTTCCTGCCCGGTTCGCAGGTTGATGTTCGCCCCGTGCGCGACGCTGGCCCGCTGATGGGTCTGAAGCAGCCGTTCCAGATCCTGAAAATGGACCGCCGCCGTGGCAACATCGTTGTTTCGCGTCGTGCTATCCTGGAAGAATCGCGTGCTGAACAGCGTGCCGAAGTCATTGGCAACCTGACCGAAGGTCAGACCGTCGAGGGTGTCGTCAAGAACATCACCGAATACGGTGCATTCGTTGACCTGGGCGGCGTTGACGGACTGCTGCACGTCACCGACATGGCATGGCGCCGTGTGAACCACCCATCCGAGATCCTGACGATCGGCGAAACCATCAAGGTTCAGGTCATCAAGATTAACAAAGAGACCCATCGCATCAGCCTGGGCATGAAGCAGTTGCAGGAAGATCCATGGGATCTGGTTGCTGCCAAGTACCCGCTGGGCTCGGTCCACCAGGGTCGCGTCACCAACATCACCGACTACGGCGCGTTCGTCGAGTTGGAAGCCGGTGTCGAAGGTCTGGTGCACGTATCCGAGATGTCCTGGACCAAGAAAAACGTCCACCCCGGCAAGATCGTTTCGACCAGCCAGGAAGTCGACGTCATGGTTCTGGAAATCGACGGCGCCAAGCGTCGCGTGTCTCTGGGCCTGAAGCAGACTCAGCGCAACCCATGGGAAGTGTTTGCAGAAACACACCCCGAGGGCACCGAGGTCGAAGGCGAAGTCAAGAACATCACCGAATTCGGTCTGTTCATTGGCCTCGAAGGCGACATCGACGGCATGGTTCACCTGTCGGACCTGTCCTGGGACGAGCGCGGCGAGGATGCCATCCAAAACTACCGTAAAGGCGACGTCGTTCAGGCGGTTGTCTCGGAAGTTGACGTTGAAAAAGAGCGTATCTCGCTTTCGATCAAAGCCTTGGGCGGTGACAAGTTCGCCGAAGCCGTGGGCGGCGTGAAGCGTGGTTCGATCGTGACAGTCGAAGTGACCGCAATCGAGGACGGCGGCATCGAGGTGGAATACGAAGGCATGAAATCCTTCATCCGCCGTTCGGACCTGTCGCGTGACCGTGCCGAACAACGCCCCGAGCGTTTCTCGGTCGGTGACAAGGTCGACGTTCGCGTCACAAATGTCGACAGCAAGACCCGCCGTCTGGGCCTGTCGATCAAGGCACGCGAGATCGCCGAAGAGAAAGAGGCCGTGCAACAGTATGGTTCCTCCGACTCGGGTGCATCTCTGGGTGATATCCTGGGTGCAGCGCTGAAGTCTGGCGACTAAGCCAAGGCCGCATCCCGAGTAAGGTTTTCGGCCTCGCATGACAGTGCGGGGCCGTTTTTGTTGCGAATCAATGTGTTCCGAACCGCGGGGTTAATGAGGGGATTGTTCGCGCAATAAGTGTGGAAATTGGCCTGACAAGCAAAATTTCGCGTGAGAATATGGCAAAATAAAGCCTCAACACGCAGAGTATCCGTTCCCCCTTTCCGGGTTTTTTCCTATACTGTCAAAACAGTAGACCTGTCACACCGGCTGCCTGGGAGGGTATCACGCATGATCCGTTCAGAATTGATTCAGAAAATCGCTGACGAAAACCCACATCTCTATCAGCGTGATGTCGAGCGGATCGTGAACACTGTATTCGAGGAAGTCACAGACGCCATGGCGCGCGGTGACCGTGTCGAGTTGCGGGGATTCGGCGCGTTTTCCGTAAAAAAACGCGACGCGCGAATTGGACGCAACCCACGCACGGGTGAAACGGTGCAGGTCGAAGAAAAATGTGTGCCGTTTTTCAAAACTGGCAAGTTGCTCAGGGATCGATTGAACGGTAAAGCCTGACACTATGATGAGTTATCTTCGATATGCTTTTTTGGCAGCCCTCGGGATCGTCCTGATCTCAGTGTCTCTTGCCAATGTTCAACCCGTTAAGCTGAAACTGATGCCCGATGCTCTGGCCGAGCTTCTGGGCTTTAACCTCAGTGCGTCACTGCCGCTGTTTCTGGTGGTTTTGGGCGGTGTGGCAGCAGGATTGGTTATAGGCTTCCTGTGGGAATGGCTGCGAGAACACAAGCACCGCCGCGACGCGACCGTGAAGAAAACCGAAGTGCGCAAGCTTGAGCGAGAAGTCAAGAAGCTTAAGAAAAAGCAAAACGAAGGCAAGGACGACGTTCTTGCCCTTCTGGATGAGGCAAGCTGAGCCTAAACGCAATGCCTGACGTTCGGTTCAAAATCTGCGGTCTGACCGCGCCAGAGCATGTGCGTGCTGCGGCCGAAGCCGGGGCGGGTTATGTTGGATTTGTTTTCTTCCCGAAATCGCCACGCAATCTGGACGTTTCGCAGGCAGCAGAACTGGCGCATCTCGTCCCTGTTGGTGTTGCTAAAGTGGCTCTGGTCGTGAATGCCACTGACGAAGAGCTGGACGAGATCGTTTCGACTGTGCCGCTAGATATGCTTCAATTGCACGGCAAGGAATCGCCCGAACGGGTGACCGAACTGCGCGAGCGGTTTGGTTTGCCGGTAATGAAGGCCATCGGTGTGGCCGAAGCCGAGGATCTGGCGGCCATCGATCTTTACTCAGAAGTGGCTGATCAACTGCTGATCGATGCGAAACCGCCCAGAGAATCGGAATTGCCGGGCGGTAACGGGTTGGCTTTTGACTGGCGGCTGCTGGCCGGGCGGAAGTACTGGCGGCGCCCTTGGATGCTGGCCGGTGGCCTGACACCCCAGAATGTTGCCGAAGCTGTCCGGATGACGGGTGCCCGTCAGGTGGATGTCTCGTCCGGTGTTGAAAGCGCGCCGGGTGTAAAAGATGCGGACTTGATCCGCGACTTTGCAACCGCTCTCGGGTGATCTGATACACAACTTGCTGCGTATCTCTCGAAATGGAGGGATGGAGTATGCTGGCAGCGGACCGCTTGGCCGATGTGAACAGTTTTCACCAATTTCCATGCATCGGCATCGCCAGCTCTGAGCAGGCGATCCAGGTTTGGCGTCAAAGCACTCAGGCGGCAGAATGATGCGTTTTGGCATGGCAAATCCCTTCGCCACCACCTATGAACATCGAATACGACGAGGGAGACACCCATGGCCAACGATCTTTTCAATTCCTTCATGTCCGGCCCTGACGAACAGGGACGTTTCGGCATCTTCGGCGGGCGTTTTGTCAGTGAAACACTGATGCCGCTGATCCTGTCGCTGGAAGAGGAATACAACAAGGCCAAGGATGATCCGACCTTCTGGGCCGAAATGGATGACCTGTGGGCAAACTATGTGGGTCGTCCTTCGCCGCTGTATTTCGCGGAGCGCCTGACCGAACATCTGGGTGGGGCGAAGATCTATCTGAAACGTGACGAGCTGAACCACACCGGGGCACACAAGATCAACAACGTGCTGGGCCAGATCATTCTGGCGCGGCGCATGGGCAAGACGCGGATCATTGCTGAAACCGGGGCAGGGCAACACGGCGTGGCGACCGCTACCGTGTGTGCCAAGTTTGGCTTGAAATGCATCGTCTACATGGGCGCACATGACGTACAGCGTCAGGCCCCGAACGTATTCCGTATGCGTCTTCTGGGGGCCGAGGTGATCCCTGTGACCTCGGGTCGCGGGACACTTAAAGACGCTATGAACGACGCATTGCGCGATTGGGTGACCAATGTGCGTGACACGTTCTACTGTATCGGCACTGTGGCTGGTCCGCACCCCTATCCGGCAATGGTCCGCGATTTCCAGTCAATCATAGGCAAGGAAGCGAAAGAGCAGATGATGAAGGCCGAAGGCCGGTTGCCCGACACGATCATTGCGGCCATCGGCGGCGGTTCGAACGCGATGGGTTTGTTCTACCCGTTCCTCGACGACAAGGACGTCAACATCATAGGCGTCGAAGCGGGTGGAAAAGGTGTGAACGAGAAAATGGAACATTGCGCTTCCCTGACAGGCGGTCGGCCGGGCGTGCTGCACGGCAACCGGACCTATCTGCTGCAGGATGACGATGGCCAGATTCTCGAAGGTTATTCGATTTCAGCCGGGCTGGACTATCCGGGCATTGGGCCTGAGCATTCCTGGCTGCACGAGATAGGCCGCGCGAATTACGTCTCGATCACAGACAAGGAAGCGCTCGAGGCGTTCCAGCTTTGCTGCGCCACCGAGGGGATCATACCGGCGCTGGAGCCAAGTCACGCATTGGCACATGTGATGAAGATCGCACCGAAATTGCCCAAAGATCATCTGATCTGCATGAACATGTGTGGTCGCGGAGACAAGGACGTTCAGACCGTGGCCAAATATCTGAACTTCGACATGTCCGATACCGAAGGCCGTTCGGCAGATTGATTGGGAACCGGGGCCATGAGCCCCGGTTGTTCTTTCTCGGGCTCTGTAGCTGGAGAGAACATGAAAGAAATTATTCCTTGGCGACGGGTCCCGTGCTCCGAAGGTGGGTCGTGCAGAATGGCCAGAGCTGTGACATGTCCTTCGACAGCGGAATAACCTAAAAAGATTGTCACCAAGGCGCATTGAAGAACGATACAGAAGCCAGAAGATTCGCCGGCTGCCGTGAAATTGGGATCGACTTGCATGAATTTGTTTCCCAAAAAATACCAGTCGCGATCGTTATCTTCGATTGTTGCGATTGTTGCGGTTTTGCCGAGAATTAGTACCCGGCGCACCTTTAGCTTTTGCTTTGTACGGTCCTGGCTCGTTGAAAGGTTTCTCTGAGAAGACGCCTTGAAAACACAGGATTTCAGGATGCTTTCTGACTTGTTCCGCCTGTGCTTTAAGGTTTGTGCACGTCCATGTGACCCGCACGCCAAAGTTGAATCGTTTCCAATTCTATACAGCGTCTCAGAATTGATTTAACTATTTGGTAACTGGCGGTGTTGCGGCCGGTTCAGGGGAGTCTCTGCAGTAGATGGGACAATGGATGACGCTGTTCGGGACATAGTATCTTTGCCCCGGGCACCCTGGTGTTTAGCACCCTCGCGGTGCTGTAGGAGGTAAAATGGTTAGGTTCGCTATTTCGAGGCTCTTGTGTCTCTGTTTTCTGATTTCAGCACTCATGATCGGAAGCGCGAAAGAGGGCGCGGCCCTTGGGGGCGGCTTCATCATAACCTCGATTCCGACACCGAACGGGGGCAGCATCTTTTTTAACAATATCCCGCCTTCAGGCACTGCCTTTGTATCCCTGGGGGGGGCGGGGCAGGTTCCTGGCGGCAGTTTCTACTTTAACAACGGCATTCAGAACCTGACTGCGATCACCCCTGCCGGCCTGGCTTCCCTGGGCTATATCGGTGCGACCATTCTCAGTCAGGATGGCGCGAATTCCACCTATGCGGCAGATGGATATCTGGGGATTACGTTTACAGCGCGTGAATCCGTCGGCGGGCCGCTTTACCGCTACGAGATCGCATTGTCCGGAGTAGCGAATACCCAAATCGTCAACACACGTGTTCTGGTGGATACCACGCAGCCAACCGCAACGATCGGAGCTTTGACACCGACCGGCAGCGGAACTTTTCAAGCAACCATTACTCTGAGCGAGCCAAGTACCGACTTCACCGTAGGCGACCTGTCGGTCACGAATGCAACGGCTTCTATGACTGGGTCCGGCACCAGCTTTGTCGCCACTTTGACGCCTCAGAACAACGGAACCATCGAACTCTTCATTCCCGCAGGGGTGTTCTCGGATGCGGCCGGTAATCTGAACCTGGAATCTAACAGGGTCAGCACACTTCAAGCGGTGACAAATACTCAACGTCAGATTCAGGCATTTCAGAACGCCCGGGCCAACAGCCTTGTGACGAACCAGCCTAAACTGACCCAGTTTTTGCAACGTTCCGGGTCGGGTGTTCTGGACAGTTCTGTAACCCAGGGCTCAGGGTATCTGAATTTCGCCAGTGATCCGTCGCGTCCCGTCTGGTTCAGTTTGACCGGGAACTGGAGCTCGCAGGATGATTTTGATAGCTCCTATGCACTGGCTGTTGTCGGGGCTCATCGTCAGGTCAGTTCGAACCTGTTGATCGGTGCTATGCTTCAGTTCGACTATGCCGAAACGGAAAACGGCCCGGCCAGCGTGGATGGCACGGGCTGGCTGGTTGGTCCCTATGTGGTGGCAAAAATGCCCAATCATGCGGTTTTTTTCGAGGCGCGTGTTCTTTATGGACAAGCCGACAACAACATCTCTCCGTTTGGGACCTACGAGGACAGTTTCGACAGTGATCGCTGGCTGGTCCAGTCGCGCGTGACCGGTGAGATAAAGCGTGGCGCCCTGACATTGATGCCATTGCTGGACGTGAGCTATGCCAGTGACGATCAGAAAGCTTATACCGATAGTCTGGGCAATCTGATTCCACAGCAGGATTTCAGTTTGACGACGGCACGGCTGGGTATGGATTTCAGCCACCCGCTGCAAGTGTCACGTGGAGAGATGATGCTGACGGGTGGACTGTCAGGGATTTGGAGCACGACTTCTGGAACTGGCACCGCTCCCGGCGTGACGCCGATTGGCGACACCGCCCGTGCCCGCGCGGATCTGGGCCTGGACTATCGGCTGGAAAACAACAGCTTGCTTGCAGCAAACGTGTTCTATGATGGCATCGGTGAAAGCGGTTTTGAAAACTACAGCATCAGCCTGATCTGGCAAATGGCATTCTGAACCGGGGGCGAGACTGGATCGCGGATCAGGTTTCGCCCGGGCGCAATGGCCGTCAGGCATTCGCCTTGTTCTGAAGCAAGATATCAAGTGGCACAATCTCAAGCGCTTGTTGGTGTGTTGCTTCCAGGTGAACCTTTGGGGCACATCCTTCGTCATGGGCCTGTAGGAACCGGCTGGAACACAGACACCAGCTGTCACCGGGCTTGAGGCCCGGGAAATCGAATTCGGGCCGAGCCGTGCTCAGATCATTGCCGACGTATTTCGAGAATGCCAGAAACTCGGCCGTCATCACCGCACAAACGGTATGGCTGCCCTGATCCTCGGGGCAGGTATTGCACGCACCATCCCGAAAGAACCCGGTCAGAGGATCGCGTGAGCAGGGCGTCAGAACGCCGCCAAGTACATTGATACTGTCTTGCTTTTGCATGAAGGCACCTTACAGGCTTTCTGCGATCTTGCGGAACATTTCAATATTCTGGTCATTTACGCCAGTGTCGCGGAAATGCCGATCAGCGCCAGTAGACACAATCAGAACGCCGCGAGGTTGGTTGAAATAGATGTATTGCCCATACACGCCCCGGGCCAGAAACTCTCCCTCATGCGCGCCGCGTGGAATCCACCACTGATACCCATACCCAATCTTCCCCTGAGCGGTCGGTGCGCTGGGTTGAGTTGCCTCGAATATCCAGTCGGCGGGCACCACTTGCCGGCCGTTCAATTCCCCATCTTGCAGGATCATTTGCCCGAACCGTGCAAAGTCACGTGTCGTGAAGTTTAAACCACCCAGAACAAAAGCGACCCCGGCGCCGTCGGTGACATAGAATCCGTCGCGCTCAAGGCCCAAGGGCTGAAGAATTCTTTCTGTCAAAAGATCCGCAACACTGCGACCGGTCGCCCCGCGTATCACCATGCCCAATACATGGGTGTCTATGGAAACGTATTGCCAGGTTTCACCGGGGGGCGCGAAACTGTCCTGCAATGAGGCCGCGAAATCGTCCAATTCACCGCCTAGGGCAATCACACGGCCCATCCTGTTGATGTCAGACTTCGGGTCCAGATAATCCTCGTCGAACGTGACGCCGCTGGCCATATTCAGAACGTTCCGTATTGTCGCCGTGTTATATGCGCTGTCTGCAAGTTTGGGGGCGTAATTGACGACGGGATCATCCAATGAATCGATTACGCCCTCTTGCAGGAGAATGCCGAAAAGCGCCGACAGATAGCTTTTTGCCACTGACCAGGAAATCCGGCGGTCATCGGGACCGGTGCCCAGATAGTATTCCTCGAACCGGATCTTGCCGTTCTGCATGATGAGCAAAGAAGTAACAGAGCGTTCATTGATCCAATTGTCAGTGCCTTCAGGAAGATCGAAACCTTCGCCGTAGGGCAGCTCCCATGTTGGGGTGTTTCCACGCGGCAGATCCACGGTCAGAAATGCTTCATCCATGTGCGAAAAGTTGTGAACGATCTTGTCCTCGGAAAACAGAGAGTTCACCGCCATCAGGCGCTGTAACTCTTCGCGTTTCCAAAGCCCAATTGCAGCGGCGGCCAGAGCCAACGCCAGCACAATGCGCAGAACCCATTTCAGTATGGATCGCATCGTAAAGCCTCCATTGTTTACAGGTATTTGAACGCGGGCGTCCCGTTTTCGCAACGCCGACGTAACGGAAACAGGGCACCGAGCTATTTGAACTTGTCCAACAGCTTTTGCATGGCGGACCGTTCGTCGACCGGTGGATCAGGAGGTTCCTTAGGCGCGGTTTCGGCTTTCGGCCCGGCCGTCTTGGACGACCGAGGCGGCGCAGTGCGCAGGGCAACCGCGTTCATGAATTTTCCACCATCATCCCGCGCCAGATGGGACGCTCCGTCCGAAACTCCCCGAAGGACGTCATCCAGCCAGTCAGCCTCCGATTTCGCAAAGTCGCTCAGGACATAAGCCGAGACCATTTCTTTGCGGCCCGGATGTCCGATGCCAAGTCGTACACGATCATAGGCAGCGCCAATATGGTCGTGGATCGAGCGCAATCCATTGTGTCCCGCGTGTCCACCGCCCGCCTTGACGCGCACTTTGCCCGGGGCGAGGTCCAACTCGTCGTGAAACACAACAACATCAGTGGAGTCGAGCTTGTAGAAACGCATAGCTTCACCCACGGATTGACCGGACTGGTTCATGAAGGTTTGCGGTTTCAGCAACAGGATTTTTTCAGAGCCCACGCGACCTTCCGAGATCTCACCCTGAAACTTGGATTTCCATGGACCAAACCCATGGTCCTCTGCAATCCGGTCCACAGCCATAAACCCGATGTTGTGCCGGTTCCGGGCGTATTTCTGCCCAGGGTTTCCCAATCCGACAAAGAGTTTCATGACCATACTCCGCCTCTGTAGCCTTGAGGCAATGTGATGCCCGGAATTGCCAGGAAAATCCAGCCAGCGCCGAGCGTCTTGACCATAAAAAAACGGGGCTCGTCAGAACCCCGTTTCAAAATCCAGACGATTGATCCGGATTTATTCTTCTTCTTTGCCGACGACTTCGACTTCATCGACTGCAACTTCAGCCTCTTCATCTTCGTCGTCGTCGCTTGTTGCCAGACCTGTCGGAGCCGAGACGTTTGCAATCACGAAGTCACGGTCGATGGTCGGCTTGGTGCCTTCGGGCAAGACAACCGATGAAATGGTGACGACGTCGTTGATGTTCATTCCGGCTACATCAACGGTGATCTTCTCAGGAATCTCACCCGCGGTGCACAACAGCTCGACTTCCGGACGGACAACTGTCAGAACGCCGCCCTTCTTGATGCCGGGGGCTTCATCTTCGTTGATGAATTCAACTGGAATGTACAGCGCGATCTTCGTGGTCCGGCGCAGGCGCATCAGGTCCAGGTGGGTCGGCAGGTCTTTGACGATATCACGCTGAACATCGCGGCAGATGACACGAACGTCTTCATGGCCTTCGACCTTCAGGTTCCACAGGGTCGATTTGAAGCGACCGGCTTTCAGGCGCTTGAACAGTTCGTTGAACGGGATCTGAATTGCCAGCGGATCTTTGTCGCCGCCAAATACAACACCCGGAACCATGCCTTCGCGGCGTGTTTTACGAGCGGCGCCCTTGCCTGTCCCCGTCCGTTCCAGAGCTACGAGATCAGGAATCTCTCCAGCCATGATAATTCTCCAATGTTAGGGCGGGTATCCTCCAAGGCTGTATACCCGCGTGAAGCCGCGTCCTTATCTCGATTCACCACGTTTGGAAAGGGGTAATTCATACCTTGTCATTTTGCGGAGCTTAACCTCGCGCTCCGGGGTACTTCTCGCAAGATCAGTGATGGGTCCGCTGCTTCATCTGGCTCCAAATATCCTGGGGGAGGCGCCCGGAACGGGCGGCGGGGGCAGAGCCCCTAAACTCCCGCGGAATCAGCCTTGCCAACGACCGCCAAAACCCTCTGGTACCAGAAGGTTATGCGACCCCAGCGCGTCGACGGTTTTTTCACCGCACAGCGCCATTGTTGTGTCGAGTTCCTTCTGGATCACCTCCAGCGCGGTGGTAACGCCTTTCTGGCCCATGGCACCCAGGCCATAAACAAATGCGCGGCCGATATACGTCCCCTTGGCCCCCAGCGCCAACGCTTTGAGCACGTCCTGACCTGAGCGGATACCACTATCCAGATGCACTTCGATATCATTGCCAACAGCGTCCATGATCTCGGGCAATACCCGGATCGAACTGAGCGCGCCGTCCAACTGACGTCCGCCATGGTTCGACACGACAATGGCATCGGCCCCCAGCTTGGCCGCCATTTTGGCATCTTCCGCGTCAAGGATACCTTTCAGGATCACTTTTCCGCCCCACTGTTCCATCAGCTTTTCGACCTTGCCCCAGTCGAGGGTGGGGTCGAACTGTTCAGCGGTCCAGGCCCCCAGTGAAGACGCGTCCGAGATGCCTTGCACATGTCCCACAATATTACCGAACTCGCGCCGCTTGGCCCCCAGCATTTCAATGCCCCATGCCCATTTGGTCATCAGGTTTGCGATGGTCTTTGCGGTCAGCTTGGGTGGTGCGGACAGACCGTTCTTCAGGTCTTTGTGCCGTTGGCCCAGAATCTGCAGATCCAACGTGATCACCAGCGCCGAACACCCGGCGTCCTTGGCCCGCTGGATCAGACGGCTGACATAGTCAGCGTCCTTCATCGTGTAGAGCTGAAACCAGAATGGTTTTTCGGTGTGCTCGGCCACGTCTTCGATCGAGTTGATCGACATGGTTGAAAGGGTGAAGGGAACTCTAAAATCTTCGGCAGCTTTTGCGGCTTTCATCTCTCCGTCCGCATGCTGCATCCCCGTTAACCCAACCGGAGCCAGCGCAACCGGCATCGAGACCTGCTGTCCAATCATTTCTGAGGCAGTTGAACGTCCGGACATATCAACGGCAACGCGCTGGCGCAGGCGAATTTTTTCAAAGTCGGAACTGTTTTCGCGGAATGTCTGTTCCGTCCAGCTGCCGCTTTCAGCGTAATCGTAGAACATCCGCGGTACGCGACGCTCATAGATGCGCCTGAGGTCTTCAATGTTGGTTATCACAGGCATGTCTCAGACCTCCGAACTTACTGGTTAGTTTTCCTTACCAATGCAAGTCAAAGGCTGCAATGATCTGGCCTGGTGTCGGGCGGTCAAAAAAGCCTGCCGCAGAGCACTCTGCGGCAGGCTTTTTATCGTATTGATTTATCCGCCGGATCAGGCGCTATGGGCGCCATCCGACAGGGACTTTACAAAATCCAGCACTTCGTCGACCGGCTTGCCTGCACCGATCTGGCTGACGATCGCTGATCCGACTACGGCACCATCTGCCACTGACGCGATATTGCGGGACTTCTCGGGCGTGTTGATGCCAAAGCCCACAATCACCGGCAGCTCGGTCGCGGCCTTGATGCGGGCAACCTCGGGCGCCACATCCGTTGCCTGCGCCTCGGCCGCGCCGGTGATGCCAGTGATCGAGACGTAATATACGAAGCCCGAGGTGTTCTGCAGAACCCGCGGCAGGCGCTGGTCGTCCGTGGTAGGTGTCGCAAGACGAATGAAGTTCAGACCCGCTGCCTGAGCAGGCAGGCAAAGCTCTTCGTCTTCCTCGGGTGGCAGATCCACGATGATCAGCCCGTCAATGCCGGCTTCTTTTGCATCTGCCAGAAATACGTCAACGCCCCGGCTGTAAATCGGGTTGTAATACCCCATCAGGACAATTGGCGTAGTGTCGTTTGTTTCCCTGAAGGCGCGCGCCAAATCCAATGTACGTTGCAACGTCATCCCGCCATCCAGCGCGCGTTGGCCCGCCGCCTGAATCGTAGGGCCATCCGCCATCGGATCTGTAAAGGGCAAACCCAGTTCGATGACGTCCACGCCTGCGCCGGGCAAGCCTTTGACCACGTCGAGCGAGGTGTCATAGTCAGGGTCCCCTGCCATGACATAGGCAACAAAAGCCTTCTTTCCTTCGGCTTTCAGGGCGGCAAACTTAGCGTCGATACGGGTCATCGGATGTCCTTGCACTCGGGTTTGGACCCGTGTGCAGAAACTTTGGCGGAAAATCAATCCCACCGATGCACGAGCAGGTCAGAAGCCCAGATGGTACCGCACCAGAAATGCATTTACGCCCGGGTTTTCGTGGTTTGTACTGGCATTGGACTTGTGTGTGATAGCAACGGACACGCTGTTACCATTGTTCAGGTTGTATCCCAGACCAAAAAGGCTACGGATTTGAAAATCGCCACCCAAGTCATTCAGGTCATTGCCAGCATTGTAGTATCCGGGCATGACACTGCCTTCGACGAACCATCGATTACTAAACGAATACAGCCCGATCAAACCTGCACCGATGTGGGTATCGCCGTCTTCATCTATGGACAAAGCCGCCCCCCAGCCCGCGCTGAACCGCTTGGCTTGGTGAAAGGGCCTGTGTTGATATTCAAGTGAGATCAGTGCCTGATCTTCGGACACGTCTTCGGAAAAATCAGCATACCCCGCGCCAAAAACAATAGTTTGAGCATGGGCTGATACGGAGGCTGTAGAAGCCAAAACAGCTGTAAGAAAAAGCGTTCTCATAGTTTCCCGCCAGTAAAAATTCGATCGTGCAATGCTAAGTGGTTATCGTAGGGCATTTTTTTCAGTTCCCACAAGAACACGTTTTGGGAACGTTTTTGTGATGTTGCGAACGGGAGTCAGCAAAATGCACCTCCAGCATTTGCTTGCGCATTGATGCGGACCTGCATAGAAGCTGCGTTCGTATTCTATGCAGGAGGCCGATATGGGCTTTAAAATGGGAATCGTGGGTCTGCCGAACGTGGGCAAGTCGACCCTGTTCAATGCGTTGACCAAAACCGCTGCCGCGCAAGCCGCGAACTTCCCATTCTGCACCATCGAGCCCAACGTCGGCGATGTGGCCGTGCCAGATGACAGGCTGGACAAATTGGCAGCAATCGCCACGTCAAAACAGATCATCCCGACGCGGATGACATTCGTGGATATCGCCGGTCTGGTGAAGGGGGCCTCGAAAGGCGAGGGGCTGGGCAACCAGTTTCTGGCAAATATTCGCGAGGTCGATGCCATTGCCCATGTCTTGCGCTGTTTCGAAGATGGCGACGTGACCCATGTAGAAGGCCGCATCGATCCGGTGGCCGACGCCGAGACCATTGAAACCGAGTTGATGCTGGCTGATCTGGAAAGCATCGAAAAGCGCCGCGCCAACCTGGTGCGCAAACTGAAAGGCAACGACAAAGAGGCACAACAGCAGGAACGCCTGCTTGCCGAAGCGCAGGAGATGCTGGAGGACGGCAAACCTGCGCGTCTGGTCGAAGTTTCGGACGAAGACGCCAAAGCCTGGAAGATGTTGCAACTGCTGACCACCAAGCCGGTTCTTTATGTCTGTAACGTGTCCGAGGAAGAAGCCGCTGAAGGCAACGAATACTCGGCGAAAGTCGCCGAAATGGCTGCCGCCCAGGGCAATTCTCATGTCATCATCAGCGCCAAGATCGAAGAAGAGATCAGCCTGCTTGAAGCGGACGAGGCACAGATGTTCCTTGAGGAAATGGGTCTGGAAGAGCCCGGCCTCGACCGTCTGATCCGTGCCGGTTACGACCTGCTCAAGCTGGAAACCTATTTCACAGTCGGCCCGAAAGAAGCCCGCGCCTGGACCATCCCTACGGGCACTGCTGCACCGCAAGCGGCTGGTGTCATTCATGGTGATTTCGAAAAGGGTTTCATCCGCGCCGAGACCATCGCCTATAACGACTTTATTGCCTGCAACGGCGAGCAAGGGGCCAAA
Organism: Ruegeria sp. YTSB088; assembly: GCF_059609825.1. Taxonomy (NCBI): domain Bacteria; kingdom Pseudomonadati; phylum Pseudomonadota; class Alphaproteobacteria; order Rhodobacterales; family Roseobacteraceae; genus Ruegeria; species Ruegeria sp. YTSB088. Next base: position 239,334 of record NZ_JBXWMM010000006.1, on the reverse strand, counting down.
GAGGCAGGCAAAATGCGGGCCGAGGGAAAAAGCTACATCGTCAAGGATGGCGATGTGATGCACTTCTTGTTCAATACGTAACAGCAGAGTGCTTCCGCTTGGCTGAGCACCTTACGGGTAGTGCTTTGGTGAGGTTGCCGTCATGCAACAAAAACCAAAATATGCGATCTTACATATATCAATTAGTATGTTTCGATTTGATTGCTGAGTAATGCTTGCTTGCTTGATCGGAAGTAGGAGACACATTGTGGCACTCAAAGGCTCGAACCTTTTTAATCGAAACGCACAGAGTGCTACTTTGGCGGGAGTCCCCCTCGCGATCTCAGCTTATTTGTTGTTGCCGGGCGACGCGCATGCCCAATCTTGCATAGAACTGGGGGCTCCGCGGGTAGAGTATTCATCAGGATCTGAAACCACTCTTGCAAATCAAACTATCTCGACAACTCAGCGAACTTGTCTCCCTATCCCAAATGGACCAATTACAGGGCTTACTATTGGGAACTCAACTATTACGTCCTCAGGCGAAATCGAGTTGTATGTCCCAGGCCAAAACCAGATTCCAGACAGAGCGTCAGTATTGACTTTGTTGAATGTTGATGTCGCGGCAGGCAGTGGAGACTTTGTGTCCCGGGAAGCCTTGGCTACCAATATCAACGGGAAACTTCGCGTGAATCTCATCGGGACTTCGATTGGTTCCGGCAGGTCGATGACTTTTGCTCCATTTAATGGAGCAAGTATCGATCCTACAGAAGCTTATTTCCAGTCAGACCGCCCTTTAACCTACGATAACCTGACCGTCATTGGTGCCACCGATGTCGTGTTCGGTGCCTACTATATTCAAACGCTGGTTGCTGAGGCTTCAGATTTTACGTTGACGAATAGTTCCATATTTTCAACTAGCAAAGTGGCAATAGCAGCGGGTACGACGGTTCGGCTCGATGCTGCCAGCAGTTTGAACACCGTAAATTTCCAAAATTTTGGCACGTTGGCAGGAAATGGAACAGTAAATGTACTCAATTTCACTGTAAACGGCGGCTTCACTATGAAAAACGGCGGCGTTCTCTCGCCGGGCTTTTCAATTGGGACGCTAAACATCAACGGGCCTATGTCCTTTGATCGAGGATCGACGATATTGTCAGAAGTTGACCCAACAGCCCCACAAAATGCGGACTTGGTTTCGTCAACAGGTGCTGTTACTGGGATCAACAATGCGACGATACAAGTTGAAGCCGCTCGCCCTGGCCTGACTGCGCAAGACTATGCTGCCGGCAACAATTATACTGTTTTTCAAGCTTCAAGTTTTGATGGAGACTCACCGACGCTCGTTGCAGGTGGATCTCTGCCAGCTTTGTCTAATCTGACGATAGCCAATACGCCCACCGCAGATGGTCAGGTTGACATTGCGTTCACTGCGTTGCCGGTCTCAAGCTTACCGCAAAACCCGGTGGTCACCGGTTCCCCAAATGCGAGCAACCTTGCGGGTGCGGTTGCAACTACCACAACTATGTCGCCCGGGACGACGCTGACTAATGGATCAACCTTGGGCAATACGATCAACACATTGACAAACTCAGGCTTGGCCAGTTTCAATCAGGTCCACGCAGAACCATACTCCTCAAACCTGACGGTCGGGCTCGAGCAACTTGACCTGATAACTAACACAGTGCTGAGCCACGCTGACTGCCGCAAGTATCAAGCGGTCGGCTTCAGTAATGAGGATCAACCCGTTGCAGCAGGCGAAATCGGCGCGGCCCAAAGCCCCAGCGGCGCAATAGACTGCTCTGATCGGCGCTGGTGGATCGACACGGCCTATGTGAGCGGGGACGTTGATGGAAGTAACGGTCTGGGGACATTCGGCTATTCGCTCGGCACCATTTTGGTTGGTGCGGATGTCTTCAGTTCGGAAAGAGGGGTCGTTGGCGTGTACGCTGGATTCGGGACGTCCTCCATGGATGAGCACGATCAAGTCGATCAGGACTTTTCGACCGACAGCTATCACGCTGGCGTCTACGGGCGTACTACGACCGGAACGTGGGAGTTCTCCGGGCTGATCGGTTACATGTTCGGTGAAACTGACGCCAAGCGGAATAACCCATCTGTAGATGGGTTTACGGGAGGCGAGGCAAAGTCGGATTTGGACCAAGAAGGCATTCACGCCGGTATCCAAGCACGGAAGCTGTTTAATCTGGACAGTGGCGCAAGAGTTTCCACGGTTTTCGGACTAAACTACGGGCGCATCCAACAAGGCTCTGGAACAGAAACCGGAGGCGGCGATTTCAACTATTCAATTGAAAAAGCGGATGCAGAGTCTTTGGTCGCTTCGATTGGCGTCGACTATCAACGGGACTTCTTGAGTGAAAATGGTGTGCTAACCCCAATTGCCTTTGCTCGCTACGAGTACGACTTTTTTGCCAACAAGGATGGTGAGCATGAAGTCACGGTTACAAGCCCGATATTTGGGACATTTACACAGGTCGGGCAAAACCGAGGAGCCAACGGCTTCGTTCTCGGGTTGGGGCTAGGGTATCAAATATCTGAGCAAGCCAGACTAACAGCAGGATACGGCTATTCGGTACGTTCAAATGGTCAAGAACATGGTTTGGGGGCAAATCTTAGTGTTCGATTCTGATTTCGTGACACAGTTGTTTCTTTTTTGACATCATACACGTTGACCACAGTTGTTGGGGCAATCATCGATGAGCCCTGTGGACGTCAGCTTTGTCCCGCATACCGACTACCGGAATGGTCCCGGAACTGCCCGGATTGGTATTCTGTATCTGAGGTTGCAGCTGTTTTTCGACGTGTCAGTTAGCCATTCTTTCCTCTCCAGCCTAATTCCCCTTAATGTGGGTTTCGACCCGTCATTCGAGAAACGTCCAAATGATCGAAATCCGCGACCTGCAACTGCTCAGCGCCCTTGCGCGGCACCGCCATTTTGCCAAGGCGGCCGAAGAGTGCGGGATTTCGCAGCCTGCGTTCTCGATGCGCATTCGTAATCTTGAGGATCGGCTGGGCGTCTCCATTGTCCGCCGCGCCAACCGGTTTCAGGGTCTGACGGAAGAGGGAGAGATGATCGTCCAGCGGGCGCGTCGCATTCTGGATGACACCAAGGCACTCGAGCAACAGGTACTGGCCGCCAAAGGCGAGATCACCGGCACGCTGATTTTGGGCGTGATCCCGACGGCCATCGCCTTTACCGGGCGGCTCACCAAACGGTTGAGACAGGCGCATCCACGTATCATTACGCGCATCGAAACCATGTCAGCGACCGCCATTCAACACCGGCTGGACGAAGGCAGCCTGGACGCTGGGGTAACGTATGGCGACAGCATCGGGACCGACCTGCGACAGGTGCAACCTTTATACGAGGAAACCTATGTTCTGCTGGTCCCGTCGCACATGACGGACGAAACAGGTCCGATACCTTGGGCGCGCGTGGCCGAATTCCCGCTAAGTCTGCTCGAGCCGCAGATGCAGAACCGGCGTATTCTGGATCATGTATTCGAAGATCAGGGTTTGTACCCGGACGTGGTTGCCGAAACCAGCGGGTTTACCGCTTCGATGGTGATGGCACGCGAGGGGCTGGCCGCCACGGTTGTGCCCCGTGTCCTTATTCGGGCATTGGGCGAGTTGAAAGGGACAAAGGTGCTGCCGCTGGTCGAGCCCATTGTCAGCAAACCGATTTGTCTGGCGACACGAAGCCGCGATCCAGAACTGCCAACTGTACGGGCGCTGCGCGCCGTGGTGACGTCTTTACGGTAATAAGGTGTCGTTATCGTGCAATTGCCAAAAGCGATTTGACGATATGTTAGCCTGATGAGACACGGGGCCTGAATCGGAGGGCATCATGGCACCATTAGACACCAAGCCATTAGGCGCACCCAAGGGCGTCTGGAAGTCAGGTAAAGGCAAGGGGCGACACACGCCCAAAGGTCGTCAGTTCACGGATGAGGCGCAGGCTGAAATTCACCGCCTGCTGGGCGACCGCCCGCGCCGCCGCGATCTGCTGATCGAATTCCTGCATTTGATTCAGGATGAACACGGCCATATCAGTGCCGACCATATTGCCGCGCTGGCGGTCGAGATGCGGATCGGTCAGGCGGAGATCTACGAGACCGCGACGTTCTACGCTCATTTCGACGTGGTGAAAGAAGGCGAGACTCCTCCGCCTGCGCTGACCATTCGCGTCTGTGATTCTCTGTCCTGCGAAATGGCGGGCGCCCAACAACTGCAAAAGGCACTGAAAGACGGTCTGGACCCGACCGAAGTCCGTGTGGTCCGCGCGCCCTGCATGGGCCGCTGCGACACAGCGCCGGTGCTGGAGATCGGTCACAACCATATCGACCATGCCAACCCCGATAAGGTGCAGGCCGCGATTGCTGCGGAAGACACCCATGCCCATCTGCCCGACTACGAAGCTTTCGCAGCGTATGAGGCAAATGGCGGTTACGCCACGCTGAAAGAACTGCGTGACGGCGGCAATTGGGAGAATGTACAGGAAGATGTCCTGTCCTCGGGCCTGCGCGGTCTGGGCGGTGCGGGCTTCCCGTCGGGCAAAAAATGGGGCTTTGTTCGCATGAACGAAGGTCCGCGCTATCTGGCCGTCAATGGCGACGAGGGCGAGCCCGGCACCTTCAAAGACCGCTATTACCTGGAACGCACACCGCATGTCTTCCTTGAAGGCATGTTGATCGCCGCCTGGGCGGTCGAGGCCGAGACCTGCTTCATCTATATGCGCGACGAATACCCTGCGGTTCTGGAAATTCTGCGCCGCGAGATCGCCGCGCTGGAAGATGCCGGAATTGTTGAGCCTGGCTATATCGACCTGCGCCGTGGCGCTGGCGCCTATATCTGCGGTGAAGAATCCGCGATGATCGAGTCGATCGAAGGCAAAAAAGGCCTGCCGCGTCACCGACCGCCCTTCGTGGCGCAGGTCGGCGTGTTTGGACGCCCGACGCTGGTGCACAACGTGGAAACGCTCTTCTGGGTGTCCAAGATCTGCCGGGAAGGTCCGGAAATCCTCAATTCGGTTGAAAAGAATGGCCGCAAGGGGCTGCGCAGTTATTCGGTCTCGGGCCGGGTGGCGAAACCCGGCGTCTACCTGCTGCCGGCAGGGTCGACCATTCTTGACGTGATTGATGCCGCCGGGGGCATGGCCGAAGGTCATGTGTTCAAGGCGTATCAACCGGGCGGGCCGTCGTCAGGTCTTCTCCCCTCCAGCATCGACGACATCCCGCTCGACTTTGACACCCTACAGCCGCTGGGCACGTTCATCGGGTCTGCTGCGGTTGTGGTTCTATCCGGTCAGGACACGGCCCGCGATGCGGCGCTGAACATGCTGCGATTCTTCGAGGACGAAAGCTGCGGCCAGTGCACCCCCTGTCGGGCGGGTTGCGAAAAAGCGGTCAAGCTGATGCAGGCCGACAAGTGGGATCAGAACCTGCTGGAAGATCTGTGTCAGGTCATGGGCGACGCCTCGATCTGTGGTCTGGGGCAGGCGGCCCCGAACCCGATCCGTCTGGTCATGAAACATTTCGCTGACGAAATCTGAGGGAGACAGAGCCATGCTTGATGCAAGCCCAACCAAGACCGTCACCTTCAACCTGAATGGCGATGACGTCACCGTGCCCGAAGGCACCACCATCTGGGACGCGGCCAATGGCCGTGGACTGGTTATTCCGCATCTGTGTCACAAACCGGCACCGGGTTACAAACCCGATGGCAACTGCCGCGCCTGTATGGTCGAGGTGGAAGGCGAGCGTACTCTGGTCGCCTCGTGCATCCGTCCGGCTGCTGACGGGATGGTCGTCAAGACTGACACCGACCGCGCCGAGAAATCCCGTGCGATGGTCATGGAACTGCTGGTGGCTGACCAGCCCGAGCGACCCCATGACGCATCCAGCCATTTCTGGGACATGGCCAGGCTGAACGATGTCAGCGACAGCCGCTTCCCAGCAAAAGAGGCCGAGAAGATCCCGCTGTTGGATGACAGCCACGTTGCGATGCGCGTCAATCTGGATGCCTGCATCAACTGCAACCTCTGCGTCCGTGCCTGCCGCGATGTGCAGGTGAATGACGTGATCGGCATGGCTGGCCGCGGCCACACCTCTCAGGTGGTGTTCGACCAGAACGACCCGATGGGCGATTCAACCTGTGTCGCTTGTGGTGAATGTGTTCAGGCGTGCCCGACCGGCGCCCTGATGCCTGCAACCGTGCTGGACGACCAACAGCAGGGGGACAGCAAAGATTACGACTCTGAGACCGAAAGCGTCTGCCCGTTCTGTGGCGTAGGCTGCAAGGTTTCGCTGAAGGTCAAGGACGGCAAGGTCAAGTATGTCGAGGGCATCAACGGCCCGGCAAACGAAGGCCGTTTGTGCGTCAAAGGCCGCTTTGGGTTCGACTACATCCACCACCCGCACCGCCTGACCAAGCCGTTGATCCGGCGCGAGGACGCGCCCGAGAAGGGGCTGAACGTCGATCCCGGCAACATCGGCACCCATTTCCGCGAAGCGACATGGGAAGAGGCGATGGATCTGGCCGCAACCAGGCTGATGGCCCTGCGCGACGAAAACCCGCTTTCGATTGCTGGCTTTGGTTCGGCCAAATGCACCAACGAAGAAGCTTATCTGTTTCAGAAGTTCATCCGTCAGGGGTTCAAGCACAACAACGTCGACCACTGCACCCGTTTGTGTCACGCATCGTCTGTGGCCGCTCTGATCGAGAACGTCGGCTCGGGCGCCGTGACCGCGACCTTCAACGAGATCGAAAACGCGGATGTGGCGATCATCATCGGGTCGAACCCGATCGAGAACCACCCCGTTGCTGCGACCTATTTCAAGCAGTTCGCCAAACGCGGCGGCAAGTTGATCGTGATGGACCCGCGCGGCGTTGGTATGCGCAAGTTTGCCGACGAAATGCTGCAATTCCGCCCGGGCGCGGATGTCTCGATGCTGAACGCGATCATGAACGTGATCGTCGAGGAAGAGCTGTATGACAGCCAGTACATCCACCGCTGGACCGAGAACTGGGAAGCCGAGAAAGAGCACCTGCGCCAGTTCACGCCTGAGGCGATGGCGCCGATCTGTGGCATCGAACCGGATCAGCTGCGCCGCGTTGCGCGCACCTTTGCACGAGCCAAGGCTGGTCTGATCTTCTGGGGCATGGGCGTCAGCCAGCACATCCACGGCACAGATAACTCACGCTGCCTGATCTCGCTGGCTCTGATGACCGGGAACGTCGGTAAACCCGGCGCGGGTCTGCACCCTTTGCGGGGCCAGAACAACGTGCAGGGCGCGTCAGACGCGGGTCTGATCCCGATGTTCCTGCCGGATTACAAAACGGTTACGGACGATGGCATTCGTGCGCAATTCACCAATGTCTGGAAATCGGATGATTTCTCGAACGAGAAGGGCCTGACCGTCACAGAGATCATCGACCAAGCCTATGCCGGCAATATCAAGGGCATGTACATTCAAGGTGAAAACCCGGCCATGTCCGATCCGGATGTTGGCCACGCACGTGAGGCGCTGGCCAAGCTGGACCTGATGATCGTGCAGGACATCTTCCTGACCGAAACCGCGAACTATGCGGACATCATCCTGCCGGCCTCGGCGCTGTATGAAAAGAACGGCACGGTTTCGAACACCAACCGTCAGGTTCAGCGTGTCCGTCCGGCCGTGGCACCTCCGGGTGAGGCACGCGAGGATTGGAAGATCACAGTCGAACTGGCACAGCGGATCGGTCTGAACTGGGATTACACCGATGTGTCTGAGGTCTTTGCCGAGATGAAACTGACCATGGAGTCGCTGGACAATATCACGTGGGAACGGCTGGAAACCGAGACGATCACCTATCCGTCGCGCAGCGAAACCGATCCCGGCCAGTCTATCGTGTTCGGTGATGGTTTCCCTCGTGCGGGCGGCAAGGCAAGGTTCACACCGGCCAGCGTCATCCCGCCCGATGAGGCACCCGATGACGAATACCCGATGATTGCCACCACTGGCCGTCAGCTGGAACATTGGCACACCGGATCGATGACCCGCCGCGCCAAGGTTCTTGACGCGGTTGAGCCCGAGGCCAACTGCTCGATGAACCCGCGCACACTGAAGCTGATGGGAATCGAACCGGGTGAAATTATCCGCCTGACCACGCGTCGTGGTTCGATTGAAATCATGGTGCGCGCCGACCGGGCAATTGCCGAAGACATGGTGTTCATTCCGTTTGCATATGTCGAAGCGGCAGCGAATATCCTGACGAACTCGGCCATCGACCCTTACGGCAAGATCCCCGAGTTCAAGTTCTCGGCCATTCGTGTCGAAAAGATCGAGGATGCGATCGCAGCGGAATGAGATCGCTGCCAGACTGAATAAAAGCGGCCTCGGAGGGGGCCGCTTTTTTCTTCGCCACGCCATAGTCTTACCGGCTGCTTCATTTGACTGGTCCTTACGACTCGTTCGCTACATTTTTCTGAGGTCTTAGGCCGTGACCTCGGAGCAGGTGACTCGTCAGCAGCTGTGTTACAGTGGCATGGAACCGCCATGCCGCAGCGATGGAATGGCTGAAGGCACAAGATAATCAGAAGCTATTCGCGTTCCCAAGGGCGCCGAAAACTGCTGACAAACCAGGGAAAGGTGAGAAGACAAACTGTCAGGTCATGGATTGAGATGTCGCGGTGTCTGTACAATTTCCCTGTTTCTAAATTTGCGGAAAAACCCGGATGTACTGGTGAATTACTCACTGGACACCGGTGAGTCTTATTGTCGTCTGGGATACCACGCTGGTTTCGGCACTTGAATCTTTCTGAAACAAGGTTTCCCGACCACCAATGAAATCGGAATGAGCCGTCTAAAAGGCGTTTTGAACACCCAACACCTGCTCGCGCGACACGAAAGGGCGGCTCAATTTAGCTTCTTTTTGACAGTTGGTCAGTAATCGCGTTCGAAGAATAAACCCACGCCTGTCTCGCCACGACCATCGACGGTACCACGTACTGTGAAACTGTCGGTAACATCGAGATTCAGGTTCACTTCGGTGTCGCCTTCGGTGTTCACAGTGAAGTCCGTATAAAGGTTTTCACCCAGATATGCGCCAGCGCCCAAACGGCCCGCGCCGCCTTCCGAAGCACCGATGTCAACCGTATCCACTCCGGTGGAATCGCGCAGGCCTTTCGTTGCATCACCTCCCGCACCGCTAAGCTGCGCCAGTGATGCCGCCATCTGCGCGATCAGGAACGGCGAGATTTCTGAAAACCGGTTCCCGAAAAGCAGCATCGCCAGCGCTTCTTCAGCCGGACGTTCGGGGTCGGAAAACACATTGACCTCAGGTGAATCCAGCGGGCCTGCAATTTCGATTGTCGCTGTGCCGTCGGACGTGCTGGCCGAAGACTCGAACTCGATATACGGTGTCAGGTCACCCTGTAGTGTGACGATCCCCTTTGTCAGTGCCAACCTGCGGCCCAGAATGTCGAAATTCCCCCGGATCAGTTCGATCTGACCGGACGGAACAACAGAGGCTGTGGTGCCCCCGATGAGAATCCGACCGCCCAGTTCTGCATTCACGCCTCGCCCTGTGACAAAAACCGCCTTGGGTGCAAGCAGGCTAATATCCAGCGCAATCCGGGACGCGCTTTTCTCGGATCCTTCGATCACAACCAATCCGGCACGCTCTCGCGTGACGAAACCGGGATGACTTTCGTTGATGTGCTGGATATCCGGAATAGGTGCCGCGCCTACCGCGCCGGACGCGGCTGCAAGGTTGATGTTGGTCTCGTCAAACGTGATCTGCCCGGCCAAAGAACTGTTTCCGGCCAAAGCCCCGGTCATAGCAATCTGGCCGTTCAGGGTGGTTTCATACAACAACTGATCCGTCAGCACGAGGTTGTTCAGGGTGGTGGTGATCTGGGCGTTGAACGGAGGGGTCAGGTCAACTGGTCCGTTGACGCTAAAGCTGCCGCCCGCCCGAACTCCGCCATTCAGTGTGATGGTTGCGCGGCTTTGGGCCAGATCCACCTGACCACTGATCCCGGTAATGGTTTGACCCGCACCCGGAATGGCAAGCGATGTGCCCGAAGTGGTGACCGATCCGCTCAGTGACGCCAGCGTAGGCGCGCCCTTGAGGGCAAGATTGAAGCGCGCCGATCCGTCGATCTTGTTGGGTGTGATAAATACATTCGCGATTCCAAGGTTGATGCCGCCCTGAGCTGTCAGATCCGCCTGACCGCTGGTTTCGTCAAAGGTGCCGGCCAACGTGGTGTCTATGTCCGCGGGCCCTTGCGCCTTGGCGTCGATCGTCCAGACTCCATTGTCGCGCTGGGCCGTCCCTGTTGCTGCAACGGTGCCGGGGAACTCTGGAACAAACCGCTCAATCTGGTTTAGTTTGGCGTCAAAGTCGACGTCGGCAGACCCATTCCGGTCAACTGTCCCCTGAAGGCTGGCGTATGAGCTGTCTGGTCCGTCCAGACGGGCAGTGCCTTCTAGCCCAGAACCGGTTGGAGCGACGTTCCCGCTCAGGCTAAGCGGGCCGGACAAGGTTTGCGACAGACGGCCGAGGTCATCCAATTTGGCGGAAAAGTCCAATCCGCCAGCGTTTCGGTCCAACTTTCCTGATGCATTTGCCGACAGGGCGGTTCCAATCAGTTGGAACGTGCGGATGTTCAGGCCTTCGTCGTTATTCACCGCGTCCACGGTCAGATTCGTTCGCCCCTGGATCAGGTCGTCTACGGCATCGATTCCGGTTTTGATATCGTCCGCAGCCAAATTGCCTATTACGTCGAACATCTTGCTGCCGACCGCGCCCTTGCCGGCAACATCCGCACGGATCGCTCCTGCCAGATCGCGTTTGGCAAGGCCTGAAAACAGCGAAAGGTCCGGGATGTTCAGATTGGCTTGTCCGTCAATAGCCAAAGCACTCTTCGGGTCGTCTATGGTGGCAGAGGCCTTGGCGGTCAGGGCAGAACCGTTCACCGTCGCGTCGCGGATCACAATCCGTTCCTGGCTCAGCGCACCGTCGAACGTGATCTTGTTGCGACCGGCCAACAGCGGATCAATCTCGGCCAGGCCGGTTTTGATGTCCCGGCCGGACACGCTGGCTGTGCCGTCAAACTCCAGCGTCTGAACGGTTCCCTTTCCGTTCAGTTTCGCTTGCACTGCACCCCCAAGCTCGCGGTTGGCAAGGCCTGAGAACACTGAAAGGTCCCGGGAATTGACCGTTGCCTGACCATCGATAGCCACGTTGCCATCAGGTGTCGTTACCGTGCCATCGACCTGCGCGCGCAAGGTATCCCCGATCAGGGTAAAATCACGGACGGTTACACCATCTGCGCCGCGCTTGGCGTCGAGCGTAATCGTTGTTTTTCCCCGGATCACCGGATCGATGTCATCACGCCCGGAAGAGAGGTCAGTGCCCTCGACCTCCAGTTTGCCGTCGAAACTGCCTTCCAGTGGTGAACCCTGACCAGTCAGTCGGGCAGAGACCTGACCGCCCAGCTCCAGCTTGGCCAGTTCCGAAAATCGGGACAAGTCCGTGGCTTCTAGAGTGGCGGTGCCGTCGACGGCCAACCCGGTGGACAGGCCGCTGATCAATGCGTCGATGCCCAAATCGTAGTCCGAACCGACCAGTTCGAACCCGGTCAGGTTGAGGGATTGGTCACTGCCATATTCGAAGGTGCCATCCAGAGTAATGCGGCTGCCCACTGCTGCATTCAGCCCGGAGTCAGCCATTTTGATACCGTCCAGAGCGGCTTGCAGATCGCCGTCGAAGCTCAGAGCATCACCCTGTTCCAGGGTTCCCTGCGCCGAGACTTGCGCGCGCTGCACGTCGAGCTGTTCGGTTTTCACGGCCTTCGCGGTCAGGCTCAGATCCCAAAGGTTGCCGTTCTTTTCGTCGAACAGCGCGGAAATCTGTGCCGCTCCAATGGATGTGTCGCCGCCTGAGACAGGCAGAACAACGCTTTGCCCTTCTGGCGGAGTAATTCGCCCCTGAAGGGCCGCCAGTTGAAGCTGACCACCCGCTGCCAGTTCCAGCTGACCCTCAAGGTTCAGCGCTTGCGAGGTGAGTTCCAGATCACTGATGGTCAGCGCACCGTCGGGCAGCGTCCGCCCATCCACATACAGCCGTGTTTTGGCGCCGAAGAAAGTATCCATATTGTCGGCTACAAATGGTGTCAGATCACCGCCGAGATCGGCGGTAAAGGCAATACCCTCTTCCGCGCTTGCCGCCGCAGTCGGGGCCGAGCGCAACCGTACCTGCCCTGTCACCCGAGGCTGACTATCGCTGCTGAGGCCGATATCTGCTGTGAAGTCGGTCACCGGTCCGGACCCTTTCGCGGTCAATCCAATCGGCGGACTGTCCGGAATTTTCAGAGCGGCCGAGATCAGGCCGCCCGCTGCCTCTGTCACCTGAAGGTCAAGATCGATCTGGCTGTCTGAATTCTGAAAGCCCGCAGTCAACTTGATTTCATCACCGGCCCGATCCAGCCGGGTAATATCCAGATTGGTGTCCAGCGTCCCGTCGACAAGTGACAGGTTGCCATTGACCGCCAATTCCGCGGCCACTCCGATCAGAGGCTGGCCCAAAGCCAGCTCGTCGATGCGGATTTCGCCGATTTCGATGGCAACGGGTAGTTCAGGCAGTTGGAAGCCTTTTGTTTCTGCGGTCGGCGGCGGCGTATCCTTGGTGGTGGTGCCCGGCGCGCGGGCGACGTCGATCTCGTGCGCAGTCAAAGCATTGACCGAGAACCGCCCACGGATCAAAGCCAGTCGGTTCCAGTCCAGTTCGGCATCCTTGACGGTAAGCCAGACTCCTTCGTCATCTGCAACCGTGATCTCGGCAATCGTGGCGCGTGAACTCAGCGCACCTTGCAGGCCTTTGACGGTGACGTTCTGATCGTCGCCCGACAGGGTATCCTGTAGGAACCGCTCGATCATGCTGCCGCCTTCATCTTCCTGCGGATGTCCGGCCACCGGCACGAATGCCAGCGCGCCGATCAACAGAGGGTATGAAAGGTATCGTCTCAAAACGCCTGTCCGATCCCGATGTAGAACTGTAGCCCGTCCCCGGTGGGACCGCTGACAGGATAGGCCAGATCAAAGCGCAGGGGGCCAAACCCGCCCAGATCATATCTTACGCCAATACCAGCGCCAGAGTGGTCTTCTGCGCCGCTGCCGATAAAGGACGACGTGTCGACAACACCGTAGTCATAAAATCCGACCAGTGACAGGCTGTCGGTTACCTTGCCACGGATCTCACCGGACAAGCCAATAAACGACTTACCGCCCGCGATGCCGGTTCCGACCGGAATGCCGAGACTTTCATACGGCTGCCCGCGCACGGTTCCCGCGCCGCCCGAGAAGAACAGAAAGTCAGGTGTGACGCCATCGGCGGGTGGGCCAATCACGGATCCCAGTTGCGCGCGACCGGCCAAAACGATCCGCCCCCCTGTCCCCAGGCTGGTATAGGCCCGCCCATCAAAGAAAAGGCGGATGCCGGTATCCGTACCGGAAATTCCGACAAAGGGCATGACTTGCGAGTCCAGATAGAATCCGCGCGTGGCGCTGACTTTGCTGTCGCGTTGGTCCCATTCGGATCGGAACGGCAGGATGAAATACCTGAACTTGCGCCCGCTGCCATATGCATCGTCCGCGTCCGACCACTGAAATCCGGCCGATGCCTCGGCGTAGAGACTGTCTGAAAACGTTCGGCGCGCACCATAGGCCAGCGAAGCCACCGTCACATTATAGTTTTCCGTGTTGCGGCGTTCCAGCAGGGTGCTCCAGAAGGTGTTGTCATCGGGGCCAAGCCGGTCAGGTTGATCCAGACGCAGCCCGATCCGGCCATCGATATCCTCGGCACCACCAATATTTCGAACCGCCACTTCGAAGCGCAGACGTTCTGCGCGCTTGAACATGTTGCGATGGGTCCATGTCGCGGTCACATCAACACCATCGCGAGAGGCCAGTTCCACACCAAAGGTCAACCGACGTTTGGGCAAGTCTTCGAACGTGGCATCGAAATCCAGTGTGCCATCGGGGTTTGGGGTCTCTCGTTCCTGCAGCGAGACCACGTTGAACGTACCGGTCCGGCGCAATCGTGTTCCAACCTTCTGAATTTTCTCGGGCGAATATACCTCTCCACTGGGGAACCCGGCGATCTTTTCGATGGACCTGTGACGCACATCTGAATCGCCTTTGATAAACATTCTGCCAAATGTCAGCCTGCGTCCGGGATCAAGGTCGATCTGGGCATCCAGGCGGGCTTGTGCGTGGCGCGCGATGATTGTCTGACCCGCAACACTGGCTTTTGCATGACCAGCGTTCCTCCAGCCCTGAACACCGGCCGAGGAGGCCTGTTGAATGGCTCCGGTTGTCGCCAGTTTCCCAGAGGCAAAGTCTTCGGGCAGCTCCGTGTCGGGGGCCAGGGGCTGAACAATGGCGGTGCCGAAATTGAAGTTTGGCCCGGTTTCAACGGTAATCGCAGCACGGTTGATTTGTGCAGGCACCGTGAGAGAGCTCAGTTCGGCCGCTTCCTGTCCATCAAGCTTGATGCTGACGACCGGACTGAAATACCCTTCGTCGTACAGGATTTGTACAATCGTTCGGTAATCCGACAAAGCCGCTGAGAGGATTTCAAGCGGGGTGTCGAGGCCACGTTCTTCAGCCGTCGTTACTGAGGATGTCTTTTCGAGGCGTTCAACCAGTTCTTTCGATGCGCCGGGGGCAGAGAGTGAGGTTTCCAGCGCCACCAGTGTGGTTGGGGCCAAAGTCACAACTGCGGCCATCAGCCAGCGCCCCAGACGGCATTGCCGCTTGCTCCTTCGCATGAATTGCCCCAAATGCCCCAATTCCAGTTCTCTTGCCCGCGCCATGCACGGTCGTTTGAATTCAGGTTAGAGCATCTGAATGCGGAAGAGGAAAGGAATTATGCATGAGACACGTTTTTTTTGGGCCTTATTGTGTTGACGTCACCGCCCGGCTATTCGGCTGCCATAAGGCGGGCCACGTCCAGCATTCGCGCCGAAAACCCCCATTCGTTGTCGTACCAACCAAAGACCCTAATCTGATTTTCACCCACCATACGGGTCTCAGGCCCGGCAATAACCAGCGATTCAGGGCGAGCCCGCAGGTCGGACGAGACCAGAGGCAAGTCAGTCCAGCCAAGCACAGGTGATGCAGCAACGGCCTGCTTCAGGGCGTGATCGAAGGTTTCTGCACTCATGCCGCGCTGCAATGTGACCACAAGGTCCACGGCTGACACACTTGCCGTGGGAACGCGGACAGCCGCGCCCGAAATGCGCCCTGCCAGATGAGGCAGGACGACATCGATAAGGTGCATCGCGCTCGATGTGGTCGGCACCATCGACAGTGCCCCTGCCCGAGAACGGGCCAGGTCGCCGCGCGGGGCATCGACCATTGGCTGGCTGTTGGTATAGCAGTGGATGGTGGTCATGTGCCCCGATGCGACGCCGCCGATATCGTCGATGGCCCTGACCAGTGGCGCCAGCCCATTGGTGGTGCAGGACGCGTTTGACACAATCCGGGCGTTGCCCAACTGGTCCTCGTTTGCGCCCAGAACGATGGTGACATCAGCGGCGGGGGATGGGCCTGAGATCAGTACTTTACCTGCGCCCGCGGACAACCCGCGACGCGCAACGTCTGAGCTGCGGGCGATACCCGTACAATCCAGCATGACGTCAACGCCCGACAGATCAACGCGGGACAGATCGGCGCTGTGGGTCATGGGAATCGCGCGTCCATCCACGATCAGCGCGGCGTCCCCCCCGAACACATCGCCGGGATAGGGGCCGAATGTGCTGTCGTATTTGAACAGGTATGCGCAGGTGTCCAGCGGCGCGATGTCATTGATCAGCACCAGCTCGATATCTGACCCTGCCGGCAGGGCCAGAACCTGCCGCAGGATCGAGCGGCCAATGCGGCCGAATCCGTTAATCGCGAGTTTCATGCGCAAGCTATGGCAGGCCGGTCGGGTGACCTCAATGCCTGATCTGAAGCTGTGTCAGTTGCAACTGACCTGCGAGAAAAACTGGCCCGAGATGTTCTGATACATACTGGCCACGATCGGTTTGCACCCGGTTGCCTGCTGAATCGCGGCAATGGCCTGAACCGTACGCAGGCGCGGTGGAGGCCCGAAGGGGTTGAGGTTGTTGTTGTCACGCGTGGCGCGATAAACGACCGGCGCGTCGGAAACCTGTGTCACCGCCCAGGTGCGGCTCATGACGAAGACGGATTTGGTTTCTTCCTTGGCCGATATCGGCGAGGTATGTAGGACCGCAGATGCAGCGAGTGCTGCGATGGCCATTGGGGCAGGGCGTAGTTTCATGGAACAATCTCCAGTGCTAAAAATCAGAATTTACTTGAATTTCAGCAAATTCAGGCCCGTCTGTGAAGCCCTAAGGTCATAAAATTGTGGCGCCACCTTGTCGGGCAGTTGTAACCGGCGAGGCGGGGGCAAAGGCAAATGTCGGTTGAAGCCCTTGTGCCACCAAAACCTGAATCGCCCCGGATCGCCTGTATTGCAGGCTTGCGAACAGAAATCGCGCAGATAGGCCAGTTCGGGATAATTTGAAGGTTCGCTTCGGGGCTTGGCCCCGCCGGATCAGGTGTATAACCTTGACCACAAATGATTTCAGTTCTGTGAGGCCGCCATGAATGCCCCGATTTTAACCGCCATAGCCGCATTCGGCATTCTTTTGATGACCAATGCGGTCGAGGCCAAGCCGCTATCTCGAATCATAGCCGAGATGGGGTTGTCTCCAGCAGATTTCGAAGTGGTCAACGCGGCCTCAAACGCGCTTTTAACCAGTGGCACGCCATCCGTGGGCCAGGAGCGGTCATGGAAGAATGACGACACGGGTTCAAAAGGAACAATCCGGGTGCAATCGGTGAAGGGAAATTGCGTTGGTCTTCAGCATGTGATTCAGCCGGACGGTGGTGATCAGAGCAGGGAAATCCGAACCCGCCGATGCAACGATGGCAATGGCAACTGGATCCTTACGCCCTGATCATCGGGTCAGGTTTCAATAGCCCTGATCGCGATTGACTTCATGTAGCAAGGGCGCGCCAGAACAGAGGCGTTGGAAGTTTTCAGCCACATCCGACAACGCATCGCCCAGATGCCAGCCCGAAACATGTGGCGTGATCGTAACGCCGGGGTGGCGCCATAGCGGGCTGTCTTGTGGCAAAGGTTCCCGCGACGTGACGTCCAACACGGCATGCCCCGGAACACCTGCGTCCAGTGCCGCGATGAGAGCGCCCTCATCAATCAGATTTCCGCGCCCAGCGTTCAGCAACTGACTGCCGGGTTTCATCGCCGCCAGCATCCGGGCATCAAACAGGCCAGCGGTTTGAGGGGTCGAGGGCAGGATTGCGCAAACGTGGTCGCATTGGCCAAGAAGCGCGGGCAACGCGTCCTGCCCATGCAAACAAGTTGCGCCTTCGATGGCTTTGGGCGTACGGCTCCAGCCCATCACCTGAAAGCCCACGGCGTGCAGCATCCGCGCGGTGCGGGCACCGATGTGACCAAGACCCAGAACGCCGACTACGGTGTCCGGCGTAAAAACCGGTGCGCGCGGGGACCACTCGGCGCGGGTTTGGGCCGCTTCGTGAAATGCCATGTGTCGCTGAGCGCGCAGGATATAGGCCAGAAACCACTCGGCAATGCCCTGCGCCGGTGCGTCAGGCTTCAGGCGGGCGATGCGAACGTGACCGGGCAAACCGGGATGACTGACAATGGTTTCCACCCCTGCACCCAGCTTTTGTACCAGTTTCAGGTTGGGCAGTCGCGTCGGGTGGTCACGTTGCATATCAACCACGGCCAGCATTGTTATGTCATCCGGATTTCCCAACGTATCGGCGGTGCGGATATCCGCATCCGGCAACACCGCCTGTAAACTGCGGGCAATGTCGTCATCACTTATCCAGTTGGACAACCCGGTTTCGATCAACAACGCCATGTACGGCTCCTGCTTAGGTTTGATGCGGTGACGTCCCGTCATTACGGTGGACAGGGCCCGGGCAGTTAAGCCATCCTTGCGGTAAAAGTATAGCCCGGACTGGGTGCTTGACAGGGACATTTCGGCAAACATGACAATCAGCCTGATGGATCAAAATCATGATCATCTGAAGGATGTTACCGCAATGACCGGGGCTGAGATCGTGCGGCTGGATGACACGTGTTTCCCTGGAAGCGAAAGCGAAACTGATTGCAAGGACGGTGTGTCCAACATGTCCGCCCCCCGACGTCAGAATAGCGAAAGTGGTTGAACACCTGGGCCCAGATGAATTGAAACGATTTGCACAAGAATAGACCCGAGGAACACATGGCGGAAGCGCTCGATTTTGCGGACAAGACCTACTTTCATCAGCGCGATGACGGGGCCTTTATTGGTAACGATGCCGCGCGCGGGCCGTGGTCTGCCGCTCATTGCCACGCGGGGCCGGTCAGCGGTTTGATTGTGCGGGCCGCGGAAACCGAAATCGGCCCCGAAAAGATGCTGACCCGTCTGACCGTTGATTTGTTGCGGCCACTTCCATTGGCCGGGCTCCGTGTCGCGGCAGAGACCACGCGCCATACCAAGACGCTCGGGACCACGCGGGTCACGGTTCACGATCTTGATGACACGCTCTGCGCTACGGCCACCACGATGCATCTTTTGCGGCGCGATCTGGGGCAGGTGCCGAATGTCGACATAGATGCGCCGAGGATAGAGGACGTTGTCGAGGGCCCCTTTCCAATTGGTGAAATTCGCCACGATCTGCCCGGTTTCGCCCATTACAGCGATATTCGCTATCCGACAGGGGGAAACCAGGGGGCCGGGCCCAAAACAATTTGGATGCGTACTCCGCAGCTTTTGCAAGGCGAGGATCAGTCGCCCATTCAGGCGCTGTGTCCTTTGGCCGATTGTGGTAACGGTATCTCATGGAATGCGCCAACCTCGGAAATGGGGTTCATGAATACTGACCTGACCGTGCATATCCACCGTGAACCGGTTTCGGACTGGCTGGCCTCGAAGTCGGTTTCGCATTGGCAGCCTTCCGGTATCGGCATGTCTCAATCCGTGCTCTTCGATACGCAGGGTCCGGTGGGTACTGCGCTGCAAACACTGGTTCTGTTTCCGCCGACCTGATGTTTGGCCGGATTTCGCATAGGGATTGAAAATGTCGTTGCCGCCACGTGGAGGGACACCTATCTTGCGACTATGCGTTACCTTATAACCACTTTGATCCTTTGTTTGCCTATGCAGGCCAATGCCCACCCGCATGTTTTCATTGGTACCGGGCTGGAGTTCATCGTGGATGACGCTGGTCAATTGACCCATGTCCGCGTGACCTGGGCATATGACGAATTCTACTCGTTGCTGGTTCTGGAAGACATGAAGCTGGATCAGGATGCTGACGGCATTCTGACGGAAAGCGAAGAACAGTTCCTGACCGGGTTCGATATGCAGTGGGTTGAAGGATACAACGGCGATCTTGTCGTTACGGCAGACGGAAACCCGGTTGCACTTTCCGGTCCGATGGAGGCGCACGCGACAGTTGAAGACGGGCGCGTTGTCACCACGCATCTCAGGGCGGTGGAAGCTGGCGCCGTGCCTGCCACGGCATTGTCCGCAAAGGCATTTGATGAGACGTTTTACACCGCCTACGAGGTGACGCGGCCCGTGACCGTCACAGGTCCTACTGCGTGCCAGATGGATCGGTTTGACCCGGACATAGATGGACAACTTGCACAGATGCAGGCGTTCCTGCTGACACTGGACGCAGACTATGACCTCGAGGAAAACGATATTCCACTGGTCGGTGAAAACTTCGCGACCGAGATCCGTGTTTCATGTCCCGCTACCTGATTGTTCCGGTTGCTCTTGCCTGCGGTCTGCTGCTCTGGTTCTGGGGCAGCGGAGGCTTTGACAGTCTTGCGGCCTGGGCCGCGGGGGAGCAACGAGAATTCCAGAACCAGATTGCCCGGTCCTTGCGTGCCGCGCGTGCCGAGCAGCCCGAGGCGGTGGCAACGCTACTGACGGTCTGTTTCGCTTACGGGTTCTTTCATGCCATCGGCCCCGGCCACGGAAAGGTCCTGATCGGTGGCTACGGGTTGGGTCGGCGCGTCGCCTTTTGGCGGTTATCGGCGATCAGTGTATTGTCCAGCCTGGGGCAGGCGGTGACGGCCGTCGTACTGGTCTATGCCGGGGTGCTGGTGTTCCAGATGTCCCGTGAAAGCCTTGTTGGAACGACTGAACAGGTCATGGCTCCGATAAGCTACGGTGCAATCGCCCTTATCGGTCTTTGGCTGGTGGTTCGGTCTTTGCGCAGTTTCGCAAGTAGACGGAAAACCACATCGCCCCACGACCACCATCATGATGAAAACGATCACACGCATCATCACCACCACGATGGAGAGGTCTGTTCAGACTGTGGTCACCGCCATGGCCCAACTGCGCAAGAAGTTGCAAATGTTGGTTCACTGCGCGAGGCCCTGATCCTGATAGCTGGCATCGCGGCGCGACCGTGCACAGGTGCATTGTTCGTACTGATCCTGACGTGGCAGATGGGCATCGCGATGGTCGGTATCGCTGGGGCCTTTGCAATGGCATTGGGCACGGCGTTGGTGACGACCTTGGTGGGATGGACATCCTTTGGCCTTCGCGGAGGTCTGCTGGCCTCAGCCTCAGCAACGCGGTTCGCATCGGTGCTGGCCCCAACAATCGAACTGGTCGCCGGGCTGATCATTGCCGTGATCGCAAGTGGATTGCTTTTGCGGGCGATTTAGGTCAGTCGAACACTGGTTCCGGATATCCGACCCGCGCCAGATACAGCCCTTGCGGCGGACAGACAGGGCCGCAGGCCGCACGGTCGGCAGCTTCCAAGGCCTCACGCACCTCTTCCGGGGCCCACGCTCCGACGCCCACACGTTCCAGGGTTCCGACGAAACTGCGTACCTGATTGTGCAGGAATGACCGTGCCCGTACGTGGAAATGGACCTCGGGGCCGGAAAAGCCCTGAACCAGTTCTACCCGCAACTCATCCAGAGTTTTGACCGGGCTGGCGGCCTGACAAATCGACGACCTGAAGGTCGTGAAATCATGGCGACCCAGCAGCATGTTCGCCCCTTCCTGCATGGCCTCGACATCCAGCGGATGATTGATCTGCCAAACCTGCCCCCTGTCATGGGTTGCAGGCGCGCGTCGTATCAGGATGCGGAACAGGTATTGCCGTTCGACCGCCGAAAACCGCGCGTGCCAATCGTCAGTCACGCGCGCGGCGTCCACGATCGCCACCGGCTGCGGTTTGAGGTGATAGTTCAGCGCCTCGGACAGGCGGAACGGGTCCCATTCCTTGACCATGTCGCAATGGGCGACCTGGCCCAACGCATGAACCCCAGCATCGGTGCGCCCTGCGGCAGCAATCGTATGCGCACCCGGCTGGATACGGGACAGGGCCTGTTCGATTGCCCCCTGCACGGACGGTTGATCCTTCTGCCGCTGCCATCCGGCAAACGGTTCCCCCTGGTATTCAACTTTCAACGCGTATCTGGGCATGTGCCGCTGGTACAGCGCAGCGCGGGAACGGGCAAGGGGGCGAAAGCGCTGGTATGTGCCGTACCCTCTACCTATCTTGGGTGAAACGATAATTGCGGGGCGACAGATTGGTCATCTCATCACTGGCAGACAGCCTTGTGCGCGGCGTCGAAACCATAGGCGACAGCGTGTCCGAGACGTTTTTTGAGCCTGTCATCCGCCTGGGTGTCACGGGGTTGGCGCGGTCGGGCAAAACGGTTTTCATCACCTCGCTGGTGGCGAACCTGCTGGATCGGGGACGCATGACCGGGTTGGTTGCGCAGCAGGAAGGTCGGATCAACGCCGCTTATCTGCAACCGCAGCCGGATGACACTGTGCCCCGGTTCGATTATGAAACGCACCTGTCCGCCCTGACCGGTCCGACACCGCACTGGCCAGACAGCACGCGCGCGGTTTCAGAACTGCGCCTGTCCTTCAAAGCCCGCCCAGCCGGCTTGCTTGCTGGCTTGCAGGGACCGCGCACCGTTCATCTGGACATTGTCGATTACCCCGGAGAATGGCTTCTGGACCTGGCTTTGCTGGACAAGTCGTATTCAGACTGGTCTCAGGAAACACTGACACGTATCGAGACCCGTTCGGAGGCTGCCGGGTATCTGGCCCAGGTCAACGCCGCAGACCCGTCCGGGGCGCATGACGAGCCGACCGCGCAGGCGCTGGCATCGTCGTTTACGACCTATCTCAACCAGGCACGTGAAGCCGAGTATTACGACTGTACCCCTGGACGGTTCCTGTTGCCGGGGGATCTGGCAGGTTCTCCGGTCCTGACCTTTGCGCCGTTGGTGGCGTCTGGCCCGTCGCGGCGCAGAACGCTTCAACGCGAGATGGAACGGCGATACGAAGCTTACAAAGCTCAGGTCGTGAAACCGTTTTTTCGGGATCACTTCTCGCGGATCGACCGGCAGGTGGTTCTGGTTGACGCGCTGGGCGCTATTCATAAGGGTCCGCAGGCGGTCGAGGATATGCGCCGTGCCATGGCTGATATCCTGTCGGCCTTTCGCCCAGGCCGAAATGCGTGGCTCAGCCAATTTCTGTTAGGAAAACGGGTCGAACGCATTTTGTTTGCGGCGACAAAAGCCGACCATTTGCACCACACGCAGCATCCCCGCCTCACCGCGATCATTGAAGCATTGACGCGGGAGGCGCGCGATCGGGCGAATTTCGCCGGAGCCCGGACCGAGGCCCTGTCTCTGGCATCGCTGCGCGCGACGACCGAAGAATTGCGCAATCACAACGGGACAGAACTGCCATGCGTTCGGGGTACCTTGTTGGATAGTGGGAAACAGGCTGCCTTCTACCCCGGTGAATTGCCCGAGGATCCAGCGCATCTGTTGGGCCCGGCCCGAAATGGGGCTGATGCTTGGTTGGGCGAAGACTACGGCTTCATGGCCTTTGCCCCGGCCCAGTTGACCTTGAAACCCGGTGACGGCCCGCCGCATATCCGACTGGATCGTGCGGCCCAGTTTTTGATTGGAGATCGGTTGTGACGGTACTTCTGCGTCCCGCACGCACAACGGATGCAGGCACCATCGGGACAATCCTGCATAGTTTCACCGTGGAAAACGACTGGATGCCTGAATTGCACAGCTGCGCCGAGACGATCGCCTTCTGTGGGCGAATGATTGATCAGGAATGGGTTACTGTGGCCGAAGCTGAGGCCGGTGTTGTAGGTTTTTTGGCGCTTAACGGTCGTGAAATCCATTCGCTTTATCTGGATGCACCGGTTCGGGGGCGGGGGATTGGTCAGCAATTGCTGAATCACGCCAAATCGGGCCGCTCAGAGCTGAGCTTGTCCGCGTTTCAGGACAATGCCCGAGCCTGTCGGTTTTATGAACGTAACGGTTTTGCCGAGGTGGCCCGCAGCGATGGGGCGGATAACGATGAAAACTTGCCCGACATACGGTTTGTCTGGCGCAGTGAGGGTGTGATCCATGGCTAAAGGCCCGGTTTTGATCGATCTTGAATTGGATGAGCCCGCTGCTGATGTCGCGAAGGCCCCGCCGGTGCCAGACATCGCGCAACCGCAAGGGCAGGCGATGCAAAGCGCGGCACGGCTGGCGGCGCGCAAACCATCGGCGCTTGCGCGCTGGTTCTGGGGGCTGGCCCTGGCAGTGGTCGGGGCTGCCATATCTGTGGCCGCGTGGGATTTTGCGACCTCGCTGGTGGCGCGCACACCTGTATTGGGTTGGATCGTTACCGGATTGATCGCCGCGCTGGTTCTTGTGGCGCTTATGATTGCTATCCGTGAACTGGCTGCATTGGGGCGATTGTCCCGCGTAGATGGCCTGCGTCGGGCCGCTGACACCGCATTGGCCGACGACGATCTGGCTCAGGCCCGTGCGGTCACCAACCGTATCATCGCATTCTACCAAGGGCGTGAAGACACGCGCTGGGGCCGCGAACGATTAACCGAACGTATGGCGGATCAGTTCGATGCATCAGCGCTGCTGGAGCTTGCCGAAGATGAGCTGCTGGCCCCTCTGGACCAAGCCGCCAGCCGCGAGGTCGAAGCCGCGGCCCGGCAAGTTGCCACAGTGACCGCATTGGTGCCATTGGCGCTTGCGGATGTGATAACCGCGCTGGCAGCGTCGTTGCGGATGATCCGCCGGGTTGCGGAAATCTATGGCGGTCGCGCGGGCACGCTGGGCGGCTGGCGCCTGACCCGCAGTGTATTTGTGCATCTGGTGGCGACAGGAGCGGTGGCAGTTGGCGATGATCTGCTGGAGCCTGTTCTGGGTGGTTCCGTTCTCAGCAAACTGTCCCGCCGGTTCGGAGAGGGTCTGGTCAACGGGGCGCTCAGCGCCCGTGTGGGTGTGGCCGCGATGGAGGTGTGCCGTCCGCTGCCCTTTTCGGACAGGCACAAACCTTCGACGCGGGGCATCATAAAGCGCGCCTTGCAGGGCCTGTTTTCCAAGGGTTGATCCAAAGCAAAGCGCCCCGGCCTGCCCTTCGGCACACTGAATGTGTCGAAGGAGCCAGCCATGACGGATCACGGTCACAGCCCGCAGGAAATCGCCGAACGGATCAACGCACCGCCCGGCCGAGGCGTGTTGCGCGACGTCGTCTATGGCGGCATCGACGGATCCGTCACCACGTTTGCCATTGTGGCAGGCGTTGCCGGGGCAGGTCTTTCCCCGTTCGTTATCGTGGCGCTTGGCCTGGCGAATGTTCTGGCTGACGGGTTTTCGATGGCTGCGGGCAATTATTCGGGCACCAAGGCCGAACTGGACAACATTCGCCGCATCCGCGCGGTCGAGGAACGCCACATCGCGTTGTACCCGGATGGCGAGCGCGAAGAAGTGCGTGAGATCCTTGCGCAAAAAGGGCTGACTGGCGACATTCTGAATGAGGCTACGGCAGAGATCACCTCGAGCACTGAAAACTGGATCAACCTGATGATCGAAGGTGAATATGGTCTGGGCAGTGTCGACCCGCATCCGATGAAGGCGGCGCTGGCCACCTTCTTTGCCTTTCTGGTGGCGGGGATGATCCCGCTGCTGCCGTTTCTCGCCTCGGTGCAGAATGCGTTTGCGATGTCTGCCTGGATGACCATGGGGGTCTTCTTTGCGATCGGTGCGCTCAAAAGCCGGTGGTCACTGGCCCCCTGGTGGCGGTCGGGGCTCGAGACGCTATTGATTGGCGGGCTGGCCGCGCTGATCGCGTATCTCGTCGGGTCCCTGTTCCATCCGTAATGTCGCAGTCCGGCGGTCATAACTGTTCAATTGCACCCGGTTGGGTAGAGTGATCGAAAACGGGCGCATGGGCCAATGTCACGACACGATCTTTCTGGAAAACAGGTTTTGGTTCTGGGCGCATATGGGTTCATTGGTGCTGCGGTTACACGAGCTTTACAGGCCGAAAGCGCAACAGTTCAGGGTATGGTGCGCGATCTTGAGCAAGGGTCAAAAATCCTGCCGGGTGTTTCTCTGAAACAGGGTGACCTGCGTGAGTTGCTTGTCGCGCAGGACTGGCAGGACCTGCTGACTGATGTGGATGTCGTGGTAAACTGCGCCGGCGCGTTGCAGGACAATGCAGACGATGACCTCGAAGCGGTGCACCACACTGCGATAGCAGCCTTGGCTGACGGCTGCATGGATCATGGTGCAAGTGTCGTCCAGATTTCTGCCATTGGTGCAGGAGCTGCGGCGAGTACGCATTTCCTGCGCAGCAAGGCGGCTGGAGATGCGGCGCTGCGCGCGTCAGGTGTGCCGCTCTGGATACTTAAGCCCGGTCTGGTCCTTGGACAGACGGACTATGGCGGTACCGCGTTGCTGCGTATGTTGGCTGCGGTGCCCTGGGTTCAGCCTCTGGCTTACCCTGACACGCCTGTTCAATGCGTGGGAATGCAGGATTTATGCAAGGCAGTGACCGACGCCGTTGCAGGTCACTTGCCGCAAGGCACATACGACCTTGTCGAAGATACCCCTCACAGCCTGGCTGAGGTGGTGCGCAGCACCCGGAGATGGCTTGGGTTTCCGGAACGCGCTTCGCTGTGGCCTTACCTCCTATCCTGACAAAAGCCGTTGCAGAGCTGGCAGATGGGTTGGCCCGGGTTGGCTGGAAATCCCCGTTGCGAAGCACGGCGTTGACAGTCATGGCAGATGGCGTGACCGGAGATCCCGAGCCCTATAGGGCGGCATCTGGGCTCGGGGTCGCTTCACTGACAGACATCTACGCCACGCTTCCGTGTGCCCGTGAACACAGGCTGACTGCGCAGATGACGTTGTTGATGCCGCTGGTCGTAGCGACACTCAGCCTGTTCTGGCTACTGTCAGGGCTATTTGGATTGGTCAGCTTGTCCACTGCCTCGGACGTTCTGATCGGAGCAGGGTGGTCAGCACCTATGGCTTTGGCCAGTGTTGTGTTCTGGTCATTGGGTGACATAGTTCTGGGTCTGGCCATTCTCTGGCGCCCGTGGGCTGCGCGGGCCTGTCAGGCTCAGATTGCTGTGGCCATGTTCTATCTGATAGCCGCCTCGATCACAGCGCCGGACCTGTGGTCTGAGCCGTTGGGGCCCTTGGTGAAAATCCTGCCTGCAATGATCCTGTCGCTTGTCGCACTGCCCATGTTGGATCGCAGATGACGGACCCTGACCTTGTACTGCGTTGGCTGCATGTCATTGGTGCCTGCGTGCTGTTGGGCACGGGCGCGGGGATCGCCTTTTTCATGCTGATGGCCCATCGCAACGGCGATCCTCGCATCATTGCGCATACGGCAGGTATCGTTGTTCTGGCCGATCTTTTGTTCACCTCGACCGCTGTGATCGTTCAGCCCGTAACCGGCGCATTGCTTGCGTGGCGTATCGGGTGGCCCTTGAGCGAAGGGTGGATTGTGCTGTCTCTGGTGCTCTATGTTTTGACCGGCTTGTTCTGGCTGCCAGTCGTCTGGGTGCAAATCCGGTTGCGAAACTTTGCACGATGGGCGGAAGAGAAGGGAACGCAACTGCCGCGGGACTATTACCGTTTGTTCCGGTTCTGGTTTGTCTGCGGAATTCCGGCGTTTCTGGCGGTTCTTACGATACTCTGGCTGATGATCGCGCGTCCGGAGATTCCCGTGTTTTAAGTCGGGTCACAGCTTTCCTGACTGTCACTTGCCGGCGGCTCAAGATAGCTTGACCTCCAAAAGGATCGGAGACTCAGTTGGAATCGCTGCTTGTTCTTGTTGGCCTGATTGTTCTGGCCATCCCTGTGACATTGATTGCACTTTTGGTCGGACAGTCCCGGTTGCGGCGCCGGGTGGAGCAGCTAGAAGCGCAAATCGACGCCTTGGCTTCAGGCGATGCGACGGTCCTGCCGCAACCGGAACAGGAAACGCATGCACCGCAACCTGCTGCAGAAGAGAAGCAGAGCAGGCCGGCACCCTGGTCGGCTCCAAAACGGCAGGAAGACAACAGTGCCGAGGCTCAGGATGCAGACGTTTCTTCACCGGCCATAGTGTTTCGCCACGACAAGTTTGCGGCTCTGGGCGCGTGGCTGCGCGAGAACTGGTTTTATGTGGTTTCGGCCCTGTCTCTGGCATTGGCTGGCATTTTCCTTGTGCAATACGGCGTCGAAAACGGTTTGCTGCCTCCGGCGGCCCGTGTTTTTGCAGCCCTTGGTTTCGGCGCTGTTCTGATCCTTGCAGGCGAGGTGTTGCGTCGGAAGTTCGGGGATGATGAGGAGGCGGCCACTGCCTATTTACCCTCGGTCTTTTCCGGTGCCGGGCTGGTCACTTTTTTCGGGGCGATCCTGTCTGCCCGCCAGTTGTATAACCTGATCGGTGCCGAAACGGCACTGACAGGAATGGTCGTTGTCGCGATGGTGGGCCTTGTTCTGGGGTGGTTCCACGGTCCACTGCTGGCTGCGGTCAGTCTGATCGGAGCCTTTGCCGCTCCTTTCCTGGTCGGAGGCGCGTCCGACAATCCCTCTTGGCTGTATGCATATTTCCTTTTGGTTGCCGTTTTGGGGCTGGGTATCGATACGGTGCGGCGCTGGGCATGGATTTCGGTGCTGGCGCTGTTCGGGGCATATGCGGCGAACCTGCTCCTGGCGACCAGTGCCCCGAATACAGAACCTGGTTACTTGATCGCCGCAACGGTGCTGGCGCTTTTCGCAACCGCCATTCCGGTGCGGCGCATTTGGCCGGATCATGCGGGCCCCATGCTGTCGGAGATGATCCGCCATCCCAAGGTTCGCCCTTGGCCCGAATTCCCAACCCGTCTGGCTGTAGGAGCCATTGCGGCAAGTACGGTGATCCTGTCCTGGCATTGGGCGGACACAGAGGCTGAATTCTGGATAGGCGTCAGCCTGTTGTCCGCCCTCATTCTGGCATTGCTCTTATGGACCAAGGATGCACCGGCGTTGCAAGACCTGACTGTTCTGCCTGCTGCCGGATTGGTGTTTTTTGTTGCCTCCCATGGGCTTGAGAACGGCGCGGCTCTGTACAGGTTCGCCGAGGCTTACGCAGAAACGCCCGAGGCGGACTATCCGATGGTGGTCACTGTGCTGGTCGCCTTGGGAGCGTTGATGTCAGCCCTGATGGCATGGCGGTCATTTTCGGCGAGCCAGTATCGCGCCGTCTGGGCCGGAGGAGCCGCGCTTTTTGCCCCTTTGTTGGCCATCGCGCTGGAAATTGGCTGGCATCCGGCTTTGGTGATCGGAGCCTACCCCTGGGCGCTCCATGCGATCGCACTGGCTGTGCTGATGGTGGTTCTGGCAGAACGTTTTGCCCGTGTTGACGGCGATGACCGGATGCGAGCGGCTCTGGCCACTCTGTCCGCGTTGTCGTGTCTGGTATTCGCCTGCGTCATCGTGCTCAGTTCATCGGCGCTCACGGTTGCTCTGGTGGCCAGCGTTATGGTTGCAGCAGCGTTGGACCGCAGGTTCATCTTGCCGCCGATGAGCTGGTTTATCTGGGCGGGTGTCTTTACTGTTACCGTTCGTTTGGTGCTTGATCCGGGTCTGGATTGGGCCAATTCCGCTCCGGTGCTTGAAATGGCGATGGTCTACGGCGCGGCCACATTGGGATTTGTCGCGGGCTGGTGGCTTTTGCGTCCGTTGAAACGCCCCCTGGCGGCGCTGCTGTTGGAAAGCGCGGCCTGGGCGACAGCGGGTATCCTGCTTTCATTGTTGCTGCTGCGTTGGCTCGAAGGCTTTGGAGAGGGCGGCGCTGACAACAGCCATTGGGGCCTAGGTCTGTTGGCCGTCATCTGGCTTTTGCTTGCGTTTGCGCAGGTGCAAAGGTTCGGGCTGGGTGGCAAACTGAACTACCTTCGATACCTGCTGGCTCTGTTCTTTGCAGCTCATGGTCTTTTCTATCTGATGTTGGCATTGGCGGACCAGAACCCATTGCTGAATCCGAACGCAGACCCGGTGCTTGGGCCGCCACTTCTGAATTCACTCGCCATTGCCTATTTGTTGCCTGCGTTGGTTGTTTGGGGTTCTGCTTGGCGAATCAGGGAAATGCCGAAACTGATCATGCAAGGAAGCTATGCCGCCGCGGGGGTGTTGGCCGCAGTTTGGTTGGGCTTGGCGATCCGCCACGTCTGGCAGGGCGCAGAGGGTATGTATGAAGGCAATGGCGTCACGCAGCCCGAGCTCTACACCTATACCATCGTTCTTCTGATGATCGGGGCCGCTCTATTCTATCAATCTCTGGCCAGCAGGTCCGACGTAATGCGCAAAGCCGGTTTGGCCGTGATCGGGCTGGCCGTGGCCAAGGTCTTCCTGATTGACATCGCCGGTCTGGGTGGCCTGATCCGGGTGTTCTCGCTGCTGGCGCTGGGTCTTGCTCTGGCTGGTCTTGCGTGGCTGAACCGGTGGGCGAAACTGCGCCATTCGCTGCAACGGGCGGAACCTCTGGACCATTAGGTGCAGGCGTCATATAAGCGCGGCCATGCATGACCGGATAGCCATCATTATTCGAATTATATCCCCGGCGCTCTGATTTCGCGAGACGCCGGGCAAAGGTGCTTGAGAATTCGCACTGACCGCTTCGATCCAAACACGACAAGATTATCCTGAGGACGCCCCCAATGTGCGCCGACACTACCCAAACACCAGACTACAAAGACACGCTGAACCTGCCCAAAACCGACTTCCCCATGCGTGCAGGCTTGCCCAAGCGCGAGCCCGCATGGCTGGAACGGTGGGAGACCATCGGCGTCTATGACCGCCTGCGCGAGAAAGAAGGCCGCACGCCCTTTACCCTGCATGATGGCCCCCCTTACGCCAATGGTCACCTGCACATCGGGCACGCACTGAACAAGACGATTAAGGACATGATCGTGCGCTCTCATCAGATGATGGGTCATGACGCGCGCTATGTTCCTGGCTGGGACTGCCACGGCCTGCCGATCGAATGGAAGATCGAGGAACAATACCGCAAGAAGGGCAAGAACAAGGATGAGGTGAACATCGTCGACTTCCGTCAGGAATGCCGCAAATTCGCCGAGGGCTGGATCGACATCCAGCGCGAAGAGTTCAAGCGTCTGGGCATCACTGGCAACTGGCCCGATCCTTATATCACCATGGACTATCACGCCGAAGCCGTGATCGCAGACGAATTCATGAAGTTCCTGATGAACGGCACGCTGTATCAGGGATCGAAGCCTGTCATGTGGTCGCCCATCGAAAAGACTGCGCTGGCCGAGGCCGAGGTCGAGTATCACGACAAGGAAAGCTTTACCATCTGGGTGAAGTTCAAGGTCGTCAACGCTGGCGATCTGGATGATGCGTATGTGGTGATCTGGACGACGACGCCTTGGACCGTGCCGTCGAACAAGGCCGTCGTCTATGGCAAAGACATCTCCTACGGTCTGTACGAAGTTATCGACACGCCCGAGGAATGTTGGGCAAAAGTGGGCGACAGGTTCCTGTTGGCCGACAACTTGGCCGCCGATGTATTGGGCCGTGCCCGTCTAAACGACGATCAGTGGACCCGTGTGCGCGACGTGACCGCTGACGAATTGGAGAGCGTTCAGTTGCTTCACCCGTTGGCCGGGGCCGAAGGCGGCAACGGCGAATGGGACGACATCCGCGATTTCCGCGCCGCTGACTTCGTGACCGATACCGAAGGCACCGGTTTCGTCCACTGTGCGCCGTCGCACGGGATGGAGGAATTCGAGCTTTACCGCGATCTGGGCATGCTGGAGCAGGTCATCACTTACAACGTGATGGATGACGGCTCGTTCCGTGCCGATCTGCCGTTCTTTGGCGGCAAATACATCCTGTCCCGCAAGGGCGGAGAAGGCGACGCCAACAAAGCGGTCATCGACAAGCTGGCCGAGGTTGGCGGGCTGCTGGCGCGTGGCAAGATCAAGCACAGCTATCCGCATTCGTGGCGTTCGAAAGCTCCGATCATCTATCGCAACACGCCGCAGTGGTTTGCATCCGTTGACCGCAAACTGGACGACGGCATGGGAGAGATGGGCGACACTATCCGCGAACGCGCTTTGCGTTCGATCGACGAGTTGGTGAAATGGACGCCGCAGACAGGCCGTAACCGCCTGTACTCGATGATCGAAGCGCGCCCGGACTGGGTTCTGTCGCGCCAGCGTGCATGGGGTGTACCGCTGACCTGTTTCACCAAGAAAGGTGCTCTGCCCACCGATGCGGATTACCTGCTGCGCAATGAAGAACTGAACGCCCGCATCAAGGCGGCGTTCGAAAAGGACGGCGCAGACGTCTGGTATACCGAAGGCTTCAAGGAAAAGATCCTCGACGGCATCGTCAATCCTGACGACTACGATCAGGTCTTTGACGTGCTGGATGTGTGGTTCGACTCGGGTTCGACCCACGCGTTCGTTCTGCGTGATCGCGAGGACGGAACCGAGGATGGCATTGCCGATGTCTACATGGAGGGCACCGACCAGCACCGCGGCTGGTTCCATTCGTCCATGCTGCAAGCCTGCGGCACCAAGGGCCGCGCACCGTACCGGAACGTGGTGACTCACGGTTTCACGCTGGATGCCAAGGGCAACAAGATGTCCAAATCGCTGGGCAACACCATCGTGCCGGAAGAGGTCATCAAGCAATATGGCGCCGATATCCTGCGCCTGTGGGTGGCACAGACCGATTATACCGCCGACCAGCGGATCGGGCCGGAAATCCTGAAAGGCACCGCCGACAGCTATCGCCGACTGCGCAATACCATGCGGTTCATGCTGGGATCATTGGCCGATTTCACCGAGGCAGATCGGGTTGATCCCGCAGACATGCCGCGCCTGGAGCGCTGGGTTCTCAGCCGTCTGGCGGATTTGGATGAGCAGGTGCGCAAGGGCTATGCGTCCTTCGATTTCCAGGGCGTGTTCAGCGCAGTGTTCACTTTCGCGACCGTAGACTTGTCTTCGTTCTACTTCGACGTCCGCAAGGATGCGCTTTATTGCGATGGTGACAACCTGCGGCGTCGTTCTGCCCGCACCGTGCTGGACATTCTGTTCCATCGCCTGACCACATGGCTGGCCCCCGTTCTGGTCTTCACCATGGAAGAGGTCTGGCTGGAGCGGTTCCCGGGCGACGACAGTTCGGTCCATCTGGTGGACTTCCCGGATACACCCGCCGATTGGCGCGACGCTGAGCTTGAGGCCAACATGGCCAAGGTTCGTCGTGTGCGTCGGGCCGTAACCGCCGCGCTGGAAATCCAGCGTCAGGACAAGGTGATCGGTTCCAGCCTCGAAGCGGCACCGATTGTGCATGTCGAGGATGGTGACACCCGCGATCTGCTGGCCACGTTCGACGTGGACGACATGTGCATCACCTCGGGTCTGACGGTGACCGGCGATCCTGCCCCGGCCGAGGCGTTCCGTGTGCCGGAAATCGAAGGCGTTGCCGTCGTATTCGAAAAAGCAGAAGGCGAGAAATGTCAGCGCTGCTGGAAAATCCTGCCTGATGTGGGCCGTCACACCCACGCGGGTGTTTGCGGGCGCTGTGACGAAGCGCTTGGATAAGTCAAATCGCCCCCTCGGGTTCACTCGGGGGGCTTTCCTGCCTATGTCTGCACTGCCTGCGGGACAGGATTGAACAGGTCAAAGCCAATGGCAGGGTCCGTCAGCGCATTCCAAACCTGGTAATCTGTGAAGTAACCGGTATGCCCTCCGGGATCGACCGGGATGTTCCGGTTCGCAAAAATCAGCCCACCCTCGATTTCCGTTCCAACAAAATCGTCCTGCCGGAAGATGTTGAACCACGCGGCGTTCAGATGACTGGCCGCAAGGGTGAACATTTCGGGAAAATAGCGCTGATAGATATGCGTGACCGGGGAACCCATTGTAACGAGAGTCAGAGGTCGGCCGCCAATACGCTTTTGGACACGTGGGTCGGTAAGCATCTGTGTGGCAATCACGGTGCCCTGTGAATGGGATATCACCGTAACGTGATCTGCTGGAAAGATATCGAGAACATAGTACAACGTGCGATAGAAACGTTCGTCTATCGCCTTGCGATCCGGGTAGTTGCGTTGCCGCGTTTCCAGGTCTTTTCCCAGATAGCACTTGTCGCGAATGGCGTAGGTAACGATATCTCGTGCCACGCCCAATCCGGCGGAAACAAAATCAGAGAATCGATACATCAACGCAGTTGCACCAAGCACGATCAGGCCGATCTCGCCTTGCGAACAAGCCAACCTGTCCAGAGCCCAACTGATCAGGTTGGTATCCATTATGCCAACGTTGCATGCGGCTTCAAAATTTTGGTTAGCCGCGATCTCGCGGATCGTAACCAGAACCAGCACGATTGTGCCAAACAAAAAGACCCACTGCGCCAGCCGATTCACAATCGCTCGGCTGATCAGGCCATTGCGGGTGTGAAGGTTGGCTTTGTACGTCTTCCGGCCCGCAAAAAGCCCGACCCCAACGAAGCCCAGAAGGACGATGGCCACGAAAGCCACGCTGAGTGTTTCGATGGACTCGTTCAAATTGCTTTCAAAAAGACGTTGCAGTTGACCTCCGGACAACCACGAAACGGTCTCCAGCAATTGCTCAATGGTCAACCAAAGACCGGAAATGAAAAACATCCAGAAAACAAGCATGCCTGCGCATATGCTGGGGTAAAGCCGCCTGTGCTCTGTTAGCGTATCATTGATCTGAAGCTTTGCCAGAGACAGCGCGTAAAGAATGATCGTCAGGAAGATAAGTACAGCCCAGAAGAGGGACAGCAGAAAAACCTGAAAAGCCACGAATTGCTCCAGAGCCGGTGGGCAGCTTACCGTGTCAGAAGGAACGCAGGCCCAAAATTCCAGACCCAGCGGCCCCAAGATCAGGCAGAGAGTCAGTACTGCCCCCATTCCGAGCATTCCGCGCCAGAAGACCCGCCTGAGATAGGTCGGCGCTGCCCGGCTTTGCCCCAGCCCAACAACGGTCCCACCGGCGTAAAGCCCAAACAGCAGCAAGAATAACAGGGCAGGGTTCTGGGAAAACGAGACAGGTATCCGATCGGTCATGACCGCTGCGGCACCGATCAACAAATAGACGTTCAGCGTCGCAACCGCACCGAAGAAGATCCAAGTGAAAAGGTGAACCAGTTGCGCTGCCAGTGTGTTCCGGCCATTGGGCTGGTCCGGGGCAACGCCTTTGCGGCTATGGGTCTGCTCGGCGTTGTCCATCGCCAAATAACCCAGAGCCAGAATGACCCAAATCAGATCCATTACAGTTTTGATGGCTCCTTTCGGGGCCGGAGACCGATCGGCCCAATAAACTTCTGCAAACATGGCCTTGTCCTGTGGGACAGCCGGGTCGGTCACTGTGCGCAGATTGACTTCGAACAACTCTGCATTTCTCGGGTTTCCGTCGAAGGTGGATTCGGCCAGTTCGATCATTCCGCGTTCGACTTCGATCGGGGGTCTGGGTTTTCCATCCAGCCAAGTTGTTGCGGCACCGACCACCTGATCGACGGTTTCACCGGGTTTTTGTTCACCGATTCCATGTACCGTGAGGATCAAATGACGACCCATTGCGTTCTCCAAATCTCTTTAAGTAACGACAGAAGCGTATCATGAATGGTGCCATTGCCCAAAAGTGATGCGTTGCGCGGTTTTGCACGCCCCTGCGCTTGCGCTTGGCGGTTTGATCTGAAACCGTTGATCCATGGCGATGATTTCCGTTGAAACCCGTTTCGGACGACTTGGTGTTGAAGAAACAGACGGGGCCCTTACGCGGCTTGTCTGGAACGGCAGGGACAAAGGCGAACCGACCGCGTTGCTGCGCGAAGCCGCCGCCCAGCTGGGGGCTTATGATGAAGGGCGACTTGACCGCTTCGATCTGCCATATCGCATTGACGGATCAGAGTTTCAAAAGCAGGTCTGTCACATCATGTATGCCATTCCGCTAGGAGAAACGCGCACCTATGGCGATATAGCAAAGGCATTGGGGCAGCCCGCCCAGCCGGTTGGCCAGGCATGCGGTGCAAATCCGATCCCTGTGATTATTCCTTGCCACCGGGTTCTGGCCGCCAATGGCCTAGGCGGCTTTTCGGGCGACGGTGGTATTGAGACAAAAGTTGCCCTCTTGCGACATGAGCGAGCGGCAGGCCTTTTGATCTGAGCATCGAAATTCGGTTGCAATCCGCTTTCTGCAGGCACAACTTGTAATTGGTGCAGAATTTGAAGGACCGCATTGCATGACCACTGAACAAGACCGTGCAGCCAGCAAGAAGGCCATTGTAGACCGGTTGATGTCGCTCGAAGCGCAAGAGCTTGCAACAGCGCAGGCGCATTACGACGCGTTTTTGAAAGATGCTCAATTGGACGACCGGGAAGGTCACGACAAGGATGACATTGCCGCATCGCGTGAGAACGCCGATCTGGCGGCTGCCTTTGACGCCCCGGTCCACGCGCATCATGCCAAGATTGATGTCATCGAAAATACCGATTTCAGTCTGACCGACACGGTCAAACCGGGTGCTGTGATCAAGTTCAACAATCGCAGATTTGTCGTTTGTGTCTCGACGACGCGGTTCGAGGTGGACGGTAAGACCTATATGGGCATTTCAACTCAAAGCCCGATTTATCTGGCTATGGCCGGCCTGCAAGAGGGCGACGTCTTTACCCATAACAGCACCGAATTCGAGGTGCAGGAAGTTCTGTAAAACGGCTCAGGCAGCGCTGCCTCAGACGTGGCGCTGCGGAATGATCTGTTGGGCGATGCCTGCAAAGGTCAGGTACAGGCTGGTGATTACCAGCCCCCAATGGGCCCAGCTTTCGGGGTGAAAATCGACCCAGGCGGCCCAACCCGCGAAAAACGTCCATGCCAGTGCCATCGGCAAGGTCAGGCTGCGCCAGCGCTCGGTGCGTACGGGATGGACGAACTTTAGTGGCAGGAACATGGCCAGCGACAGCAGCGTGACCAGCAGCAGGATGACCCAGAAACTCGGCTCTAGCGCGAAGATCACGATGACGAACATGTTCCAGCACCCGGGAAAGCCGGAAAAGGAATTGTCCTTGGTCTTCATGCGTGTATCCGCGAAATACATCGCACTGGCAAAGGTTATCACGATGATCGCGAACCATCCGGTCCAGCCGTCCATCAGCCCCGACTTGAACAGGGCAAAGGCCGGGATGAACACATATGTCAGGTAGTCAATGATCAGATCCAGCAGAACGCCATCGAACTCGGGCGCATTGTGCTTGACGTGATAGTGTCGTGCCAACGGACCATCGATACCGTCTACAATGAAAGACACGACCAGCCAAAGATACATAAGGCTCCATTTCTCTTCGACGGCAGCCAGCATGGCCAGCATGGCAAAAACAGCGCCTGTTGCAGTGAAGAGATGAACGGAAAGAGCTTTGAATCTGAGTGTCATGCAAGCGTCATGACCGATGCGCGTCTGAGATGCAAACCAAAAGCCCGGGTTTTCGAGTGATGTGTAAGTCAGGCTTTTGGGTGCGCGCGGTTGTAGACTTCCATCAACCGCGCAGTGTCCACTGCCGTATAGGTTTGCGTCGTCGACAAAGAAGCGTGGCCCAGCAACTCCTGAATGGCGCGCAGGTCGCCACCGGCTGAAAGCAGGTGGGTCGCAAAGCTGTGCCGCATAGCGTGGGGTGTTGCAGTAGAGGGCAATCCCAATTGCATACGGGCTTTGGCCATGACCCCCTGGATCGCACGCGGGTTCAGTGGCCCGCCACGAACGCCCCGAAACAGGGCCGCGTCATGTGTTTTTGCGTGTGGACACAGCTGCAAGTACCGGTCTACCGCGTCGCGGGCGGCAGGAAGAACCGGAACGATCCGCTCCTTGTCGCCTTTCCCGACGATGCGCAGCGTCGCAGGCAACGGCGCGTCCGCTCCGGTCAGGGATAGCGCCTCGGATATGCGCAGGCCGCAGCCATAGAGCAGCGTGACAACAGCGACATCACGAGCGGCGACCCAGTCGGATGTGGATTGCAGTTCCACAGTATCGATCATGGTTCGCGCGGCGTCTTCGGCCAGTGGACGGGGTAGTTTTTTGGTGAATTTTGGCGCGCGGGTGGACAGAACGGCTGTGGGTTCGAACCCCTCACGCTCTGCCAGCCAACGATAGAAGCTCTTGACCGCCGACAGTTTGCGCGCCAACGATCGTGCGCTTACGTCTGCGCTGCGCTGATCCGCCATCCAGGCGCGCATGTCCGATACCGTGATCCGTTCAATCGCTTTCAGCCCCTGTCGTTCAGAGTGATGCAGTGTCATGAACGACAGAAATTCGGTGACATCACCGCGATAGGCGTTTTGCGTGTTCTCGGATCTCCCGGCCAGCGCGCCCAGACTGTCCAGCCAGTGCTGCAGCGCGTCGCGGCACGCGGGTGAGATCAGGCTCACGACAGCCAGTGACGCATCGAGCGTTCGAATACGCCGGCAAAAAAGGCCAGAAGATCAGTGCCCAGCTGTGGCGTGAAATGTCGCGGGTCGCGGGCTGCCATGACGATCATGCCTGGAAGGCGGCCTGGCCCGAGGTCGAGTTTCAGGCAGGCCTCAGAGCGGAGCTGGCCAGCCTGAGACCCGAATATACGGCGGCTTGGCTGATGGATTTCCCGCAAGATCACGTCCCGTGCGGGGCCACCGCGATCAATGGTCAGATATCGGTCGATGAAACCGGGCTCCGCGATCGTCAGGACGCCACCCAGCGTGTCAATCGCAGGATCGTTCTGAACCACGGTGGTTTCCAGAACCAGCGTAACGCTATCGACGCGCAGGATGTCTG
The DNA here is from genome assembly GCF_059609825.1 of Ruegeria sp. YTSB088. NCBI lineage: Bacteria > Pseudomonadati > Pseudomonadota > Alphaproteobacteria > Rhodobacterales > Roseobacteraceae > Ruegeria > Ruegeria sp. YTSB088. The sequence goes on along the minus strand of NZ_JBXWMM010000006.1, from coordinate 201,105 downwards.
CGACGTCAGCGCCCAGCGCGCGGAGGAAACCTTCAAACTCGACCGGTTCCAGCAGGCGCAGAATGGCGCGGTGTACCTGATTGGTGCCCGCGAGGTTTTCATAAGCTGCTGCAATGACCGAGCGATGAGTGTCTTCCAGCCGATCCAGCCGGGCCTCGAGCCGTTGCATGGCAATGCCGCGCAGGTCGATCACGTTGTCGCCGCGTGCCTGCTCGTTGGCTGCAACAAGTGCCTGCATCAGGTCCTTGTCGTCCAGCACGACGTCCGGCTCGGCCAGTATCGCTGCGCGGAGGTTGTCCTCGAGTTTGGGGTTACTGCTCATATCCCGTCCGGTCTTTTTTTGTTGTCGCGGCTTATAACATGCCGGACGGGATTTGCCTTGGGAAAAATGCACGCAGGGATGGATTTCCTTGCGTGCTGTGGCGAGGGAGCTCCCGCCTGCCACGCCCGATCACAGATAAGGCATTTGGCCTGTGGGCCGGGCGCGGCGCCGTTCGGCACCGCGCGGTCGCGCCTGGGATCAGAGGATCTTCTGGCCGGTTTTGGCCCAGTCCGCCAGGAAGGTTTCCAGACCTTTGTCCGTCAACGGATGGTCGGCCAGTTTCTTGATGACGGCAGGCGGTGCAGTGATCACGTCGGCCCCGATGCGGGCGCTGTCGGTCACGTGGTTGACGGTACGGATCGATGCGGCAAGGATTTCGGTCTCGAACCCGTAGTTGTCATAGACTTGGCGGATGTCTGCGATCAGATCCATACCGTCGAGGTTGATGTCGTCCAGGCGGCCGATGAAAGGTGAGATGAAGGTTGCGCCCGCTTTGGCGGCCAGAATTGCCTGATTGGTAGAAAAACAGAGCGTCACGTTGACCATCTGGCCTTCGTCGCTGAGCGTTTTGCATGTTTTCAGGCCCGCCCATGTCAGCGGAACCTTTACGGCGATATTCGGCGCGATCTTGGCCAGCTTGCGGCCTTCGGCGATCATGTCATCAGCTTCGGTAGCGACAACCTCTGCCGATACCGGGCCGTCGACCAGTTCACAAATCTCCTTGGTTACTTCCAGAATGTCGCGACCCGATTTCAGGATCAGTGAGGGGTTGGTGGTTACGCCGTCCACCATGCCCAGATCGTTCAGTTCGGCGATGGCGTCGATTTCGGCTGTGTCTACGAAGAATTTCATGAGGGCAGTCCTTTGATGGGTTGGCCTTGGTCGCGGATGGCTTTACCTCAAAGAGACCCATGCTGGAACCCCCTGCGAAGGACATGCCGTGAGCGCTAACGGATTTTTCGACCAAGGAGAGCTGGTTGCGGTGCTGACAACGCAGCCGCTGGACCGGACGCTGGATTACAAAGCGCCCGAGGGCGGGTGCTTTCTGGGTGCGTTTGTCGAAGTTCCTTTGGGTCCGCGCAAGGTGCTGGGGGTGGTCTGGGGGCCGGGGCAGGGCGGTTTTGATCTGAGCAAGGCGCGGTCGGTGATCCGGGTTCTCGAAGTTGCACCGATGCGCGAAGAGATGCGGGTGTTTCTGGAGAGGGTTGCCGATTACACTCTGACGCCAATGCCTGCGATGCTGCGTCTTGCTACGCGGGCACCGGGCCTGGGTGATCCGCCGTCTATGCGCAAGGTCTACCGGCTGGGCAATGCTGAACCTGACCGAATGACCGATGCCCGGAACCGGGTTCTGGAGGTGTTGCGGGATTATGGCGGGCTGGCCTTTACCTTGAAGGAACTCGCCGAACAGGCGGGCGTAACGTCATCTGTTGTCAAGGGGTTGGTCAAACAAGGCGCCGTGCGCGAAGAGGACAGCCCGCGCGACCTGCCTTACCCGCATCTTGATCCGGACCTGCCCGGTAAAGACCTGACAGAGGATCAGGCGGCGGCGGTCAAGCGGCTTCAGGCCGGGCAGCAGACAGGCGATTACGGCACCACGCTGCTGAAAGGCGTTACCGGTTCCGGTAAGACCGAGGTCTATTTGGAGGCCGTGGCCGAAGCGCTGCGCATGGGGCGGCAGGCATTGGTTCTGCTTCCCGAGATTGCCCTGACCGCAGAATTTCTGACCCGGGTTGAGGCGCGATTTGGTGCGCGCCCGGCGGAATGGCACTCTGGCGCGACGATGACGGAACGGCGTCGGGTCTGGCGGATGGTCGGACAGGGGAATGCGCAACTGGTTGTGGGCGCCCGGTCGGCGCTGTTTCTGCCATTCCGCGATCTGGGTCTGGTGGTCGTCGACGAAGAACACGACACGTCCTACAAACAGGAAGACGGCGTGCATTACAGCGCCCGTGACATGGCAGTTCTGCGCTCGGCGATCTGTGGCGCCCGGGTGATTCTGGCCAGTGCGACGCCTTCGTTGGAAAGCTGGGCCAATGCCGATGCCGGCAAATACGAACGGCTCGATCTGACCTCGCGCTTCGGAGAAGCAGTTTTGCCCGAGATGAAGCCCATCGACATGCGGGCCGAACAGATGACGCCCGGAACGTGGGTTTCTCCGTCTTTGCGGCAAGCGGTGCAGCAGCGGATCGAGAGAGGCGAGCAGTCGCTTCTGTTCATAAACCGCCGTGGCTATGCGCCGGTAACGTTGTGCCGGGCCTGCGGTGAGCAGATTGCCTGTGACCATTGCGACGCACGCATGGTCGAGCATCGGTTTCTCAAGCGGCTGATGTGCCACCAATGCGGTGAAACCAAGCCGATGCCCGAAGCCTGCCCCTCCTGCGGCGTGGAAGGCAAGCTGGCCCCGGTCGGGCCGGGCATTGAGCGGTTGGCTGAAGAAGCCGAGGCGACATTCCCAGACGCCGACATCGCGATGCTGAGCTCTGATCTGTTCGGCTCGGCGCGGGCTTTGAAGGCCAAGATTGAAGAGATTGCTGCAGGGGATGCCGATATTATCATCGGCACTCAATTGGTGGCCAAAGGGCATAACTTCCCCAAACTCACTCTGGTCGGTGTGATTGACGCTGATCTGTCATTGCACGGCGCGGACCTCCGCGCGGCTGAGCGTACGTTTCAATTGATGCGGCAAGTGGCCGGGCGTGCGGGGCGTGCGGACAAGCCGGGTCAGGCGTTGTTGCAGACGTTTCAACCGGAACACCCGGTGATCCGGGCCATCCTTTCGGGTGATGAGGAAGGTTTCTGGAAAGCCGAGGCGGCAGGTCGGCAGGCGGCAGGAGTGCCGCCTTATGGTCGCATGGCCGGGATCGTGTTGTCGGGGCCCGAGGTTGGACCGGTTTTCGATATCGGCAATGCATTGGCGCGCAACGATACACCTTTGACGCAGATCGGTGGGCAGGTATTTGGCCCTGCGCCAGCACCCATCGCTCGTATACGTGGCCGCCACAGAGTGCGTCTGTTGGTGAAAGCCCCCAAGGGCGCGCCGATCCAGGATGCCATTTCCCGCTGGATCGCGCCTTTGCGCCTGAAGGGTGATATCCGTCTGACAGTCGATATCGATCCGCAGAGCTTTTACTGACATCTGCATTTGCGCAGAGTGACTGTGTGCGCATGGCTTCCCTCTCGCCAAAGCAGTGAAATGGGCGTAGAGGACCCTCATGCTGAATCCCATGCCGCTTTCCGAGGCCCAGAGCCTGCCGTTCTGGCGCCGCCCCATCACGCTCTTGTTCATGATGGCGCTGACCATGCCCATTGCGTTCAACGCATGGAGCGCGCTGCTGAACAATTTCGTCATTGAGGCGGCAAACTTTGACGGGGCTGATATCGGCCTGTTGCATACGGTGCGCGAGATTCCGGGTTTTCTGGCGGTTGGCGTGATTGCCGTCATCATTTTCATCCGCGAGCAGGTGCTGGCGATGATCTCGTTGATGATGCTTGGTGTCGCAACGGCTGTGACTGCTTGGTTCCCCAGTCTGGGCGGGTTGCTGTTTGTGACCTTGTTCAGTTCGATCGGGTTCCATTACTACGAGACTGTTAACCAGTCACTTCAGTTGCAATGGTTGCCCAAGGACCGCGCGCCGCAAATTCTGGGATGGCTGGTGGCGATGGGCTCGGCGGCGACCATGGTGGTGTATGGGCTGATCGTACTGACCTGGGATCGCTTTGATCTGTCGTACAACATTGTCTTTATGGCTGCTGGCGGTGTTACAGCTTTGCTGGCACTGTTCTGCCTGTTTGCCTATCCGCAATTCGATGCGCCCACACCACAGACCAAGAAGCTGATCCTGCGTAAACGCTACTGGCTGTATTATGCGCTGCAATTCATGGCCGGTGCGCGGCGGCAGATATTTGTCGTCTTTGCCGGGTTCATGATGGTCGAGAAGTTCGGATTTGAAGTGCATGAACTGACCAGCCTGTATCTGATCAACCTGATGATCAACATGATGGCCGCCCCATTGCTTGGAAAGGCGGTGGCAAAGTTTGGAGAGCGGCGCACGCTGATCTTTGAATATACCGGTCTGGCTATCGTGTTCGCTGCTTATGGTGGCATCTATTGGTTCGGCTGGGGGGTGCTGTTGGCGGCGACCCTGTACGTGATCGACCATGTGCTGTTTGCGCTGGCTTTGGCATTGAAAACCTATTTCCAGAAAATCGCCGACCCTGCTGACATCGCGCCGACCGCTGCAGTGGCCTTCACAATCAATCATATTGCGGCGGTGTTTTTGCCCGCTTTGCTTGGCCTGCTTTGGGTGGTGTCGCCGGGGGCCGTGTTCGGCCTGGCCACGGCTATGGCCATCGGTTCACTACTGCTGTCCCTGTTGATACCGCGTCATCCCGAGCCGGGCAACGAAACCATCCTGACCAAGTACGCCCCCGCCCCCGCGGAATAGGCCTCAGCGCTTGACCTTCACGGCGCGGCGTCCTAGGCGCGGTGTTAGTTAATCGAGACAGGAGCCCCCATGCCCACATTCACCGCACTGACCACGCTGACAGGTAAGAAAGCCGCCGAAGGTCTGGGCGAGGCGATGGAACGTCTGGAGCCGGAGCCAACGGGCGTTGGTGTGTTCGAAGTCGAAGACGACTCTGGCCTGTGGGAGGTCGGCGGATACTTCACCGAAGCCCCGGACGAGACTGCATTGGCGGTTCTGGCCGCCGCGTTCGGCGCCAAACCGTTTGTTGTTTCAGAACTGCCGGAAACCGACTGGGTTGCACATGTGCGACGCGAACTGGCGCCAGTCGAGGCGGGCCGTTTCTTTGTCTATGGCAGCCATGATGCCGATAAGCTGCCCGAAGGCCGTATTCCGCTACTGATCGAGGCCGCGATGGCCTTTGGCACCGGCCACCATGGTACGACGTTGGGCTGCCTTAAGGCTTTTGACAGGCTGCTGGACGAAGGCTTTGCAGCAACAAAAGTGGCGGATATCGGTTGCGGCACCGCCGTTCTGGCCATGGCCGCAGCCCGGGTGTTTGACGGCGACATCATTGCCAGCGACATCGATGAAGTGGCCGTGGATGTGGCCGAAGCCAATCTGAAAGCAAACGGCATGGCAGGTGCAGTGCAATGCGTTGAAGCCGCAGGGTTCGGTCATCCCGATCTCAAGGCGCACGCGCCCTACGATCTGATCTTTGCGAATATTCTCAAAGGTCCCTTGGTGGCCCTGTCGCCGGAAATCGCAGCGAATCTGCGTCCCGGCGGGTATGCAATCCTGTCGGGAATCCTTAATGAACAGGCTGATGACGTCGTATCTGTTTATTCTCAAAATGAACTCAATCTAACTCACAGGGGTGAGATTGGTGAATGGACGACGCTAATCTTAACGAAACAGGGCGCAAACTAGGCTATTTGCAGGAGTTTTGTGGAATTTTGCCACGATTTTGTCGTAATCTCTTTTTACCGTTTCCTGACTGAAGTCGAGGGGGGCGGTTTTTGGAGGCTGCCATGACGGGTAAACAACTGGAGTTCACTCAGCGCGTTAATCGCCTGAACAAGAAGCATCAAAAGATGAGCCGTGGCTATCGCGCGACGATGCGCAGGGATGGCCTGGTCGTCATGAAGCCGCAGCGGGTAAGTTCGGCAGTGCCTGCCAGGGTACTGTTGCTCACACTTCTGGGAGTTCTGGCGTTCAAAGCGTTTCTTTTGTCCAGCCTTGGCCCGACCGGATACCAATATCGGATCGATAGTTTGAACGAAGGCACATCGGTCGAGAAAGCCGGTGCGTGGGTGATGCAGATCGACCCGGTGTCGCAAGCGCTGGCGGTTCAGCTCAACAAGATTTTGTACTGATTATCAGTCTTCGGACGAAAAAACACCGCGTGCCTGGGGCATGCGGTGTTTCTGTTTGCCCTCTAGGGAAAAGAAAGGGGCGAATGAGTGTGGTGGTCGGTATTACCGGCGACCTTGGGCGATGGCGTCGATGTCGCCACGGCACAGGCCGATGTCTTCCAGTTCGCGATCGCTCAGACCAGTCAGCGCATTGCGGGTAACGCGGGCGTCATTCCATTCGACGGCGGCGTTCACGGCCGATACGAAAAATGCGCCGATACGGCCAGCAAGGCCGAATGAGCCAGTGGAGGCGAAGCGGGTTGTGTCCAGTGCAGCCATATCCTGTTTCCTTCTGGTTGGTGTTCACTTTGCAGTCTTGCGATCTGCCCGGCATTTAGTGCCGCCATATCGCCTGCACAAGTTCCGATTTTGCATGTGTCCTATGCGTTTTTTGCAACGCTTCACGAAGCTGTAATCCCCTTAAATATTTGGTTAAAATGCGTTCATAACAGTGTCGAATTCAGACATCCTCATGTCGCAAATCGCGCGTTAAGTCGCCTGTGGAACAGGTCTGTCGTTTTCAGCTCATGGGTCAATTCGCTTGGAAAATGTTCACGCTTCGTGCTAGGCGTTGAAAAAAGATCACAGAACCCGAGCAGGCCGAGGCAAAACATGCGAATTCTGGGCATTGATCCGGGGCTTAGGACCCTGGGATGGGGCGTCATCGAATCAAATGGCAGCCGCCTGAGCCATGTGGCCAATGGTTTGTGCAAGTCGGATGGAGATGATCTGGGTGAGCGGCTGTTATCTCTTCACAACCAGATTGTCGAAGTCATCGCCGATTACCAACCGGATCAGGCCGCCATCGAACAGACTTTTGTGAACAAGGATGGCGCCGGCACACTCAAACTGGGTCAGGCGCGGGGGGTGGCGTTGCTGACACTGGCTCAGGCTGGATTGCCGGTGGGAGAGTACGCACCCAACCGCGTCAAAAAGACCGTGGTTGGTGTGGGTCATGCCGAGAAAGAGCAGGTGCTGCACATGGTCAAACTGCAATTGCCGGGCTGTTTGCCGAAAGGGGCCGATGCGGCAGATGCGCTGGCGATTGCGATCTGCCATGCCTATTACGGAAAGACGCAACAGGCGCGTGTGAAAGAGGTGCGGGCATGATTGGTAAACTGACAGGTCGCTTGGACTACCGCGCGGCGGATCACGTGCTGATCGATGTGCGTGGCGTTGGTTACCTCGTCTATTGTTCTGACCGGACCATGGCTGCGTTGCCGGGTGTGGGTGAGGCGGTCTCGATCTATACAGACATGGTCGTGCGCGAAGACCTGATGCAGCTTTACGGTTTCCTCTCATTGATCGAGAAAGAATGGCACCGCCTTTTGTGCTCGGTTCAGGGGGTCGGAGCGAAGGTATCTCTGGCGATCCTCAGCGCACTGGGGCCGGACGGTGTCAGCCGCGCAATCGCATTGGGCGATTGGAGCGCGGTCAAGGCGGCCAAAGGTGTCGGACCTAAAACGGCCCAGCGGATTGTTTTGGATCTCAAGGACAAGGCTCCGGGTGTGATGGCCATGGGCGGCACGGTTACCGAGGCGATGGATGGGCCAGAGCTTGAAGTCGTCGAGCCGGGTGAACCCGCGTCCGCGCCAAAACGTTCGGTGAAGCCACCTTCTGGTGCGTCTGCCGCGTCCGCCGGGGCGTTGTCGGCGCTCGCCAATCTTGGATATGGGCCGTCCGACGCAGCAGCGGCCGTGGCCGAGGCGGCGGCCAGTCAGCCTGAGGCGGGAGAGGCGGATCTGATTCGTGCTGCGCTGCGCTTGTTGGCTCCGAAAGGCTAGATGAATGGTAGACGCTGATCCCACTGTGCGCCCGGAGCCCCTGCCCGAGGACAACGACCGCGCGCTGCGCCCGCAGGGGCTGGACGAATTCATCGGTCAGGCTGAGGCGCGCGCCAACCTCCGCATCTTCATCCAATCTGCGCGCCAAAGGGGCGAGGCGATGGATCACACGTTGTTTCATGGACCTCCGGGGTTGGGTAAAACGACCCTCGCGCAGATCATGGCACGCGAGCTAGGGGTGAACTTCCGCATGACCTCGGGCCCGGTTCTGGCCAAGGCGGGTGATCTGGCGGCGATCCTGACCAATCTGGAGACGCGCGATGTGCTGTTCATCGACGAGATTCACAGACTGAACCCGGCGGTGGAAGAAGTGCTTTATCCGGCAATGGAGGACTTCGAGCTGGATCTGGTGATCGGTGAAGGCCCGGCCGCCCGCACCGTTCGGATCGAATTGCAACCTTTTACGCTTGTGGGGGCGACCACTCGGATGGGTCTGCTGACAACGCCCTTGCGCGACCGGTTTGGCATTCCGACGCGACTTCAGTTCTATACGATTGACGAGTTGCACGAGATCGTCACCCGCAACGCGCGTAAGCTGGGCGCGCCAGCCGATAATGATGGCGCGCGCGAGATTGCGCGCAGGTCGCGCGGGACACCACGTATTGCCGGGCGCCTGCTGCGCCGGGTGGTGGATTTCGCCATAGTCGAAGGAGATGGGCGGATCACGCGCGAATTGGCCGACGGTGCCTTGACGCGTTTGGGCGTCGACAATCTTGGCCTGGATGGCGCAGACCGGCGCTATCTGAAACTGATCGCTGAAAACTACGCCGGCGGGCCGGTTGGGATCGAGACGCTGTCGGCGGCGCTCTCGGAAAGCCGGGACTCGCTGGAAGAAGTGATTGAACCCTATCTGCTGCAACAGGGCCTGATCCAGCGAACACCGCGTGGGCGTATGTTGGCGCAAAAGGCCTGGACGCATCTGGGAATGGCTGCGCCCAAGCGGCAGAGCGATCTGTTTGGTTGATGCCAGCGCCCAGAGATTTTATGCCTTTCCGTGTGAGGTTTTTCGAAAAGATGAAGGGCTGGGCGTGACACCGGAAGAGATTGAGGCACTGTTTACGCGCGAAAGCGGTGAGTTTCTGTTTGCGCGTTGGGGGCGGCCCATCGTGCCGATTGTGTTTGGTGTAGAAGACGAGACGCTGTCCACTGTGAAGGGCGCATTCGAGGCTGTTGTCACTCTGGCCGGTCACAAAATGGCCGAAACCGACCCCGAGCTTGGTGCCAACTGCATGATCTTCTTCTTCCGGGATTGGCAAGAGCTGCTGGAGGTGCCGGATCTTGATCGTCTGATTCCCGATCTGGCACCGTTGGTCGAGCGCTTGGTTGAAGCGGATGCAAACCAGTACCGCGTTTTCCGGTTCGAAGAGGACGGCGCGATCCGTGCGGCTTTTGTTTTTCTTCGCATGGACAAGCAGTTGTCCAAGGTACCGGCGGAAGCGCTGGCGCTGAGGCAGGTGGTGCAAACCATCCTGCTTTGGTCCGATACTGCGTTTCGAACGCAATCTCCGCTGGCTGTGGCAGGTGAAACGACGATCCTTCGCCCCGACATTGCTGCGCTAATCCGGTCAGCTTATGATCCGGTTCTGCCAGGGGCGGCGCAGGATGCGTCTCATGCGCTCAGGTTGTTTGCCCGGTTGGAGCCACCGCAATGAAACACATCTACCCGGTTCGCGTATATTATGAAGACACCGACATGGGCGGCGTTGTCTATCACGCGAACTATCTGCGGTATATTGAACGTGCGCGTTCGGATTGGGTGCGCAATCTGGGCAATGACCAGAACGCGATGCGGGAAGAGGGCATTGTTTGGGTCGTGCGGCGGGTTGAGGCCGATTACCTTTCGCCTGCCAGGTTCGATGACGAACTGATCGTCGAAACCGAAGTCACGGAAATCTCGGGTGTGCGGCTGACCATGGCGCAGCTGGTCCGGCGCGGCGAGACCGAGATTTTTCGCGCCTCGGTCACAGCTGTGTGCATCAACAAGGACGGCAGGCCGATCCGACTTCCGGCAGAGATTCGCGCATTGATGTAACAATTTGCGTCTCAGGGGTGGTTCTGTTGGCATTTCAGCCCCAACTGCGTTAGCGTTTGGCAAAACAAGGCCAAACAAACGGCCGTCAGGCAAAACAAAGAGCAGGTTCATGGAAGCTGAAACGCTGGCGCTGGCGCAGGAGATCGATTTCTCCATGTGGGGGCTGTATGCCCGCGCGACCTTTATCGTCAAATTGGTGATGTTGATGCTGATCGGCGCATCCATCTGGTCTTGGGGTATTATTATCCAGAAGTTGATCAATTACCGCGCGGCCCGTCGCGAGGCGCAGACATTTGACGAGAGCTTCTGGTCCGGAAACCCTTTGGACGAGTTGTTCGAACAGATCGGAACCCAGCCGGATGGCAGTTCAGAAAAGATTTTTGCAGCGGGCATGATCGAATGGCGAAGGTCGCACCGAAATGATGGCGGATTGATTGCCGGAGCGACCGCGCGGATAGACCGTTCCATGGATGTGGCCATTGCGAAAGAGGCAGAGACCTTGCAGAAAGGTCTGCCCATCTTGGCCACGGTTGGATCGACTGCGCCGTTCATCGGCCTGTTTGGTACCGTCTGGGGCATTATGAATGCCTTTATCGAAATCGCAGAGCAGCAGAATACCAACCTGGCGGTCGTGGCCCCAGGTATTGCCGAGGCGCTCATGGCGACGGGGCTGGGCCTTCTGGCGGCGATCCCGGCGGTGATTTTTTACAACAAGCTCAGTGCAGACTGTGACCGCATCGTGGGCGGGTACGAAGCCTTTGCCGATGAATTCGCAACCATCCTGTCGCGCCAGTTGGACAGCTGACAATGGGTGCGGCGGTTCAGCAATCTTCGGGTGGAAACGGGCGCAGACGCGGCCGGCGTCGCGGTCGCGCGCAACCCATGGCGGAGATCAACGTGACCCCGTTTGTGGACGTCATGCTGGTTTTGCTGATCATCTTCATGGTGGCCGCGCCATTGCTGACCGTCGGTGTTCCGGTGGATCTGCCCAAGACCGCTGCCAGTGCTTTGCCCAGTGACAATGAAGAACCGTTGACCGTGACTCTGACGGCAGATGGACGTGTGCAAATTCAGACAACTGACGTGTTGCGCGAAGAGTTGATTGGCAAGCTGCGGGCCATCGCCGCAGAGCGGAGCAGTGACCGGGTTTTCCTGCGCGCCGATGGCGCAATTCCTTACGCTCAAGTCATGCAAGTCATGGGTGCGCTGAACGCGGGCGGGTTTTCCAACGTTGGGCTTGTGACCGATACGGGCGGGCCGACGCTGGATGAAGGTGGAGAGTGAGGCCGCACGGTGGATACCGGCACCAAGATTTCGGCGATTGCGCATGTCAGCCTGATCGGAGCGGCGCTGTTCGGCGGCACCTTCCGATCCGAGCCGTTGCCGATGGCCGTACAGGATGTGTCAGTGATTACCGCTGAACAATTCGCGGCCATGACGGCCCAGCGGGATGCGCCTGCGATCCCGGAGGTGCCGACGGCATTGCAACAGCCGCCCGAACCACAGGCTGAGACCAAGCCGCCAGAACCTGTGGTCGAGGAACAGCCGCGCCCTGAACCCGTCGTGCCTGCCGAACCCGAACCCGAGCCTGCTCCTGTAATCGTCGAAGCGCCGCCGGAGCCGGACGTGCCGGACGAACCGCCAACATTGACAGAGCCCGAGGTCGAACCTGTCGCACAGCCTGTGCCCCCGGGGCCCGAGGCGCAGCCGCGCCCGTCGGATCGTGTCGCCCCCGAGGCCATAGCGCCACCACCGCCCGAGGCAAAACCGGATGATTTCGAAACGCCGCCGGTGTCTCTGGACGAAGGCGCCGAGGTTCAGCAGGAACAACAGGATCAGACTGCGCCGGAAGAAGCGGCCCCGGAGATCGTGACCGAGGCAGAGGAAACCAAAGAGCAATCTCCGCTTACGTCACCGCGACCGCGGGTGCGTCCGAACCGCCCAAGCCCCCCGCCCGAACCTGTTGTGGCGCAGACGCCGGAAGCGGTACCTGAACCTGACGCACAGGCCGATGAGGTCGCAATCAATGACGCTCTGGCCGAAGCCTTGGGCAGCGGAACCGAGCCTTCCGGCCCACCGCTGACCAGCGGCGAGAAGGACGCGATGCGATTGGCCGTGTCCAAATGCTGGAACGTGGGCTCTTTGTCTACGGATGCGCTGAGCACTGTGGTCGTTGTAGCATTTTCGCTGAACCGTGATGGTACAGTTGTGGATGGCAGCATTCGGATGCTGGACAGTTCTGGTGGGTCTGCGGGTGCGGCCAATCAGGCCTATCAGGCCGCCCGGCGCGCGATTTTACGCTGCGGGGCCAGAGGATATGACTTGCCTGCTGACAAATACGCTCATTGGCAGGATGTTGAGATTACATTCAATCCCGAGAGGATGCGGATCAAATGATGAAACTTCTGACCAGCCTCTTTGTCGGCCTGACGCTGATGTCTGCGCCGGTTCTTGCACAGAACGGTCCCCTGCGACTGGAGTTGGACCAGGGCATTATCGAACCATTGCCCTTTGCGGTACCGAACTTTGTCCCCGATGGCCCGTCAGCGGCGCAATTTGCACAGGACATCTCGCGCGTGGTGGCGGCTGATCTGACGGGAACCGGTTTGTTTCGCGAAATCTCCTCGGATGCGTTCATCAGCCGGGTCAGCAGCTTCGAAGCACCGGTTCAGTTTGCCGATTGGAAAGCGATCAATGCCGATGCGCTGATCACGGGGGCGGTCAATGTTTCGGGCAAGAACCTCACGGTTCGGTTTCGGGTCTGGGATGTGTTTTCGGGTCAGGAACTGGGGAACGGCCTTCAACTGGCGGGTACCACCGAAGGCTGGCGACGCATGGCCCATAAGGTGGCCGATCAGGTGTACAGCCGGATTACGGGCGAGGGCGGTTACTTTGACAGCCGCGTGGCCTTTGTTTCGGAAAGCGGGCCGAAGAACCAGCGCCTGAAACGTCTGGCGATCATGGATTATGATGGGACGAATGTGCAGTACATGACCGACAGTGCGGCGATCGTGCTGGCGCCGCGCTTTTCGCCTACCGGCGATCGGTTGCTTTACACCAGCTATGAAAGCGGCAGCCCGCGCATCTATGTTCTGGATGTGGGCCGCGTCAAACGGCAGGAACTGAAGACGCAGGACGGAACCATGAGCTTCTCGCCCCGCTTTTCGCCGGATGGCCGGTCGATCGTGTATTCATTGATTCAGGGCGGAAATACGGATCTGTGGAAAATGGATCTGGCCTCGGGGAAAAGCACCCGTCTGACCAACACGCCGGCGATTGAAACCGCACCCAGCTATTCGCCCGACGGCAGCCGGATCGTGTTTGAAAGCGACCGTTCTGGTACGCCGCAGCTTTACGTGATGCCTGCGAACGGAGGCGAGGCCACGCGGATCAGTTTTGGCGCAGGTCGTTATGGCACGCCGGTATGGTCCCCGCGTGGCGATCTGATTGCCTTTACAAAGCAAAACCAGGGCCGTTTCCACATTGGCGTTATGCGCACGGACGGGTCCGAAGAGCGGTTGCTGACGGCCTCGTTCCTGGATGAAGGCCCGACGTGGTCGCCCAATGGACGTGTCATCATGTTCACCCGTGAAACGCAGGGTGCCAGTGGCCGGGCCTCGCTGTATTCGGTGGATATCTCGGGCCGCAACCTGCGCCCTGTGCGTACACCGGATGGCGGCAGTGATCCGTCATGGGGCCCACTACAGAATTGATCGCAGCAAAGTTCACAACGAATCGTCCCTGTGGTAGACAGGCGGCAATAATCAAAACACGAGGCACTTGAAATGAATGTATTGAGCAAAGTCCTGGCGTTGGGCGCGCTGAGTGTGATCGCGGCCTGTACGAACAATGACCCCTCTGCTTTGGGCGGCGGTGGTGCCGGTGGCACTGGCGCAATCGTACCGGGCTCGCCCAGTGACCCGCGTTCGCCAGCGTATTTCCAGCAAACCGTCGGCGACCGTGTTCTGTTCGCCGTGGACCAGTCGACCTTGTCTCCGCAGGGGCAGACCGTACTGCAAGGACAAGCCGACTGGCTGCTGGCCAATCCGGATTTTGTTGCCACGATCGAAGGTCACGCGGATGAGCAGGGCACGCGCGAGTACAACCTTGCGCTGGGCGCGCGTCGGGCAAATGCCGCGCGTGAGTATCTGATTTCGCGCGGTGTCGCGGGCAACCGTCTCAAAACCGTCAGCTACGGCAAGGAGCGCCCAATCGAAATTTGCAGCGTTGAGGAATGTTATTCCAAGAATCGCCGCGCGGTAACGGTGCTGACCGGGTCAACTCTGGGGTAAGACAATGCGTATTGCAGGATGGGTATTGGCGGCGGTCATGGCGACGACCGGTGTTGCACAGGCACAAGATCAACAGACCTTGGCTGACATACGCCAGGAGCTGACGGTGCTGTACGTGGAAATTCAGCGTCTGAAGCGCGAGTTTTCCACCACAGGATCCCCCCCGCCAAATTTGTCCGGCAGTTCGATTCTTGAGCGCGTCGACGCAATAGAGGCCGAATTGCAGCGCCTGACCCGTCAGACCGAACAGCTTAACCAGCGGGTGCAGAGCATTGTCTCCGATGGCACCAATCGCATCGGGGATCTGGAATTTCGTCTGTGCGAGTTGGAGGCAAATTGCGAGATATCGGGTGAGCCGACGAGCACGCTGGGTGGAGATGGCACGGATGCTGGTACAGCTGCAATCACGCCTGCCACACCACCTGAAACAGATCAGGGTGAACTTGCTGTAGGTGAACGGGCGGATTTCGACGCGGCATCGCAAGCGCTGGCCGAAGGCGACTATCAGACCGCTGCCACCTTGTTTGCGCAGTTTGAAACAAGCTATCCCGGCAGCCCTCTTGCCCCTGAAGCTAATCTGAAAAGAGGTCATGCGCTTGAAGGCCTTGGCGACACCCGCGAAGCCGCGCGTGCGTTCTTGGCTAGCTTTACCGGAGATTCCGAAGGTCCCTTAGCCCCCGAGGCCCTCTATGAGTTGGGCGCGGCGCTGGGGCGTCTGGGGCAGACCGATCAGGCTTGCATCACGCTCAATGAAGTTGGCGTGCGCTTTCCATCCGCACCCGCGTTCGCGAATGCCACGCAAGAGATGTCTGCGCTGGGGTGTTCTTGAGACGACACAGCGAAAACCTGCTTGCAGAGCTTCGCGCCCGGCTTCCCGAAAGGCTTCCGCGCAAACTGGGGGTAGCGGTGTCAGGTGGTGGGGATTCTGTCGCGCTGATGCATCTCTTGCATGAGATCGCTCAAACCGAAACGACCACCGTTTTTGTTGCCACGGTCGATCATGGCTTGCGCCCCGAGGCTAGGCAGGAGGCCGAGGCCGTGTCCCGCCAGGCCGCTGCATTGGGGATGGCTCATGATACTTTGCATTGGGCGGGTTGGGACGGCGCTGGCAACTTGCAGGATCATGCGCGTCAGGCTCGTTACAAATTGCTCGCCGAC
The DNA here is from genome assembly GCF_059609825.1 of Ruegeria sp. YTSB088. Lineage (NCBI taxonomy): Bacteria > Pseudomonadati > Pseudomonadota > Alphaproteobacteria > Rhodobacterales > Roseobacteraceae > Ruegeria > Ruegeria sp. YTSB088. The sequence continues at coordinate 185,576 of NZ_JBXWMM010000006.1, read as the reverse complement.
TGGACGCGGGAGCGCGGAATAGACGCCATGGCGTTGGGGCATACAGCAGATGATCAGGCGGAAACGTTGTTGATGCGCTTGGGTCGATCATCAGGTGTCACGGGTCTGTCCGGCATGTCGGCAAGTCGGCAACTGGAAGGGCTGACATTACTGCGACCTATGCTGGGGATCACCCGAAAGGACCTGCGAGCCTACCTGGCCGGTATCGGCGCATCGTGGGTCGAAGATCCGTCGAATCAGGACACACGTTTCGACCGCATCAAAGCGCGAGAAGCCCTATTTGGCCTCAAACCATTGGGAATTGACGCGCTTTCACTGTCTCGAGTGGCCGACAACCTGGCGCAGGCACATGCAGCCCTGGGTGTGTTTGCGCAGGAATCCGCACGGAATGTAGCCCAGGTTGAGCAAGGTGATGTGAAGGTGGACAGAGCCGGGTTTGCCGCATTGCCCAAAGAAATCCGACGCCGCGTGTTGGTTGGAAGCCTCGCCTGGATCGCAGGGCAGGGATACCCCCCGCGTCAGGCTGCGGTCGAGCAGGCGATGGAGGCCATGACCAACGGGCGGTCTGGATCGGTCGGTGGGTGTCTGTTGGTCCCCGAGGGCAATAGTGTTTGGATTTGCAGGGAATTTAGGACCGTGGAGGCTCAGATATCAGCATCCGACGAAGTATGGGATGGCAAATGGGTCTTGAGCGGACCCGAAATATCCGGTGCCGAGATCCGCGCTTTGGGTGAAGATGGGCTGCGACAGGTGCCCGATTGGCGCGAAATAGGCCGCCCCAGACTTGCCTTGAGCGCGACGCCTGCTGTCTGGAAAGGGGAAACGGTGCTGGCTGCTCCGCTTGCGGGATTCGCGAACGGATGGCGCGCGGACACGTCACCAGAATGGCCCGAGTTCTACGCATCTTTTTTATCGCATTGAACATACCACAATCCTCTCTATTTTAAGAGGTAACTTGGCAGCTCCTCACCTGCCGGAACTTTTGGGAGAATTTCCTTGGGCAACGCTCGCAATATCGCGTTTTGGGTCGTTCTGTTCTTGCTCATCCTTGCACTGTTCAATCTGTTCAGTGGACCGGGCGGAACGCTTCAGAGCAATGAGAGAACTTATTCCGACTTTGTCGGCGCCGTGCAAGGCGGCGAAGTCAAGAACGTGACGTTGGATGGCGAGCAGATTCGCTATACCACAGAAAGCGGTGCGACTTATGTCACGATCAAACCCGGCGATGCCGAAGTCACCAAGCTTTTGATCGATGAGAACATCCCGGTTCAGGCGGTCAAGCAACAACAGTCTGGCTTCCAGTCGTTCCTGATCACGCTCTTGCCGTTCCTGTTGCTGATCGGTGTCTGGGTATATTTCATGAACCGGATGCAAGGCGGTGGCAAAGGCGGCGCGATGGGCTTTGGAAAATCCAAGGCTAAGATGCTGACCGAGAAGCATGGTCGCGTGACCTTTGATGACGTCGCAGGAATCGACGAGGCCAAGGAAGAACTGGAAGAGATCGTAGAATTCCTGCGCAATCCGCAGAAATTCAGCCGGCTTGGCGGCAAGATCCCGAAAGGTGCTCTGCTGGTGGGACCACCGGGGACGGGTAAGACATTGCTGGCCCGTGCCATCGCGGGTGAGGCGGGCGTTCCGTTCTTCACCATTTCGGGGTCCGACTTTGTCGAGATGTTCGTAGGTGTCGGTGCATCCCGTGTCCGCGATATGTTCGAACAGGCCAAGAAGAACGCGCCCTGCATTGTGTTCATCGACGAGATTGACGCCGTTGGCCGCCATCGTGGTGCCGGTTACGGCGGTGGTAACGACGAACGCGAACAGACCCTTAACCAGTTGCTGGTCGAGATGGACGGATTTGAAGCCAACGAAGGTGTGATCATTCTGGCGGCCACCAACCGCAAGGACGTACTGGACCCGGCCTTGCTGCGTCCGGGCCGGTTCGACCGCAACGTCACCGTTGGCAATCCTGACATTAAAGGCCGCGAAAAGATTTTGGGCGTACATGCCCGCAAGACACCTCTGGGCCCCGATGTCGATCTGCGCATCATTGCGCGCGGGACACCGGGTTTCTCGGGTGCTGATCTGGCAAACCTCGTGAACGAGGCCGCGTTGATGGCCGCCCGCGTAGGCCGTCGCTTTGTAACCATGGAGGACTTTGAGAACGCCAAGGACAAGGTGATGATGGGCGCCGAGCGCCGCTCGATGGTGCTGACCCAGGATCAGAAGGAAAAGACCGCCTATCACGAAGCCGGACACGCCGTTGTCGGCCTGAGTCTGCCGCTGTGTGATCCGGTCTATAAGGCGACGATCATCCCGCGCGGTGGCGCGTTGGGTATGGTTGTATCACTGCCAGAAATGGACCGTCTGAACTATCACCGTGATGAATGTGAGCAAAAGCTGGCTATGACCATGGCCGGGAAAGCCGCGGAAGTGATCAAATATGGTGAAGATCATGTGTCGAACGGCCCGGCCGGGGACATCATGCAGGCCAGCCAGTTGGCGCGCGCCATGGTGATGCGCTGGGGTATGTCTGACAAGGTTGGCAATATCGACTATGCCGAAGCGCATGAGGGATATCAGGGCAATACTGCCGGGTTCTCGGTCTCTGCCCATACCAAAGAACTGATCGAGGAAGAGGTGAAACGCCTAATCCAGCAAGGATACGAGCGGGCGCACCAGATTCTGACCGAAAAGAACGAAGAATGGGAGCGTCTTGCGCAGGGCCTGCTTGAGTATGAAACCCTGACTGGGGATGAGATCAAACGCGTAATGAATGGCGAGTCACCCAGCGAGGATGATGATGAAGGCGACAAGCCGGATGAAGGCAGCGCGCCCAGTGTCACGGCCATTCCTAAGACAAAGGCCAAGAAGTCTCCTCCCGATGATGGCGGGATGGAGCCTGAACCCACTGCATAGGCAAAAGAAACAGACCCGGGGCACGCTCCGGGTCTTTTCTCTTTTCATCGGGGTTTTGCCGGGCATTATGCGCGCAAGCAAAAGGATGAAAAGGGAAGGCTATGCCGTTTCTACGGGAAACCGAGTATACTGCTGAAGTAATCTGGCTTGGCCATGTTCCTGCGGGAAAATCCCTGCGAGCTGATGCCGTTGATACGCTTGATCTGGGCTTCGACGGCGTAAAGGGCGAGCGCCACGAGGGGCTTAATCGCGCGTCATGTGTCAGGGTCTCAAATCTCTATCCAAAAGGCACCGAAATTCGCAATGTGCGTCAGCTTTCGGTTCTCTCTGCCGAGGAGTTGCAGCAAATTGCGCAGGACATGGGGTTGGACCAGCTTGATCCGTCTTACCTTGGGGCGTCCATTGTGCTGCGTGGGATCCCGGATTTCTCACATATTCCGCCGTCTTCACGTCTTCAGGCAAAAAGTGGGATGACGATAACAGTAGACATGGAAAACGCCCCATGTGTTCTGCCTGGGCGCGAGGTTGAAGCGGATCACCCTGGGTGTGGCCCGACTTTCAAACCTGCGGCGGCCGGACGTCGGGGCATCACTGGATGGATAGAGCGACCTGGACGCATTCAACTTGGGGATCGGCTAAAGCTGTTTGTTCCGGATCAACCTGCCTGGGCTTGCGAAAACGGGCTTGTTTCCGATTAGAAACCCCTGAAACGAACTTACGACGCTTCACGACGCCAGAATGTCGGAATCCATGGCTATTGAAATTGTACACAAGGGTATGGAATGCACAGCGCCGACGCCCTGCGTCGGCTTTGCACGGTATTCAATCAAGGACCCCGGCCAATGAGCTACAAATCCGATATCGAAATCGCCCGCGAAGCGAACAAAAAGCCGATTCAGGAAATCGGTGCCAAGATTGGCATCGACTCTGCGGATCTGCTGCCTTACGGCCATGATAAGGCAAAAGTCAGCCAGGACTTCATCAACTCGGTGCAGGACCGCGAAGATGGCAAACTGATCCTGGTCACTGCGATCAACCCGACCCCGGCAGGTGAAGGCAAGACCACCACCACCGTTGGACTTGGTGACGGTCTGAACCGTATCGGCAAAAACGCGATGATCTGTATCCGCGAAGCCTCGTTGGGCCCGAACTTCGGCATGAAGGGCGGCGCTGCTGGTGGCGGTTACGCGCAGGTTGTTCCGATGGAAGAGATGAACCTGCACTTCACCGGTGACTTCCACGCGATTACGTCGGCGCATTCGCTGCTGTCGGCGATGATCGACAACCATATCTACTGGGGTAACGAGTGCGAGATTGATATCCGCCGCGTTGCATGGCGTCGCGTGGTCGACATGAATGATCGGGCGCTGCGTCAGATCACTGCATCTTTGGGCGGAGTGTCGAACGGTTTCCCGCGCGAAACTGGCTTTGACATCACCGTGGCGTCGGAAGTCATGGCGATCCTCTGCCTCGCCAACGACCTGAAGGATCTCGAAAAGCGCCTGGGTGACATCATTGTTGCCTACCGTCGCGACAAGACCCCAGTCTATTGCCGCGACATCAAGGCCGAAGGCGCGATGACCGTTCTGCTGAAGGACGCAATGCAGCCCAACCTGGTGCAGACGCTGGAAAACAATCCGGCATTTGTTCACGGTGGCCCGTTCGCGAACATCGCACATGGCTGTAACTCGGTCATCGCGACCAAAACCGCTCTGAAAGTCGCCGACTACGTCGTGACCGAAGCGGGTTTTGGTGCCGATTTGGGCGCTGAGAAGTTCATGAACATCAAATGTCGCAAGGCGGGCATTGCCCCGTCGGCAGTTGTTCTGGTTGCGACCGTGCGCGCGATGAAGATGAACGGCGGCGTTGCCAAGGCTGATCTGGGTGCGGAAAACGTCGATGCGGTTCAGTCGGGCTGTGCCAACCTGGGCCGTCATATCGAAAACGTAAAGTCGTTCGGTGTGCCGGTTGTTGTCGCAATTAACCACTTCGTTACCGATACGGATGCCGAGGTTCAGGCCGTTAAGGACTATTGTGGCGAGCACGGCGTCGAGGCTGTTCTGTCGCGTCACTGGGAACTGGGTTCCGAAGGGTCTGCCCCGTTGGCAGAGAAAGTTGTCGAAATCGTCGAAGGCAGCACCGCGAACTTTGCACCGATCTACCCCGACGAAATGCCTCTGTTCGAGAAAATCGAAACCATTGCCAAGCGTATCTATCGCGCTGACGAGGTTCTGGCCGACAACAAGATCCGCAACCAGCTGCGCGAGTGGGAAGAGGCGGGATATGGCAACCTGCCGGTCTGCATGGCCAAGACGCAGTATTCCTTCTCGACCGACCCGACGCTGCGCGGTGCGCCCACCGGCCATTCGGTTCCGGTGCGTGAAGTTCGCCTGTCCGCAGGCGCCGGTTTCATCGTGGTTGTCTGCGGCGAGATCATGACCATGCCCGGTCTGCCTCGCAAGCCGGCCGCTGAAACCATCTGCCTCAATGACGCAGGTGAGATCGAGGGCTTGTTCTAAGCTGCTGAATAAGACATCTCGTGGTCCGGGGATTCATTCCCGGGCCATGAGGAGATGACGATGCCCACTCTGACACCGCCCCAGAACTGTAACACGATGCAGGACCTGCGGGCCGAGATTGACAAGCTGGATCGCCAACTGATCGAAATGTTGGTGACTCGCGCGAGTTATATTGACCGCGCGTCGCAGCTGAAGCCGGGCGAGGGCCTTCCGGCCCGTATCCCGGAACGCGTCGAAGAGGTGGTGCAACGCGTGCGTGCAAACTCGGACGCGCTGGGGATGGACCCGGATCTGGCCGAGAAGCTATGGCGCATATTGATTGACTGGTCGATTGCACGCGAAGAGCGCGTGATTGGCACCGACTGACTGACCGGGCGCTTTGTGCGCCCGATCCGTTTTTTGAAAGAAGGGATCAAAACATGGTAGCTCAGGTTATCGACGGTAAGGCCTTTGCCGCAAAAGTGCGCGCACAAGTGGCCGATCAGGTCGCAAAGCTGAAAGAGGAAAACGGCATCACCCCCGGCCTGGCCGTGGTTCTTGTGGGCGAAGACCCTGCCAGCCAGGTCTACGTCCGCTCGAAGGGCAAAATGACTGTTGAAGTCGGTATGAATTCGTACGAGCACAAACTGGACGCAGCGACGTCGGAAGAAGATCTGCTGGCGCTGATCGACAAGCTGAACAACGACCCCGCCGTGCATGGCATTCTGGTCCAGTTGCCGCTGCCCAAGCACCTGAATGAAGATCTGGTGATCAATTCTATCGACCCGGCCAAAGACGTCGACGGGTTCCATATCTCGAACGTGGGCCTGCTGGGCACCGGTCAGAAGTCGATGGTGCCCTGCACCCCGCTGGGCTGCCTGATGATGCTGCGTGACCACCACGGCTCACTTTCCGGCATGGACGCGGTTGTGATTGGCCGCTCGAACATTGTGGGCAAACCGATGGCGCAACTGCTGCTGGGCGATAGCTGCACCGTGACGATCGCGCATTCGCGCACCAAGGATCTGCCGGATGTCGTGCGCCGTGCCGATATCGTCGTGGCCGCCGTGGGCCGTCCGGAAATGGTGCCGGGTGACTGGATCAAGGAAGGCGCGACCGTGATCGACGTAGGCATCAACCGCATCGAGCGTGACGGAAAGAACAAGCTTGTCGGTGACGTGGACTATGCCAGCGCGTCCGAGCGTGCTGGCGCGATCACTCCGGTTCCGGGTGGCGTAGGCCCGATGACCATTGCCTGCCTGCTGGCCAACACGTTGACTGCGTGCTGCCGTGCCAATGCTCTGCCCGAACCAGAAGGTTTGACGGCATAAAGCAATCTGGTCGGGTCGATCCATTCGGCCCGACAAACCCCTTGGTTGCGCTGGACAAACACTGGACGCCACGGCCATTTTGTTCCAAATGGGTTTGACAGCTTTAAAATTCGTGATATCCCTGTATTCCCAGCCAGTTACAGGTAAGGTGCATCAGTGCTCGACGTGCTCAGGTTGATTTTTATTAAATCGTGCACAAAAGCGGTATGACGTCCAAGATTGACACTATTCGGAAAGCATTTACCCCACAGCGGGTGATGGCGGGTCTCGTCTTTCTTCCTTTGCTTGCCTATGCGTTTCCGCCGTTTCTGGTTGCTGATCTGACCTTTGGATTGCGACTTCTTTTCTGGACCGGGGTGATGGTCCTTGCCTTGACTGTCACCGGGGTGGCGCGAAAGCTGATGCAGAAAAACCCTGTATTTTTGAATGTTCCTGCCCGTGATGTGGCATTTGCCGCTTTAATTCTGGTCTTGTTCACACCGTCCCTTTGGATGTTGGCTTGGGTTCTTTTCACCTGCGGTGGTCACATGGCACCAGGTGCCCAGACAGTGGCAGTCTATGGGGTCCTGTTCGCGACTGGTTTGGTTCTTGTGCAGCGCGGTGACCTAAATACTTCGATGGACTCTGCGCCTGAGATCGAGAAGCCGCGCCTTGTCAGACGCTTGCCACCCAATTTCGACGGTCAAATCCATCGTCTGACGGTCAGGGATCACAATGTGGATGTTGTGACCTCGGAAGGCACGTTCACAGTCCGCTCGCGCTTTACGGATGCAATTGCCGAGATGGAGCCGGTTCCCGGACACTGTTCGCATCGTTCACATTGGGTGGTGGATGCGTCCATCGTTTGCGTTGAAAAATCAGGCGGTAGAACCTTTTTGCGCCTGATGAACGACGACCTGGTTCCGGTGAGCCGCAAGTACAAACCCATGTTGGAAGAAGACGGGTTGATCTGAGTTTACCGCGGCATTGGAATCATGCGCGGTTGCGGACCGGTCAGAATGGCCATTGCATCCGCGTCCATGAGATCTGCCAGTGCCTGATCCGAACTGCGCAACCCCCCGGTATAAGTACCGTAGGCAGGCAGGATCAGCCGATTGCTGTCCAGCAAGAAGGCGGGTCGTGAGATGTGCCTGCCTTTCGTCCGTATCCGTGCTTTTGGATGAAAATGGCCTGAAACCTCGCCTTGTGGCCGACTTTGAGCGATATGGCGAAAGATAAGCGGGCCACACTGCCATTCGACCAAATGAGAGCCGCCCATCTCGATCGGGCCTGGATCGTGATTTCCTTCGATCCAGATCCACTGGCGCCCGGCCTGCAACGTTGCAATCCTCAACCCTTCGGCGCCGGGTAGAGCCCGGGCGGCTTCAAGATCGTCGAAACTGTCACCCAGGCAGATGACGGTTTCAGCGTTGGTGTGTTCCAGATCGCGCGCCAGCCGATCAAGCGTTTCGCGACTGTCATAAGGCGGAAGCGTCGCCCCGCCTCGACGGGCCATGCGTTCGGATTTCCCCAGATGCAAATCCGAGACACAGAGCAGTCGCCGCTCCGGCCACCATAGTGCGCCAGATGGCAACGCATCGAGCCGCTGACCGGCAAAGGAAAACTTGCACACGTTCATGATACGTTCTTGAACTGTTTGCGAATGTTGCGCAAGAGGGATCAAAGCTGGTCCAACCCGGCGGTCTCAAGCAGGCGTGCGCTTTCTTCTGCAAGCAGCCTTTCCTCGGCTGCCCCTTTGACAGGCACCTTTCCAACTTCAAGAAACAGCGGCGCGGCAAGTGGGGAAACGTGGTCCAGACGCAGCAGGTCGATGCGGTCTCCGATGCGGGCCAGCATCGCCTCGATACGACCGAAGTCAACCAGCCCGCGCATGGCTTCTTCGCGGGTGATCTGCATCAACAGATGATCGGGATCATATTTCAGCAGTGTGTCATAGAGAATATCCGACGAAAATGTGGCTTGCCGTCCGCTTTTACGTTGCCCGCCCGTGTTGCGTTCGATCAGACCGGCAATTGTTGCCGACGCGCGAAAGGTACGCTTCATTACCGCGTTGCCTGCCAGCCAGGTGTCCAGCCCCTCACGCAGCGCTTCGGGTTGAAACAAAGGGCGAGGGTCAGTGACTGCGTCCAGCCCCCAAATCAGCGTGGCATAGTCTGTGGCTACAAACCCCAACGGGGCCAAACCGGTTTCCTCCATTCGCTTTGTCAGCAGCAGGCCCAATGTCTGTTGCGCGTTGCGCCCGGCGAAACCGTAAACGCACAGATGCTCTCGCCCGTCACTTGGAAAGCTTTCGATCAGCAAACGATCGCGCTGAGGCAGGCGAGACACTTGGCGCTGTAAGTCCAACCAATCAGCCGTGTGTGAAGGCAGGTGCGGCCAGTCAGTTTGGGCGAACATGCGCAGAATGCGGTCACTGAGTTGCGTGGAGGTTGCAAACTTCGTACCCGAGAAGGTCGCGATCTTTGGTTTGCGATCTGCGCGACGGCTGACTTCGACCACCATTTCGCGCAGGCCCTCATAGCGCACGATCTGCCCACCGATCAGGAAGGTATCGCCGGGGGTCAGCGAGGCAGCAAAGGCTTCTTCAACTTCTCCCAACGGTTTTCCACCACGGCTGCGCTTCAGGCGTACCTTCAGGGTGTCGGTATCCTGAATCGTGCCCAAGTTCATGCGAATGCGTGACGTTGCGCGAGGATCGCGCAATTGCCATTGCCCGTCGGCACGCTGCTGCAATCTTTGCCAGCGATCATAGGCGCGCAAGGCGTAACCCCCGGTGGCACAGAAATCCAGACAGGCGTCAAACTCGGGTCGCGTCAACTGCGCAAAAGGCCCGGCGGATGTCATCTCAGCATAAAGGTCATCGGCGTCAAAAGGCCCGGCGCAGGCCGCAATCAGAATGTGCTGGCACAACACATCGCGAGGGCCGGGGCCTCGGGGTTCCCCGTCCAGATCATGAGCCTTGGCAGCCTCGAGCGCTGCAATGCATTCGACAACTTCAAACCGGTTAGCAGGTACCAGTAGTGCCTTGGAAGGCGCGTTATAGCGGTGGTTGGCTCGTCCAATCCTTTGCACCAGCCGTTTGACGTTCTTGGGCGCACCGATCTGAATCACCAGTTCGACATCGCCCCAATCAATGCCCAGATCCAGCGAGCCGGTGCAGACTATAGCACGCAAGTCGCCACGCACCATCGCTGCCTCGACCCGCTCGCGTTGCTGTCGGTCAAGACTGCCATGATGGACGCCGATGGGCAGGCCGTCGTCATTTGCCAACCACAGATTGTGAAAGTAGATCTCGGCCTGCGCGCGGGTGTTGTGAAAGATCAGCGTGGTCTTGTGCCGCCGGATTTGTTCCAACACTGCCGGAATCGAATAAGCCGCACCGCCGCCGGACCAGGGCGGCATTTCGGTTGTTTCCAGCATCTGTATGTCCGGGTCCGGGCCGGGGTCGGCCTGCACGATCCGGCAGGGGTCCGGGTGGCGCGCCAGAAAGTGGGCAATCGCTGCGGGGTCTTCGACCGTGGCTGACAAACCAACACGGCGCAGATCCGGGTTGAGACGCTGAAGACGCGCCAGGGCCAGTATCAGTTGATCGCCGCGCTTGCTTTCCGCCAGCGCGTGGATTTCGTCGACGATGATCCGTTGCACGCCGTCGAACATGCGCGGCGAATCTTCGTAAGAGGTCAGCAGCGCCAGACTTTCGGGTGTGGTCAGCAGGATATGGGGCGGGTCGGCCCTTTGGCGTTTCTTCTGTGTGGCTGAGGTGTCCCCGGTGCGATCCTCGATCCGAATAGGCAGGCCGATCTCGTCCACCGGGGTGCGCAGGTTACGTTTGATATCAGCTGCCAGGGCCTTCAGGGGAGAGACATAGATCGTGTGCAATCCGCCATGGCCACCGTCGGCCAGCTCGGACAGGGAAGGTAGAAAACCGGCCATGGTCTTGCCGCCACCGGTTGGGGCGATCAGCAAGGTTGACGGGTCCTTCGCCCGATCGAACATCTCTTGTTGATGTGGGTGGATGGACCAGCCTTTGGTGGAAAACCACGTATCAATCCGAGCGGGAATCTGCGTCATGGTCACAGATTACCCGCCCGGAGGAGGGATTGGCACGGCGTTATTTGACGATTTTCTCGTCTTTGACGAACATATTGGCCCAGGCACGGTCAATCAGGTCCGGGCTCATCTGATAAGGTATGCCCTCGAACTCGCAGATCGAGATCATCTGGTCGATCAGGAAGATCGGCTGATAGTTGGCATAGATATTGTCGATAGTCGGATACTTGACCTTCAGCAGGTGTACCAGTGCCGCCTCGTCTAGTGGTATTCCTCGTTTGCGGGCCACCATGGCGAAAATTTTCAGGAAGTTTTCCTGGTTCGGGCCGTCAATCTTGATCTTGAAGAAGATTCGACGCAAGGCGGCTTGGTCGAAGATCTCGTTCGGGTGGAAGTTGGTCGAGAAGATGACCAGCGTGTCGAAGGGTACTTCGAATTTTTCACCCGATTGCAGGCCGAGGATATCCTTGTTTTCCTCCAGCGGGACGATCCAACGGTTGACCAGCGCCTGCGGCGGCTCGGCCTGACGGCCAAGGTCGTCCACGATGAAGATGCCACCGGTGGATTTCAGCTGCAACGGGGCCTGATAGGTTCGTGCGGTTGGGTTGTAGACCAGATCCAACATGCTGAGCGACAGTTCACCACCGGTTACAACGGTGGGGCGTTCACATTGCACATAGCGGGAATCGAACCGCTTGCGACGGCGCAGGCTGTTGGGATCATCCGGCTCCTGTTGGATCGCCGTGTGAACGATCGGGTCATAAACCGTGATCACCTGCCCCGAGTATTCGATGGCGTAGGGCACATAAACATTATCGCCCAGTGCGTCCCGTACACCGTTCGAGATTGAGGATTTACCGTTGCCCGGGGGACCATACATCAAAATCGACCGGCCCGCGCTGACCGCAGGGCCCAGATGATCCAGCAGGCTGTCGGGTAGGACCAGATGGCCCATTGCACCTACGAGTTGTTCTCGCGTGACCTGAATATTGCGGATCGACTGGCGTTTAACCTGCTCGCGATAGACATCCAGCGGCACCGGCATCGCACCAAAATACTCGGATTGGCTCAGCGCATCCAGCGAACGGGCCTTGCCCGCATCGGTCAGCTGATACCCCATCTCATTGCCGCTATTGGCGTTCAGTGTCCCGGTCGCTTCAAGCAGTTTCTGATCGCGCGCGATGTCGATCAGTTCCTGAGTAACCGAAGTGGGAAGACAGATGGCTTCGGCCACTTCCGACACGGTGCTCGCGTTTTTGCGGAAAATCGTCTTCAGCAGAATATCCCGCATCATTACAAGCGGAAGCTTCATTTCGCCCAGACCCTTGGGGGCAGGGGGGGCCATAACAGAGGAAGTCTGCATATTCATGCGCGGTGCTCGTCCATCAAAATGTCACGCCAAGAACCCAAAAATGGGCGTCTTGAAAAAAATGAACCAGCTTTGTGGCGGGACAAAGGCAGCGAAAAGGCGCGCTGATGATAGTTTACGATCCGAGAACAGTGCCCAAAATCAGGTACATGGCGAGCGATCCGCCCAAGGCGAACCCCATCGGAAACTGTTTGCCTCGATCCCAGCTTTCCCAATGCGGCGCAATGGTGCGCAGCTTTGTGATTTTGGCCAAACGATGAGTGACCACGGCAGCCAGAATGCAGGCGGTCACGATCACCAGCACAATTCTAAAATCGCCGAGCCATACAAACGCCGACGCGGCAGCCAGAAACTTGGCGTCGCCAGCGCCCATGGTGCCTGCAGCATTCAGGAAGATACCAATTACCAGGACCACGACGATATGCAGAAGTTGCCAGAAATAGACCGGCATCGACACGGTGAACGGCCCCAGGTTGCCGCTGATGCCGCCTGTGGACCAGGGTGGGAGGACGATCAGACCTATCACAATGTAAACCAGTGCCAGCGCAAGGACTGCATGGTTCTTGATCCGCATCTCACGCATATCCGTGAATGCCACGTAAAAGCAGATCGGCAGCACAAACGGCAGGAACCAAGCCGCGGCCACTGCAGGTATTTGCATGTGTCAGGCCCCTTCAAGCGCCCGAAGCGAGCGGACTGCCTCGTCGAAATGCTGCGGGTGGGTTGAAATGGCTTCACGGAACAGGTTCTTGGCAGTTGTTATATCGCCCTGTTTGACTGCTGAAATACCCATTGTGTTCAGCAAGCGCGCCCGTTCGACTTGAGTCATGGGGACGACTGGCAGGCTATAGTTGCCTTGCGCTGATCGGGCCAAAACAAGGTTGTTCTTTGCGGTAAACAATGAGTTGTCCTGGCGGACTGCATCCGAGAACAACCGCTCAGCTTCGGCATATTGGCCGCGGGTCAGTTTGGAATACCCCCAGTTGTTCATCACACTGCCTGGACGTGTCGTCAGTCCGACAGCGGTTTCATAGAAATGATCCGCGCGCTTCCACTCTTTCCGGGAATCCGCAACCACGGCCTCAAGGCGATACCGTTTGAAGGTTTCAAAGGTCGGGGGGACCGAATCCAGAACCGTTTTGGCCTGCGACCAGTCTCCGTTTCGGACTAGTGCGTCCGCGTATTCGACCTTGTCCGCGGCATTCGTGCCTTTCATCGTCGTAACGCGCTTCCACGCGGTTACTGCTTCGGTCGTGCGTTTGGCACGGCCCAAGGAAATCGCCAGTCCACGCTGAAGATCGATCCGGTCCGGGTTTTTGAGTGCTGCACCGTGGAAATAGGTCACTGCCTCATTTGGATCAGCGGCGCTCAGAAGCACATCGTTCAGGTTGGTTTCGTCGATTACGTTCACTTCCTGGAATGTGCGTTCAACCTTTTCCTCTTCGGTTTCCTTTGCACAGGCCGAAAGGATCAGACCACTGATAACAACAGTCGGAATCAAGAATTGCTGGCGCATTTTTTGCGTCCTTTACTGCTCTCGCCTCAATTACTGGATCTTGCGTAGCGTGAATTGCCCGTCGCCAAGCTGCTCCAGTGTGTATTCTTGTTGTTCTTGTGGGGTATTATTAACAGGATTTTCCATTTTTGCGAGTGCTAAGCGCAGATTGTCCCGGATTGCGTCACTTTCGCCATTGTCCAACGCATAGGCCCGCTGAAACACTTGCGCGGCTTCAGGGTATTCCTGTTTCTCCATCAGCAGGACACCGAGATTGTTCCACGCCACGGGCCAGTCCGTGTCGTCTTCTACAGCACGGCGCAGCAGTTTTTCGGCCTGACCCAAGCGGCGGAGTCCGACATTCGCGGTGCCCAGAGACGTCAGGACCTGGGGCGTCATACCCTGCTCCAGCGCGGCCCGGGAAAAAGTTTCAAGCGCCAGTTCGTATTCTCCGGCGGCCATCAATCTGTTTCCGACTTTGATGCTGTCCTCGGCCTGACCTTTGGCGTCAATTCCCGGTGCATCCAATCCGTTAGGTGACAGGCTTTCTGTGCAAGAAGCCACCATGGCAAAAACCATGGTGGCCCGGAGCATTCGGCGAAACCCGGAAGGGAAGCACCTGATTTCAGCATTCATATGGTTCTATCCGACCTAGCGTCCAAAACTCGAAATAACGTTCGCCGACGGGCCGATCAGAATAATCAGCAGTGGCGGTACTGTCAGCATCATTGTGACAAGAGTCATCTTGGTCGGCAACTTGTTCGCGGCCTCTTCGGCGCGCATCACACGTTTGTCGCGCATCTCACCGGCGTAAACCCGCAACGCCTCGGCAATCGATGTGCCAAATGTCGCCGATTGGATCATAACGGTTACAAACGAGTTCACGTCCTGCACACCGCATCGGACGCCGAAATCACGCAGGACGGTGTCCTTGTCCTTACCAGCCTTCATTTCATGCGCGACAGTTTCGAATTCCTGCGCGATATCTGGATACGATGCGCTCATTTCACCGGCTACCCGAACAATGGCCTGATCCAGCGACTGACCGGCCTCAACGCAGACGAGCATCAGGTCGAGCGTATCGGGAAAGCCGGCGGTAATCGCTTCCTTCCGTTCTTCAACCCGGCGCGTAATCCAGTATTTTGGTGCGAAATAGCCAATTGCGCCGGGAACAAGCACCCGGATCATCATCTGTGTTCCGGTAAACTCCTGGCCGCCGGAAAAGACTGTGACCAACATAACACCAAGGAAAATGCCAAGGATACCCAAAGAAAACTGCGCAAAGTGAAAGAACCGAACTGAATCCTTCGACCTGTAGCCCGCCTGACGCAGTTTCAGCTCGACGGCCGAATATTCTTCTTCGTTCTTGGGCTCCAGAAAAGTCGCGAACTTCTCAAGCTGTTCGTTTCGGCTTGAGTTTCGAAGCTGCTCTTTTTTCCCCTTTTTCTGCTTTGGAGGGGCAGCATTAGATCTTTGCAGTTTCTTCAGGGGATCTTCCGGCTGCTTCATCATCAGTGTGACAGCGACCAGAACCAAAATCAGGCCAAGTACGCCGACAATGATCAGGGGGCCGAACTCACCCAAGTGCTGGGTCAACAGGTCATTGATGCTGGTCAGGAATTCCATGGTACTGCCCTCAGACCTTGATGTTGGTGATGATTTTCATGACGATCAGGTTCAATGTCAGCAGGATAGCGACAACAAAACACGCGGGAATAAACCAGGGGTGATCCAACACATCGTCGTAATAACCCGGGTCCTTGACCAGAATGAATATCAGACAGGCGACGGGAAACCCGGACAGGAACTTTCCAGACCATTGTGCCTCGGCTGTAATCGCCTTGACGCGACGGAACAGGCGAAAACGAGCACGGATCACCTTTGCCAATCCGGCCAAAATCTCAGCAAGGTTACCGCCAGATTGCTGCTGAATACCCACAGCTACGGCCAGAAAGCGCATATCCTGCATGTCCAGACGTTCAGCCATGTCCTTTAGCGCCTCGCCCACATCGCGACCATAGGCACATTCATCGGCGATAACGCCAAATTCGGTCCCCAGCGGATCCTGGACTTCGTTTGCAACCACTTGAATTGTCGATACAAATGGATTTCCGACACGCAGAGATCGCACCATCAGTTCAACCGCGTCCGGCAGTTGTTCTTCGATCATACCCATTCGTTTCTTGGCCTTGTGGTTGACCCAGGCGTAGACGCCACCGATGCCGATTGCGATGGAAACAACGATGCGCAGTGCCGTGTCCGTAGCGGTGCCGATGCTCAATCCGACAAAGGCCATGGCGGATACCAGACCCATGATCATGATCAATTGACGTGGAGAGAACGCGATTGCCGCCTTTTGCGCCTTGTCTGCCAGCAGTGAGTACAGAGGGATGCTCTGCGACTTCATATGCTGCTGCATCTCTTTGCGCAGCTGTTCCAGCACCTGTTCGCGCCCAGCACCCTTTTCCAGCATGTCCAGACGCCGGTTGACCCGGCTGTTCAGGCTGATGGACTTGCCGAAGGCGACAAGATAGATGCCCTCGACCAAGGCAAGAACCCCCACAAAGATGGCGACATAAATGATCGCCTCCATAGGCAATTGCATACCTGGTTCTCCTACATTGTGGTTGGGTCGTAGATGGACGCTGGCAAATCAAAGCCCCATAGACGGAAGCGTTCCGAATAGTGGCTGCGCACGCCGGTCGCGGTAAAGTGTCCGATGATCTTGTTGTCGGGTGTCAGGCCAACGCGTTGAAAACGAAATATTTCCTGCATGGAAATCACGTCACCTTCCATCCCGGTGATCTCGGTGATCGAGGTCATCCGGCGCGAACCGTCCTGCAGACGACTGGCCTGCACGATCAGGTTGACAGCCGAAGCGATCTGACTACGGACGGCTTTGATCGGCATTTCGATCCCGGCCATGGCGATCATGTTTTCCAGACGTGAAATACCGTCCCGGGCCGAGTTGGCGTGGATCGTGGTCATCGATCCGTCGTGGCCTGTGTTCATGGCTTGCAACATGTCGATAACCTCGGCACCACGTGTCTCACCAACGATGATACGGTCAGGACGCATACGCAGGGCGTTTTTCAGACAGTCACGCGGACTGACCTCACCTTTGCCTTCCACGTTGGGCGGGCGGCTTTCCATCCTGCCCACATGCGTCTGTTGCAGCTGAAGTTCCGCCGTATCCTCGATGGTCAGAATGCGCTCGGCGTCGTCTATGAAACTGGACAGGGCGTTGAGCGTGGTCGTTTTACCTGAACCCGTACCCCCAGAAACGATGATATTCAGCCGGGTGGACACGGCGGCCTGCAAATAGGCGGCCATTTCTTCGGTGAACGCCCCAAAATTGACCAGATCGTCAATGCCCAGCTTATCTTTCTTGAACTTACGAATGGAAACAAGCGATCCGTCCACCGCAATCGGTGGCACCATAGCGTTGAAACGCGAGCCATCGGCCAGACGGGCGTCAACATACGGGTTGGATTCGTCAACTCGACGGCCCACGGCGGACACGATCTTGTCGATGATCCGCATCAGGTGCTTTTCATCCTTGAAGGTAATATCGCTGATTTCCAGCTTACCGGAGCGTTCCACAAAGATCTGTTGTGGACCGTTCACCAGAATATCGTTGACCGTATCGTCCTGAAGCAATGCTTCAAGCGGCCCAAGCCCCGTTACCTCGTCATAAAGTTCCTTGTTCAGCTGGGACCGGTCTTCGCGGTTCAGAACAATGTTTCTTGTTTCCAGAACTTCACTGGCGATTGCACTGATTTCAGCACGCAACTCCGATTCGCCAGCGTTCTCCAGTGCTGCCAGGTTCAGGTTTTCGAGCAACTCGCGGTGTAGTTCGATCTTGATCTCGCCCAGCCGCTCTTTGCGTTTCCGATCCCGGTCCGAGCTTGCGACCTCACCTGCAATCTTTTTCACAGGCTTGCGGGCCACGGCAGTCGCAACAGGTGTCTCTTGCGCTGTGGACGCCTCAGTTTCGGGCGGTTGCGCCGGCGTTTTGACGGGCTGCGCTATGGGCTGCTTTTTGTATCTTGAAAACACGGCTTATCCCCCCTTGGGATGATGTTACGCAGCTTCTTCGGCACTGCTGCCAAGGCTGTGAAGCGACTTTGCCAGCTTTGCGATTTCCCGGCGTAACGGATTCTTGGCGGCCGCATTTGCCAGAGGCAGGCCGTGATCCCCACTTTGCATGACCGGTTTGCCGCCATCAGGCAGTAGCAGGTCGATGGAGATACCAAGGCTTTCCCCCATGCGCTTCACACGGCTTTTTCCGTTCAGGTCGGTAAACTTCGGCGCCCGGTTCAATGCAAAGCGCAACTTGTTGAATGGCAGTTCCTCTACCTGCAAAGCACGCTTCAGGCGCAGGGCATTCTGGGCGGACCGCATGTCCAGCTCAATCATGGCGAAATACACATGGGCAGCCTGCAAAACTGTTTCAGACCACAGGACAAGCGTCTTCGGCATATCAACAATGACGTAGTCGAAATGCGCGCGCGCCACGTCGATCACGCGTTGAATGTCTTCCGGAGTAATCAGGTCCAGCGGCACCATATCAGAGGGGGCTGTCAAAACCTGCAATTTTTCTTCATATGTTTGAAGAGCTTGCGAGAACACTTCGCTGTCCATCGCATCCGTGTCCGATAACATTTCAAACACTGTTTCCCGCCGCGGCAGGTCCAGGTAGGTGGAAACAGTACCGTATTGCAGGTCCAGATCGATCAGGCAGACAGTTGGCGCGTCCTTGTCAGAGGCACATGCCAGTTCCCAAGCTAGGTTAACGGCCAGCGTCGTCGCTCCGACACCACCTGCCAGGCCCTGAACGACAAACAAGGCGCCTTCCTTTGATTCGCCACCCGCCAGAGGAACGGCAGCCGCTTGCGCCACGGCAACCGGGTCTGGCTGCTTCATACGCTCAATGGCTTCCTGCAATTCACCTTCCGGAAGAGGGTAGGGCACAAACTCGTCCGCGCCCTTGCGCAGCAGTTGGTGCAATGAAGCCGGAGTAACGTCCTCGGCGATCAGAACAACTTTTACTTTCTTTTCATTTGCTTGGGTAATTATCTCACCCAGCAGGGAAAGGTTGTCTTCATCTTCTCCGTCGATAGCCAGTGCTACGAATTCCAGAGTTTCAGCTTCGGGTTGGCTAAAAAAGGCCAACGCTTCTGCAAACCCCAGATCTCCCCAGCGCTCACCCAAGATGGCTTCCATGTCTTCGATCAGAAGGTCGAAATTCTGAACATCCCGACTGATGGTGCAGGCCAAGATTGCAGTATTGTCGTCTTGCGGCGTCGCGCTGGTCATAAACACTATCCTCGTCGTGAGGGCTCAGCATGTCATATGAACGAATTCCGCCAGATTGATGTGCTGTCGCCCCAATACGGTCAATTTTGGCCGCAGGTCACCCTATTGTTCACAAAGTTGCTCTGAAGTTGGGCAAGAATTGGGCGCAAAAGAACCAATTGTAGGGAAATGGGCGACGATGTCGCCCATTTCGCATATATTATTCACCCGCATCAGAGGCGTCTGTCGCGGTCACCTGTTCAATCGTGCTCTTCCACGTCGCGCTTTCAACGTATTCGCGGTAAATGACGTTGGCGTATTTGCCATCAAGCAGTTGCGGGTGACGGTCAACAAAGCCGGAAACTTCCGTTACAGTGCGGCGGTTGCGGCGATCCCGATTCGGTGTTGCAATCAACGGCTGCGTTTTTCCAAAGGATACAACGGCTTCAAGACGTGAACGCGAGATTCCTTGCCGTTCAAGGAATGCGACCACCGCTTGTGCGCGGCGCATCCCAAGACTCTTGTTGTAGCTTGTTGAGCCTACGGCATCCGTATGTCCATAAACGCGAAACCGTGCCTCGGGGAACTGTTTGATCCAGTCAGCCTGCTGCAGCAGAATGCGTTGAGCTGATGCGTCCAGTTGCGAACTGTTGAAGGCAAAGTTCACTTGACTCGGCACATCTGCGGCAAATCTGCGACCGAGAATCTGAGCATATGTCAACTCGCCGTTTTGAACCTGCATATTGTTCAATGTCGCGTTTCCGAAGGTTCCGGCATCGATCTCGTATCCGGCCTCGCGCGTACATGCGGTAACGGCGACCGTAAGACCCAGTGTGATGATCCACTTCTGCATTGGTCCTATCCTCCTGATCAATCTAGGACGTAGCCGTACGAGCTGCCGAAATCCTGTTTGGCAACTTCGGACGCTCCACCGGCCCCGGGACGCTGAGTGCGTGCGACCCGACCATTCACGAACAGGTCAAATTCACTGGGCGGTTTGACACGATCAGTGGGTAGGGCAAGTGCCTCGCCACGTGTTGGGGTCACCAGATGCGCAGTGATGATAATCACAAGTTCGCTTTGAGCGCGTTGATAGTTCGCACTGCGAAACAATGCGCCTAACACCGGAACATCTCCTAGCCACGGAACCTGATTGCTGAGATCGGTGAAATCATCCTGAATCAGTCCTGCTATGGCAAAGCTTTCCCCATCGCGCAGTTCAATTGTAGTCGTGGCACGACGAGTGATGAAGCTGGGAACAGAATCGCCGTTGATCGTAAAGTCCGAGCTTTGATCGATGCTGGAAACGGCAGTTCCCATTTCAAGGTTGATCAGGTTACCATCCACAACACGTGGGATGAAGTCCATCTCGACACCGAAAGCCTTATATTCAATAGCTACGACGCCATCATCCTGTGGTACTGGAATCGGAACTTCGCCGCCTGCCAGGAACGTTGCTTCTTGCCCAGACAGAGCAGATAGATTCGGTTCGGCTAGGCTGCGGGCCAACCCCTTGCTTTCAAGCGCTTCCAGCAACAGGCGGACCTGCGTTGAACCCGCGCCAAACCCAAACAAGATCGCACCAGTGTTTGTTTGAACGTTAGGGATGTTGTTCGCGATAGCGTTGTTCAGCGAAAGCTGGTTGTTGAGCGTGTTGAAACCACCAGTAATGTCACCGCCACCGAAGCCAAGCGACGCTGTCAGGTTTTTGGCGACGGTGCGATTCATCTCGGCGAAGCGTACCTTCAGCATAACTTGCTGCACGCCACTAACGGACATCAGGTTCGAAACACGTTCCGGCGCGTACCGTTCAGCCAATTCAAGTGCGCGGGCCAGTTTGGCTGCACTTGAAACCGTGCCGGATAGCACAATCCCATCATTGGCGGTACGCACTTCCACCTGCTCGTTTGGCAGGATCTGACGCAGACGTTCCTTGAATTCCGTAACATCCGGTGCGACCCGGACGCGGACATTGGCCAAAAGATTGCCCGCGCCGTCAAACAGTGTCAGCGTGGTCAGGCCCGGGGCCTTGCCCAGAACATAGATTGTGCGCTCGGACAACGATGAGATGTCTGCAATGCCGGCATTGGCAATGCTGAGCTCTGCGAAAGGTTGTTCGCTTTCTACGACGATTGCGCGGTTCATCGGGACGTCCAGTGTTTCCACAGTCCCTTTTTTCACCACGCGCAAAGTTTCAGCCCAGGCGGTGTCGCCAATGGGGCCCATAACAAGCGACAACCCCAGCAGGGTTGCGCTGATCCAGGTACGTATTGTCATGTGACCTGCCTCTCCGATCACGCCTCGTTTTTTGGGTCTTATGCCCTATGGGAGGAGAGACTGCGCGAAATCCGAATTTATTGCAATAATCAATGGTTTCCGTAAGTTTCCTTATGTGGGGAATTGGCAACATCCGCAAAAAAATGAGCCGCACCAAGGGCACGGCTCTGAACCTGTAACGTTCTGAATTGGCGTCAATTTGTGCAGGGGATAGGCACATTTACGATTTCGCCACCGCGGCGAATACGTGTTGTGCATACCCTTTCGGCTTTTGCCTCTGGCTCTGGCGCTGCTTCTTGAATTCCCAACAGCTTGCGCTGATCCACTTCAATCGTAGAGGCAACGGACTCATCCTGTACCCCAACCAAAGCCAGGGAAAGACGCCCCGTGTTCTGAGCCTGTGCCAGTGCCGCGACCTGTTCAGGCGTGGCTGCGACCGTGACTGTACGTGCAATGGTTGTGTTGGCGACGTCTGAACCGGCGGTCTGGTCGACGGCAATGAGCTGCACGTTGGTTTCGATCAGGCGGGTAATTCCGCCGCTGTTCCCTTCGATGGTTCCACTGGAACCGGTCCAATAGATGTCGACACTGTCGCCGGGCCGCAGGAATCCGGAAACACCCGAAGCCACGTCAACGCTGATTGCGAAGGCGCGCATACCTTTTTCCAGGCGTGACGTCAGCCCGGCTTTTTCGCCCGGACGAGTGATCTTGACCTCCATGATCGCTTCGTCTTTTTCCATTGCCCTCAAAACGAAACGTTCATTTGCGCCGCTTTCGGGGAACAGGGCTGTGAGCTCGGTGAATGTACCTTCGGGGATCGCGTTTTCCGGCCAGTCAACAGCGCGGATATCTTCCTCTGTCAACGGCTCGCCGTATTTCAGAGCGCGACTCGACACAAAGACAGTGACAGTCGGAACGACATCAACTTTGGCATTGGCCAGCGCTTCTTCTGCCGCTTGTTTCTGTCGCGCCAGTTCGCTTTGGTAAGCCGCAATATAGTTGCGCGCCATGTAAACGGCGCCCCCAGCCAGAGCAACGCCGACAATCAGGACAAGTCCGAATACCGCTCGCATACATGCACCTCTTTCTTATTTAGTCGAATACTAAGCGGCCAAAGGGCCGCTTTGAAACAGCCCAAGTGTTAAATGTAAATTGTGTCGAAATGTGGGACAAAAATGTCTGCTTGTTAGATTCTGCGTCAGCTTTCGCACAATTCCACAAAAAGCTGCCGACATTTCCTTGCGGCAGGCTGGACCAGGAACAACAAAACAAACGCCGCGCCCAAAAGGGTCGCCGCGTTTATTTGCCCTACACGTTCACCAATACGCTCAGGGAAAGCGGGTGAATGTGAAAACTCGCTGCGGTTCAGTTGGTTCCCGCTGTGACGAGGCCGCCGGGGGCGGTGTTTGAGCCGGTGCTGACAACAGAGGAACTCATGGCTTGGTTGACATTACCGCCGATACCATCAACACTTGAGCTGATGACGAGGTAGGTCGCTCCTGACAGACCGATGAGCACTGCGGTCAAAACCACCCAGTCAACGGTCACCGCTCCCGTTTCGTCCGATTTGAACCGATTAAGGAACTTTAGCATCTACTTATCTCCAATACGACAATTCGGTGTTTTCCTTAACGTTGCCTAAAAGTGGTTCGTTCGGATGGCGGAAATCAGGCCAAAAATTGATTTCGGTGGAAATATCTAAGATTCCACACTTTTTCACGTGTTCTTGTTGCGGAGAGACCTGCACAAGGGGCGCGATTAATTCGGCGGTGCTCCCAGCGCGGCGCGCAGGCTATGTTTGCTAGCCTATATTTAAGTCTCGGAATATGTCAGTGCTCCTGAAACAAAAAAAGACCGCACCGGAAAGGCGCGGTCTCGAAATTTCTCTAAGCCAGTGGCTTAGTTGGAACCTGCAGTTGTGATACCACCTGTTGCGGTGTTGCTGCCGGTGCTGATTGTCGATGCGTTCAGCGCAGTGTTCACGTCTGTTGCCAGGCCGGTCGCGCCAGCCGAGATCTGCTGGTATGCAACGGCTGCCAGGCCGATGACTGCTGCGGTCAGAACAACCCAGTCAACTGTTACTGCGCCGTCTTCGTCTTTGCGGAAGTTCTTGATGAACTTGATCATGTTACGTCCCTCCTAAAGGATCAAAAAGAGTTTAACAAACCTCGGCGTCTTTCAGAGCTTTCTCTCTCAGTCCGCTCATGTCCGTCTCGGTATGGGACTATGTTTGACTGTTGGGCGTGGCAGGAATTGGGCCAAACACAGATTTTTTTTCGCGCAGCTTAACTTTTTGGTGATAATTTTATTAACTTATTGAAAATAATGGATAAAAAAATATCATCGATTGAAGTGAAGGCCCTATAGCGATGCAAAATTGCGCCAAATGAGGCGAAACTGCCCCAATTCGCTTTGTTTTTCTGGCCTTGCGAGAAGATTCAGGGTTCAAATCGCCTAAAAAGAAAACACGAGGCAGGCAAATGAATCTCCGGAACGCACTCCAATGCGCCGGTGTGCTGGCGTTTCTGATATCGGGTACCGCATCAGTGAATGCGACCGAGATAGAGCCGCGCGGCGTATACAAGCGAGTCAAAGCCCCCAAACCCGGCGAACGCCCGCGTGTATCCGTGCAAATCACACCGGAAGAACACGCAGCCAACCCTTCAGCGCCCAGTACGGGCACTGAACTGGTGGTCCCTGAATTCATCGCGCGCACTAAGGTCACTCCGGCAGCGGTGCCTGGTGTCGAAGCCAAACGAGATCCCAAGGGGTCGTACAAGGCTTTCTGGAACCGGATTTCGCCGCACATTGATGAAGGCGGGGGCGGGCGGCTTGATGCGGCCATCAACGCCCTGGCCGCAACCAACGTGAGATCACCGCGACTGCAATCGCTGCAAGATATCGCAAAGGAACGCGGGATCGATATCCTCCGTTCCACTGTGGGAACCAATGTTTCACCTGCGCTGGTGTTAGCGGTGATTTCGGTGGAATCAGCCGGACGTGCAGATGCTGTCAGCTCTGCTGGCGCACAAGGGCTCATGCAGTTGATGCCCGCCACGGCGGCCAGATTCGGGGTGAAAGACAGTCTTCAGCCCTCTGACAATATCGCAGGCGGTGTGAAATACCTCAACTGGCTGATGGAAGAGTTCGGGAATGATCCAATACTAGTATTGGCTGGATACAACGCGGGTGAGGGGGCCGTACGCAAACACAGCGGCGTGCCGCCCTATGCTGAAACCCGAGACTATGTGCCAAAGGTCCTTGCCGCGTTCCAGATCGCGCGGGCCTTGTGCACGACGCCGCCGGACCTGATTTCCGATGGCTGTGTTTTTCAGACGTCAAACTGAAAAAGGCCCGCCGTGATCTGGCGGGCCTTTCCAATTGATCAGGAAACGATTGTCGCTTCTGTTGCTGCGCGTAGCTCGTCTTCGCTGACACCATCCGCCAGTTCCACGATTTTCAGACCGCCTTCGACCACATCCAGCACACCCAGATTGGTGATGATACGATCTACGACGCCCTTTCCGGTCAATGGCAGGGTACATTCCTTCAGGACCTTACTGTCACCATGTTTGTTGGTGTGGTCCATCACGACAATCACACGGCCTACGCCTGCGACCAGATCCATTGCACCGCCCATGCCTTTCACCAGCTTTCCGGGAATCATCCAGTTGGCCAGATCACCTTTCTCATCCACTTCCATTGCACCCAGAATCGCCGCAGCGATCTTGCCGCCGCGGATCATGGCGAAGGATGTGGCACTGTCGAAATAGGCCGTGCGGGACAATTCAGTGATCGTCTGCTTGCCCGCATTGATCAGGTCTGGGTCTTCTTCGCCCTCAAAAGGAAAGGGGCCCATGCCCAGCATGCCGTTTTCCGATTGCAGAGTGATGTCCTTGTCACCCACATAGTTTGCCACCAGCGTCGGGATGCCGATGCCGAGGTTTACATACATGCCGTCTTCCAGTTCCTCTGCCGCGCGTGCGGCCATCTGATTGCGGTCCCAGGGCATTATGCTTCCTCCTTCTTCCGGGTGGTGCGCTGTTCAATGCGCTTTTCGTGTTTGCCCTGAACGATGCGATGCACATAGATACCGGGCAGGTGGATGCAGTCGGGGTCCAGCGCGCCACGCGGAACAATCTCTTCCACTTCAGCCACGCAGATCTTGCCGCATGTCGCTGCCGGCACATTGAAGTTGCGGGCGGTCTTGCGGAACACCAGGTTGCCGGTGTCGTCGGCTTTCCACGCCTTGACGATGGCCAGGTCGGCGAAGATGCCCTCTTCAAGAATGTAAGTCTCGCCGTTGAAGTCCTTGTGCTCCTTACCGTCAGCAATCACGGTGCCAACGCCGGTTTTTGTGTAGAAGCCGGGGATACCCGCGCCACCTGCGCGCATCCGTTCCGCCAGAGTGCCTTGCGGGTTGAATTCCAGCTCCAACTCGCCGCTCAGATATTGACGCATGAACTCCGCGTTTTCACCGACATACGAGCTGATCATTTTCTTGACCTGCTTGGTTTGCAGCAGGATGCCGATGCCGAAATCGTCCACGCCTGCGTTGTTTGACGCAAAGGTCAGGTCTTTGACGCCCGATTCCCTGATGGCCTCAAGCAACAATTCCGGAATGCCGCACAGGCCAAACCCGCCTGCGGCGATCAGCATACCATCCGACAGCACCCCATCGAGCGCCTCGGTGGCATTGGCATAGACTTTCTTCATGGAAAACTCCCCCAATGACATGGTGATGGGCAGGTTGTGCCGCCACGTCATTGGGAAGTCAATGAAACCCGGAGGAGGGAGGTATTTCTACCTATCCCGCCGCCTTCTTGGTTGTGGCCTTTTTCTTGGGGGCCGCCTTTTTCTTGGTGCCCTTCTTGGTCGCGCGTTCATTGACCAGTTCGATGGCCATTTCTTGCGTCACGTCCTCGGGTTTTATGTCCTTGGGGATGGTTGCGTTGACCTTCTCCCATTTCACATATGGCCCATAGCGCCCGTCGAGAACCTGCATTGCTCCGCCATTGGGATGCTCGCCCAGTTCCTTCAGGGGTTTCGCTGCGGCTCGTCGTCCACGTCCGGGATTGGCGCGTTTTTCGGCCAGCAATTCAACGGCACGGTTCATGCCGATCTCGAACACGTCATTGGGGTCTTTGAGGTTGGCGTAAACCGGTTTCGCCTCTTCCGGCAACTGATGCATCAAATACGGGCCGAACCGTCCGAAATTAGCGCTGATCATGCCTCCCTCGGGGTGTTCGCCGATCTGACGGGGCAGGGACAGCAGCGTCAGCGCCTTTTCCAGATCCATGTCATCCTTGCTCCACCCTCGCGGCAACGACGCGCGGGGCGGCTTTTTGTTCTCGGGCGTGGGTTCGCCGCGCTGAACGTAAGGACCGAACCGGCCGGATTTCAACCAGATCTCATCGCCACCATCTTCGCCCAGCAGTTTTTCGTCGCCTTCCGCACCTTCACCTGCAATCGGACGCGTATAGGTACATTCCGGATAGTTTCCGCAGCCAACGAACCCGCCGGTCCGCGAGGTCTTCAGGTGCAACTGACCGGTACCGCATTTCGGGCAGATACGCGGATCGGACCCATCCTCGCGCGGCGGGTAGAGCTGCGGAGCCAGAGTTTCGTCGAGCCTGTCCAACACTTCAGAAATCCGCAGCTCGGACGTCTCGCCAATCGCGGCTGAAAAATCACGCCAGAACTTGCCCAACAGGTCCTTGTAGTCGCGTTCCCCGGCGCTGACATCATCCAGCTCTTCCTCCAGATTGGCGGTGAACTCATAGCCTACGTACTGCCGGAAGAAATTCAGCAAGAAGATCGTAACGATCCGCCCCTTTTCCTCGGGGATCAGCCGGTTTTTGTCCTTGCGTACATATTCCCGGTCCTGAATCGTCGTGACGATCGAGGCATAGGTTGATGGTCGCCCGATCCCCAGCTCTTCCATCCGTTTGACCAGCGTCGCTTCGGTATAACGCGGGGGTGGTTGAGTGTGATGCTGCAGCGCCAGAACAGATTCGTTCTCGGACAGGATCGCCTCTTTCGCAATCTTGTCCCCGCTGTCGCTGGTCGCCTTGGCGAACTGATCCTTCAGAGAGGTTTTGGCAAAACGGGCTGGATCACCCTGCGTGATCTGTGGCAGACGCTTTTCGTCCTCGTCGGCAACGTCATCCCGGCCTTCTTCGTACACCCGCATGAAACCATCGAACATCACGACCTGGCCAGTGGCGCGAAGGCCGACCTGACCGTCATCGCTGCCAATCTCCACGGTCGTGCGCTCCAGGCGGGCGGCTGCCATCTGACAGGCAATGGTACGTTTCCAGATCAGATCATAAAGCTTGCGCTGATCCTCGTCCGTGACTTTCAAGGCCTTGGCGTCGCGCGACATATCTGTCGGGCGGATACACTCGTGCGCTTCCTGAGCGTTCTTGGCCTTGTTCTTGTAGATGCGCGGGCTGTCTGGAACATATTCCGCGCCAAAGCGGTCGGCGATGGCATCCCGTGCTGCCGCAACGGCCTCGGGCGCCATGTCTATGCCGTCGGTCCGCATATAAGTTATGTATCCGGCCTCATAGAGCCGCTGCGCCACTTGCATCGCGTGGCGCGCACCCATTCCGAACTTGCGGCTTGCTTCCTGCTGCAAGGTCGAGGTCATAAATGGTGCGCTGGGGTTGCGGGCGGCAGGCTTGGCCTCGACCGAGGTTATGGTCAGAGCCCGGCTGGTAACGGCCTGAACGGCCAGTTCCGCCTGCGTGGCGTTGGCCAGATCATGCTTGTCCAGCTTTTTGCCCGCCAGCGTGACCAGCCGCGCCTCATAGGTCTGACCACGAGGCGTCTCGAGCAGTGCTCTGACCGACCAGTATTCGACCGGTTTGAACGCTTCGATTTCCATCTCGCGTTCGACGATCAGGCGCAAACAGACGGACTGCACGCGCCCAGCGGACTTCGCGCCGGGCAATTTGCGCCACAAAACCGGAGACAGGTTGAAGCCCACAAGATAGTCCAGCGCACGGCGGGCCAGATAGGCCTCAACCAGCGGCATGTCGACCTGGCGCGGGTTTTGCATTGCCTGTGTGACAGCCTCTTTCGTGATGGCGTTGAAGGTCACGCGGCTGACAGGCGTGTCTTTCTTGATCGACCGGCGTTTGGTCAACGCTTCCTGCAGGTGCCAGCTGATTGCTTCGCCCTCCCGGTCAGGGTCAGTGGCGAGGATCAGTGCGTTGTCTTCTTTCAGCGCGTCAGCAATGGCTTTGACATGCTTGCGGCTGTCGTTCCCCACTTCCCATTTCATCGAGAAATCGTGTTCGGGATCGACGGATCCGTCCTTTGGCGGCAGGTCCCGCACATGGCCGTAAGAGGCCAGAACTGTGTAGTCGGGCCCCAGATATTTATTGATTGTTTTTGCTTTGGCCGGAGATTCTACAACAACTACGGGCATTTAAGGGAAAACCTCGCTCGACGAATTTGACGCCTTCTATGGTGGAGCAAAATGTGTGGGGCAAGCAGGAATTGTCAATGCGTTCCTTTTGCAGGTGGAAAAGCGCCGTGATTTCAGTGCGCTACCACAGATATTCAGGAACCGGACCAGCCAGATCAAGGGTTCGATCAACTTGCCAGCGACAGCAGACCTCCAGGCTGACGCTGGATTCGCCCATCAAGTTCAAGGTCGATCAGCGCCGGACCAAGCTCACCGGCTGAGACCGTGATATCCCGCAGCAATTGATCTTCAGCGATAGGTGAGGGACCGAGTCGCTCGAGGATCTGCACATGCAGGTCCCTTGCGGGGCGCGCGATCGGTGCAGAGGGAGGTTCGGGCGGTTGTGAAACCAAATCGTTTTTTCGGGGCAACGCTTCAATAACATCATCAGCGGATCGAACCAGCGTTGCGCCATCACGAATCAACAGATTGCAACCGGCGGCCCGCGCGTCGAACGGATGGCCGGGAACGGCCAGAACCTCGCGTCCCTGATCCAACGCGTCACGTGCTGTTATCAGACTCCCGGATTTGGCAGCGGCCTCGACGACGACAACGGCCTGTGCAAGCCCCGAAATGATCCGATTTCGGCGCGGAAAGTGACGAGCCTGGGGTGTTACACCCATCGGCTGCTCAGAAAGCCGCAAGCCTCTGGAGGCGATGTCGCGGGCCAGCTCCGTGTTTTCGGCGGGATAGATCACATCGACACCGCCTGCCATGACTGCCACCGTACCTGTCTCCAGTGCGGCCATATGTGCGGCCGTGTCGATACCCCGCGCCAGACCAGACACAACCACGTACCCCTTGCTGCCCAACTCCGAGGCCAAGCCACGCGCCGTCCGCGCGCCAAGCGAGGAACAGTTTCGCGCGCCGACCATCGCAATCGATGGTTTTTGCAGAAGCGAAACATCCCCGACTGCCCAAAGCAACGGGGGGGGCATCGTTCAAATCATTCAGGGTCGTTGGAAAATCAGCGGACCCAAGGCACAAAAGCCGCGCTTTGGCGGCCCTTGCGGCCTTGAGTTCCGCCTCGATCACGCCGGGAGGGCAGGTTTCATACCCTGTTATACCGGCGGCGCGTGCCATTTCAGGCAGCGCGGCCAGCGCGTTCTGCGCTGAGCCATGTTCGCGCAGCAGTCGACGAAATGTCGCCGGACCGACCTTGCGAGAACGCAACAGGCGAAGCCACGAGAACCGGTCCTCTTCCGTGGTGGGTGGGAGTGGGGGGTGATTGGAAGAAAGCTGCTCTTCGGTCATCCGTTGCTCCGCCTTGTTACAGAACTGGTTTACGGGAAAGGCGGTTAACAGCTTGTGAATCGTCGAAAATTAGACATATTTATTTTAATCTCGTCAGGCGATGCGACTATAAAATCTTGATATTAAACAATATAAAAGAAATACCACAGGAAGAGGTGCTTTTTGTCACCAAACGCAAGTTTAATGATGAAAGAGGCGCAAGGTTAACCCTGCGCCTCTTTCTGCATCCTGGGTTCGACTCAGGCTGCAGAGCCGCCGACGGTCAGCCCGTCCATCAGGACGGTTGGCTGGCCAACGCCTACCGGCACCCATTGCCCATCCTTGCCGCAGGTTCCCATGCCGGGGTCCAGCGCCATATCGTTGCCGAGGCCGCGGATCCGTTTCAAGGCCGAAGGGCCATCACCAATCAGCGTGGCCCCTTTGACCGGTGCACCGATTTTGCCGTTTTCGACGCGGTACGCCTCGGTGCATGAGAAAACGAACTTGCCGTTGGTAATGTCCACCTGACCTCCGCCGAAACCAACCGCCCAGATACCGTCCTTGATGTCAGCTACCAGAGCCTGCGGGTCGGCCTCGCCCCCCAGCATGATCGTATTGGTCATGCGCGGCATGGGTTTGTGCGCATAGCTTTGTCGCCGCCCGTTGCCAGTGGGCGCAACACCCATCAAGCGAGCGTTCTGTCGGTCCTGCATGTAGCCGGTCAGGATGCCGTCTTCGATCAGCACCGTGCGTGCGCTGGGCGTGCCCTCATCATCCACGCTGATCGAGCCACGACGATCAGCCATCGTACCGTCATCCACCACGGTCACACCTTTCGAGGCAATCTGCTGCCCCATCAATCCGGCAAAGGCCGAGCTGCCCTTGCGGTTGAAATCACCTTCCAGACCATGGCCTATTGCCTCGTGCAACAGGATGCCAGGCCAGCCGGGGCCAAGCGCAACTTCCATGACGCCGGCTGGCGCGGGAACGGCGTCCAGGTTGACCAGCGCAATGCGCAGCGCTTCGCGTGCCTTGGCCTGCCAGTCGGTGGGATCAATCAACCCGCTCAGGCCAACCCGACCGCCGCCACCGGCGGATCCGTTTTCGCGGCGGCCGTTCTGCTCGACAATCACCGAGACATTCACACGGGTCATGGGGCGCACATCGCGGACCATCACACCATCCGGGCGCAGAATCTCGACCTCTTGCACAGCCGCCGCGATCGTGGCGCTGACCTGAACAACACGCGGGTCCAGATCGCGCGCGAAGGCGTCTATCTCACGCAGTGTCTCGATCTTGACCGGGAACGCGGCAGATTCAATTGGGTCTTCGTCCGTATAGAGACGCGTATTGGTGGAGCGCGGAGCATCCGCCAAGACCCCGCCGCCATCCCCTACAGCCAGTCTTGCGGTTTCCGCCGCCCGTTTCAGGGCAGGAATGGAAACGTCAGTTGAATGCGCATATCCAGCCACTTCACCTTGTACGGCGCGCAGTCCGAACCCTTCCGACGCATCGTAAGACGCGGTGCGCAGACGTCCGTCATCGAACACGAGGGACTCGGATTTTCGTCGCTCGACAAACAGCTCTCCATCCTCGGCGCCATCCGTTGCCGAGCGCAATATGGCAAGCGCTTCATCGTGCGGAAGAGCGCTTTCAAAGGGGCGAAACTGGGCGTCGGACATGGGTTGGGACCTTTCGGGTTTGATCCAGATCAAAAATAGCGTCTGTTTGACGCAAGCATTTTGCTTTATCTACCCGACGGAATATGGTTTTTAACGCGGCCAAAGACAACGGGAGAGGTGCGACCGATTCACACCTTTTCGCCAGGGACGCAAAGATCAAACGATCAGGACAGAACATGAAGAATGCTTTGATGCTTTCAGGGTTTATGACAGCCCTCTCCAGCCTTCCAGCCATGGCTCAGGAGCTTGAGATTATTGGCAAGCCGGTTGACGGCGGTATGGGTTTTCAACCCGCGGCCACCAGCCTTGCCACAGGAATTCAGCGTCTGGACGGCATGATTCTGGTGATTATCACCGTAATCTGCCTGTTGGTAGCCGGTCTGCTGGTTTACTGCATCGTGCGCTACAACGAACGTGTTAACCCCAAGCCGGCACGGTTTTCGCACTACACCCCGGTTGAGATTGCGTGGACCCTTGGCCCCATCCTGATTCTGGTCTTCATCGGTGCGTTTTCGCTGCCGGTTCTGTTCAAACAGCAGGAAATACCTGAAGGCGATATCACCATCAAAGTCGTCGGCAACCAGTGGTACTGGACCTATGAATATGTCGATCACGATTTCGCGTTCGACAGCTACCTGCTGGGTCATCCCGCCACTCTGGATGAGGGCGCGCGCCCCGCTGACGCGGACGTGACCCCGTTTGTTCTGGATGACGCTATGCGCGCGAAGCTGGCAGATGCTGGTTACAGCGATGACGAATGGCTGTTGGCCACCGATACCGCCGTGGTCGTTCCGGTTGGCAAGGTTGTCGTGATGCAGGTTACCGCGTCTGACGTGATCCACTCCTGGACCATCCCGTCCTTCGGCGTGAAGCAGGATGGCGTGCCCGGACGTCTGGCAGAACTGTGGTTCGAGGCCGAGAAAGAAGGCATCTACTTTGGTCAGTGCTCGGAACTCTGCGGCAAAGACCACGCTTATATGCCGATCACCGTCAAAGTCGTCAGCCAGGAAGCTTATGACCAGTGGCTGCAAGGCGCGATCGAAGAATATGCAGGTCTGCCGCAAAACTATCAGGTTGCTTCGAACTGAGCACGCTGAGGGCGGGTTAAACCTGCCTGACACGAAATGCAGGCTGTGCGGGCTGACCGCACAGCTTTCGCCCCAAAAGGACCCGAGATGACCGACGCAAGCATCAATGCCAGCACAGCGACCGCCCACGCGGACGAGGCCAGCTTTGGCGATTACTTCGCCCTGCTCAAGCCGCGCGTGATGTCTCTGGTCGTGTTTACGGCGCTGGTCGGTCTGCTGGCGGCCCCGGTTCCGGTCCATCCCTTTGTCGGATTCTGCGCCATTCTGTTCATCGCCATAGGTGGCGGCGCATCCGGTGCGCTGAACATGTGGTGGGATGCGGATATCGACAAGGTCATGAAACGCACCAAAGGTCGCCCGATCCCCTCCGGCAAGGTGGAAGAGGGTGAGGCGATGGCCATTGGCCTGACCCTGTCGGGCCTGTCGGTGATCATGCTGGGCCTTGCGACCAACTGGTTTGCGGGAGCGTTCCTGGGCTTCACAATCTTTTTCTATGTCGCTGTCTACACGATGTGGCTGAAGCGCTCGACGCCGCAGAACATCGTGATCGGTGGTGCGGCTGGCGCTTTCCCTCCGGTGATCGGCTGGGTGGCTGCGACCGGATCCATGGCGGTTGAGCCCTGGCTGATGTTTGCCCTGACCTTCATGTGGACGCCGCCGCATTTCTGGGCACTGGCCCTGTTCATGCGCTCGGACTATGACGATGCGGGCGTGCCCATGCTGACCGTGACACACGGCCGCCGTGCGACGCGTGTACATATTCTGGTCTATACGGGCTTGCTGGCGATTCTGGCGGTAGGAACCGCGTTTTCTGGCATCGGCGGTCCCATCTACCTGACCGTGGCTCTGGTGTTGAACGCGTTGTTCCTGCGCGGCGCCTGGCAAATTTCGCGTCGGACCGAGGATGACTCGGAGGCCGACAACTTCAAGGTCGAACGCAGCTTTTTCAAACTTTCGCTGCTCTACCTCTTCCTGCATTTCGGCGCTATTCTGGCCGAAGCCTTGCTGAAGCCCTATGGTTTGGGAGGATGGTCATGAGCCTGCGCAAAAGCCATGAACTGCATCAGCGACGGTTCAGCCGCAATCTGGGCGTTGGACTGACGCTGGCTGCCTTTATCGTGATCATCTTTGGCCTGACCATCGTGAAGGTGTCGGGTACTGATTTCAACATGGCCACGCAAGAGGTTCAGAACTGATGGCGCTGTCTGGTCCTCAGAAAACTGTTGCCCAAACCGTGGGTGTGGTTGTCCTGATGGGCAGTCTGGCCTGGGCATCGGTACCGTTCTACGACTGGTTCTGCCGCGTTACCGGATTTGGCGGCACCACGGGTGTTGCCGAAGCCGCCCCCGAAGAAGTTCTGGACCGCACTGTCACCATACGGTTTGACGCATCCAAGGCCAAAGACATGGCCTGGGAATTCAAGCCCGTCGTCCGCGAGATGGAAGTACGCATCGGCGAGACCGGGCTGGCCTTCTATGAGGCCTACAATCCAACGGATCGTCCGATTGCAGGGCAGGCCTCATACAATGTGGCGCCCTATTCGGCAGGCGGGTACTTTCAGAAGATTGCCTGCTTCTGCTTTGAAGAGCAGGTACTGCAACCCGGCGAACGTGTAGAGATGCCGGTAACCTTCTTTGTCGATCCTGAAATGGTCGAAGATCTTGAAGCAAAGTATGTTCATACGATCACGCTGTCGTATACATTCTACGAAATTGACCTGCCAGAGGGCTATGCCGCCCTTGAAGCGCAGGCAGAAACAAACACGAACTAACGCCTGTAGGTGAGGGACGCTGATGGCACACGCTAAAAACCATGATTATCACATTCTGGCCCCGTCGATCTGGCCTCTGATCGGAGCTGTCGGCGGCTTTGTGATGTTGTTCGGAGCAGTCCTTTGGATGCACGGCGTGACGCCGTGGATGTTCTGGGCCGGTCTGGTCGCAGTTCTCTACACCATGTTCGCATGGTGGTCCGAAGTTGTTGTCGAGAGCCGCCAGGGGGATCACACTCCTGTCGTTCGCATCGGTCTGCGTTACGGTTTCATCCTGTTCGTCATGTCCGAGGTGATGTTCTTCTTCGCCTGGTTCTGGTCGTTCTTCAAACATCGCATGTACCCGATGTACGACTATGCCGGCACCGAATACATCCAGCCGGATATCCATGCGGTTGACCCGTTCCACCTGCCGCTGATCAATACGCTGGTTCTGCTGCTGTCGGGTTGCGCGATCACCTGGGCGCACCATGCTTTGGTCCACGACAACGATCGCAAGGCGCTGATCAACGGTTTGGCCATCGGTATCGTTCTGGGCATCGCATTCACCGCACTGCAAGCGTTTGAGTATTATGAGCTTCTGGCTCATGAAGGCTGGCAATTTGGTAACGATCAGTTCTATTCCAACTTCTTCATGGCGACCGGTTTCCACGGCTTCCACGTGCTCATCGGGACAATCTTCCTGTCGGTCTGTTTGATCCGGGCGCTGAAGGGTGATTTCACCCCGGAAAAGCACGTGGGTTTTGAGGCAGCAGCCTGGTACTGGCACTTCGTCGACGTTGTCTGGCTGTTCCTGTTTTTCGCGGTCTACATCTGGGGACAGGCCCCGCTGATGTAAGCCCGGTCAGCTGATTCAATTGCAAAAGCCGCCCCTTGGGGCGGCTTTTTCTCTATTCCGGGCACAAGATTGCGCCCCATACAATTGCGTGGTTGCAATTTGGCCCACACGCCCCTTAACAAGACGCCGGTTCCTGAAACGAGGTTTGACCCTGACATGCGTCGCATTCTGTTCCTGCTGATCTTCGGCCTTGCCGGTTTGGGCGCGCTGCTGTCGCTGGGCATCTGGCAGCTTCAGCGTCTGGCCTGGAAGCAGGAGGTGCTGGCCGAGATCGAAAGCCGAATCTCAGCCGCACCCATCGACTTGCCTTGGCAGGTTTCAGAGGACACTGACAAATACCGTCCGATAACGGTTGCGGGTGAGATGGAACCGGGCGAAATCCATGTTCTTGTTTCGGTCAAACAGGTCGGGGCAGGGTATCGGATCATCCAGTCGTTCAGCACCGAGGACCGAACTATTCTGGTGGATCGGGGTTTTGTACCGACAACGGCCAAGCAGGCGCCGCGTCTGACAGGCCCGATGGAGATCACCGGCAACCTGCACTGGCCGAATGAGGTCGACAGTTACACGCCTGAACCCGATATCGATGAAAATATCTGGTTTGCCCGCGACGTGCCAAATCTGGCCGCCGCCCTGGGGACCGAACCGGTGCTGCTGATCGCGCGGTCTGAGACCGACCCGAACGTGACGCCTTTGCCGATAGATACGGCGGGAATTCCAAACGATCACCTGCAATATGCAATCACCTGGTTTGGCTTGGCTCTGGTCTGGGCTGTGATGACCGGTTATTTCCTGTGGCGCAATCGCGCCCCTTCTGAGAGAGAAGAGCAATGAAATACATCTCGACCCGTGGCCAAGCGCCAGAACTGACCTTTGAAGAGGCGATGCTGACCGGATTGGCCCGCGATGGTGGTTTGTATCTGCCCGCCGAGATCCCCGTGATGAGCCATGACGAGATCGCGGCGCTTGCTGGTCTGCCCTATGAAGAAATCGCATTCCGGGTGATGTGGCCTTATGTCAGCGGGTCCTTTGCCGAGGATGAGTTCAAGCAGATCATCGCCCGCGCCTATGAAGGCTTCGGCCACGATGCCCGCGCGCCGTTGAAGCAATTGAACGAGAACCATTTTCTGCTGGAACTGTTCCATGGGCCCACGCTGGCGTTCAAGGACTTTGCGATGCAGTTGATCGGCCAGCTGTTTCAGGTGGCACTGAAACGGCGCGCGGACCGCGTGACCATCGTCGGCGCGACCAGCGGTGACACCGGCTCGGCCGCGATCGAGGCATTCCGGGGGCTGGATTCTGTGGATGTGTTCATCCTGTTCCCGCATGGCCGCGTGTCCGAGGTGCAGCGTCGCCAGATGACGACGCCTGCGGACAGCAATGTTCATGCTCTTGCCGTGGACGGCGACTTCGACGATTGTCAGGCCGCGCTGAAGGACATGTTCAACGATTTCGACTTCCGCGACGGTGTCAAATTGGCCGGTGTGAACTCGATCAACTTCGCGCGGGTGCTGGCGCAGATCGTTTATTACTTCTCATCCGCCGTCAGCCTCGGTGCGCCGCACCGCAAGGTCAGCTTCACTGTGCCCACCGGCAATTTCGGCGACATCTTCGCGGGCTATCTGGCCAAGCGCATGGGGCTGCCCATCGACCGTCTGATTGTGGCGACCAACCAGAACGATATTCTGCATCGGTGTCTGTCGGGCGAGGGGTATTTCAAGGGCGACACGATCCCCTCGATTAGCCCGTCGATGGACATTCAGGTCAGCTCGAATTTCGAGCGCGCGTTGTATTACGCTTATGGCGAGGACGGTGGAGCCGTGGCGCAGTTGATGGATGAGCTCAAGTCCGGCGGCTTCAACGTCAGTCAGGGCGCGATGGAGGCGCTGCGCGAGAATTTCGACTCGGGCCGGGTGTCCGAGG
This sequence comes from Ruegeria sp. YTSB088, assembly GCF_059609825.1. Lineage (NCBI taxonomy): Bacteria > Pseudomonadati > Pseudomonadota > Alphaproteobacteria > Rhodobacterales > Roseobacteraceae > Ruegeria > Ruegeria sp. YTSB088. The sequence goes on along the minus strand of NZ_JBXWMM010000006.1, from coordinate 148,333 downwards.
ACGAAACGCTGGCGACGATCAAGCATACACTTGCCGATAGCGCGGAACTGGTCTGCCCGCACACTGCGGTCGGGATCAAGGTCGGTGAAGACCACCGTGCCACCGGCATCCCGATGATCACACTGGCCACCGCGCACCCTGCAAAATTCCCGGCAGCGGTCGAGAAGGCAAGCGGCGCGCATCCGCCTCTTCCATCCCGCATGTCTGATCTGTATGAACGTCCGGAACGGGTGACCCGCATCGCCAACGATCTGGGTGCCATCGAGGATCATATTAAAGGGCACATCGCCGAGTGACTGTCAGACAAGACCAACTGAAGAACGGCTTTCGTATCGTCAGTGAACACATGCCGGGGCTGCAATCTGCGGCCATCGGCATCTGGGTGACCGCCGGTGGGCGGCATGAGCGGATCGAACAGAACGGCATCGCGCATTTCCTTGAGCACATGGCGTTCAAGGGAACCGAGCGGCGATCGGCGCTGCAAATCGCCGAAGCGATCGAGGATGTGGGCGGTTACATCAACGCCTATACCTCGCGCGAGGTCACGGCCTATTACGCGCGTGTCCTGAAGGACGACGTGGCGCTGGCAATGGACGTGATCGGCGACATCGTTCTGAACCCGGTGTTTGACCCGCGCGAGATCGAGGTCGAGCGTGGTGTGATCCTGCAGGAAATTGGTCAGGCCTACGACACGCCCGACGATGTGATCTTTGACTGGTTGCAGGAGCAGAGCTATCACGACCAACCCTTGGGCCGCACCATTCTCGGCCCGACCGAGCGGGTCAGTGCGTTTTCACGAGAAGACCTCTCTGGCTTCGTAGCCGAGCATTATGGTCCCGATCAGATGATCCTGTCCGCGGCAGGCGCGGTGGATCACGATCAGCTTATGAAAATAGCTGAAGAGATGTTTGGTCATCTGCAACCACGAACCGGGCTTATCGCCGAGCTTGCGCGCTTTACCGGTGGTGAGGCACGGCAGGAGAAAGAGCTGGAGCAGGCCCATTTCGCACTTGCACTGGAAAGCCCGGGCTATCGTGACGATGCGATCTATACGGCACAGGTATACTCGACGGCTCTGGGTGGGGGCATGTCTTCGCGCTTGTTCCAGGAAGTGCGCGAGACCCGCGGGTTGTGCTATACGATATTTGCTCAAACCGGTGCTTATGCAGACACAGGGACGACCACGATCTATGCAGGTACTTCTGCCGATCAGGTTGCAGAACTGGCCACGATAACCATCGACGAGATGAAGCGCGCCGCCGACGATATGAGTGCCGAGGAAGTGGCACGTGCCCGGGCGCAGATGAAGGCCGGGATGTTGATGGGGCTTGAAAGCCCGTCGAACCGGGCCGAACGATTGGCGCGGCTTGTGCAGATCTGGGGGCGGGTGCCTCCATTGGAAGATACCGTTGGCAGGATCGACGCCGTAGGAATCGAGGATGTGCGCGCGTTCGCTGAGACAATGGCCCTGCAAGCACCGGCGGCGCTGGCGCTGTACGGTCCGGTGTCAGCCGCGCCGACACTGGCTGAATTGCAGGAGAGGCGGGCGGCGTGATGCTGTTGGGCAGACGCAAGCTGAAACTCGAGACCGCGCGGCTCAGCTTGCGCCCGCCTGTACATTCCGACTTCAACGATTGGGCCGCGTTGCGGCGGGCCTCGAAAGACTATCTGACACCATGGGAGCCGATCTGGGCCAAGGATCACCTGAGCCGCAAGTCCTTCACCAACCGTGTGTACTGGGCACAACGTTCGGTAGCGGCCGGGACGGCTATTCCGCTTTTTTTGTTTCGCCGCGAGGATGACGTGTTGGTTGGGGCCATCACGCTGGACAACATTCGGCGCGGTCCCGCGCAGGCGGGCACATTGGGGTACTGGACCGGTCAGGCCTTTGCCCGACAGGGGTATATGCGTGAAGCAATTGGCGCGATGGTTCACCATGCCTTTACCCGATTGGACCTGAGCCGGATTGAAGCCGCCTGCCTGCCGGAAAACCGGGCGTCGCGCGGATTGCTGGAAAGCTCGGCCTTCAAGTACGAGGGCGTGGCGCAGTCGTATTTGCAAATCAACGGCCGTTGGCGGACGCATGTTCTGTATGCCAGCCTGCGGTCTGACCGGCGCGGAAAAACCGACGCGGGATAGGGTGGGGGCGCTGCCCCCTTCGCGGCAAGCCGCGCCTCCCCCGGGATATTTGGGGCCAGATGAACAAGGGGCATGACTTGTGGGCGTTCTGCGCTACACTTCGGAGCATGCGCTGGTTGATTGCGGCATTTATGGTGTTTTCGGGCGGGGCCGTTGCGCAGGAGCGTCGGCCAAGCCACTGTATTGCCATTGCTGATGCGGCACCCGGACTTGAGTATCTGCACAAGACAGCGTGGCAGGATCCTGTGCCGGAGTTCTCGGTGCGGATCAGCTATATCGCGCATGCCTCTTTCATGATCCAGACCCGCGGCGGGCTGAATGCGGTGACTGACTTTACCGGGTTTATCGGCAGCGCAGATTTGATCCCAGACGTAGTGACGATGAACCATGCCCACGGCACGCATTGGACGGCACATCCCGATCCGGCCATTCCGCATGTTCTTCCGGGGTGGGGAGAGTTCGGGAAAGGTATAGAGCATCATCTGGATCTGGACGAGATGCTGGTACGCAATGTCTCGACCGACATCCGGTCTGTTTATGGTGGAGTCGAAGAACGCGGCAATTCGATTTTTGTGTTCGAGGTTGAGGGGTTGTGCATAGGTCATCTGGGGCATTTGCATCACGTGCCGTCGGATGAACAGTACGCTGCGCTGGGCCGGTTGGATGTGGTCATGGCTGCTGTTGATGGCGGAACCACCATGCCTCTGCCCGAGATGATTGCGGTTCTGAAACGGCTGAAAAGCTCAGTCATCATTCCGATGCACTGGTTCTCGCAGTTCTCGCTGGATCGCTTCCTGGTGGATATCAGGGATACATTTCCGGTTGAGCGCGACGGGGTGTCGGAAATTACCGTCTCGCTGCGGGACCTTCCGGACCGCCCCACGGTTGTGGTGCTTGAGCCGCGCTATCTGATTGATCTTGAATAAGGCTTGCGGCAACCGCATCGCTTGGGCATTGAAGGCGTATGAATTTGAACCCCGCTGATGACCGTTTTGCTGCATTGATCCGTTCGAAACTGGGCGATAGGGTGATGCGCCCCGTGGAAGAACGGTACCTGGAAGAACCGCGCGGGCGGTTTGCCGGACAGATCGGTCTGCTGGCCTTGCCCCGCAACACCGAAGAGGTGGCGGTGCTGGTGGAGTTGGCTGCGCAAGCGCGGGTCCCGATCGTTCCTTATGGCGGCGGCACCGGTCTGGTTGGCGGGCAAGTGATGTCAGAGGGTCCGGCGCCATTGCTGATCTCGTTGGAACGGATGACCGCCATCCGGTCTGTCTTCCCGACCGAGAACATTCTGGTCGCCGAAGCCGGAGCCATTCTTCAAGACGTTCAGGCCGCAGCCGAGGCGTTAAACCGGTTGTTTCCTCTGTCGTTGGCGGCACAGGGATCCTGCCGGATCGGGGGCAACCTGTCGACCAATGCAGGGGGCGTCAACGTTTTGCGGTATGGCAACGCGCGCGACCTGTGCCTGGGGCTTGAGGCGGTGTTGCCCAGTGGCGAGATCTGGCACGGCCTCAGCCGGCTGCGAAAGGACAATACCGGCTATGACCTGCGCAATCTGCTGATCGGGGCCGAGGGGACGCTGGGGATCATTACTGCCGCATCGCTCAAGCTGTTCCCCCGCCCGGCCGCCGTTGGGACAGCGGTGTTTCAGGTGGCTTCTCCCGAAGCGGCGATCGACCTGCTGGCTTTGGCCCGGGACAAGGTGGGTGAGGCGGTCAGCACGTTTGAGTTGATCCACCGGCAAGGGCTTGATTTTCTGGCCGAGGTTCTGCCGGATGTCCGTCAACCGTTCCGCTCGCCGCCAGAGTGGAGCGTATTGATTGAGCTGGGTCTGGCTGACAGGCAGTCACCATTTGACGCGCTGGAGGAACTCTTCGTTCGCGCTGAAGAACTCGGTCAGGCTCAGGACGGAGTAATCGCCCAAAGTGAAGCGCAGCGGGCCGATTTGTGGGCGGTGCGCGAACGCATCCCCGAAGCCAATCGTCTGATCGGGTCGGTGTCGAGCCATGATATTTCCATCCCGATTTCCAGAATTCCCGACTTCATTTGCGAAGGCAGAGAATTGATTGCGGGTCTAGGGCCTTTCCGGATCAATTGCTTTGGCCATCTTGGTGACGGCAATCTGCATTACAATGTGTTCCCGCCCAAAGGGCAGAGCCGATCGGGTTTTGAGGGCCAAAGAGGCGCGATCAAGCGGGCCGTACATGATCTGGTTGACGCCTTCGACGGCTCGGTCAGTGCTGAACATGGGGTGGGGCGCCTCAAGACCGGCGATCTGGAACGCTATGGCGATCCGGCCAAGCTGGGCGCGATGCGGGCCATCAAAACGGCATTGGATCCGCAGGGCATCATGAACCCTGGCGCGGTCCTGAAAGGGTGAACACGGCCCGAGCGTCGGACCGTGCCCGGTTGTTTCTTACGAGGCAGGCAGGATCACCTTGTCGATCACATGGATCACGCCGTTCTTGGTTTCGATGTCGGCCTGAACCACGTTGGCGTCATTTACCATCACACCCGAATCCAGATCGATTGTGATATCGCCGCCTTGTACGGTTGCAGCCGTCATGTCATCGCTCAGATCACCTGACATCACTTTGCCCGGCACGACATGGTAGGTCAGAATGGCTACCAGCTGATCCTTGTTTTCGGGCTTCAGCAAGTTTTCGACGGTGCCTTCGGGCAAAGCCGCGAATGCGTCATCGGTGGGGGCAAACACGGTGAACGGGCCTTCGCCTTTAAGTGTGTCCACCAGTTCGGCGGCCTGAACTGCCGCGACGAGTGTTTCAAAGCTGCCAGCGGCGACGGCTGTGTCAACAATGTCCTTGCCGTGACCATCGGCGAATGCAGCCGTGCTAAACAGGATCGAGGCGACACCGGCGGCGGCGAATTTGCGGAACATGAGCTAAACTCCCTAGGTTGAAATGCTTCAAGCAGCATCAATCAAGGTACGGGGCAACCTGACCACAAGATCACTTGTATTGATCCGTTTTGCGCCTTGATCGGTGCAAAAACCGCGCTAAGCCTGCCCGGTTTTCAGTTTCCAGTCACGTTTTTGTGAAAAACTCCTGGTCAGAGTCCTTCGAATTCGCACAGGACATGCACGTCCATGCCCATCTCCTCCAGCACTTTACTGCCGCCAAGCTCGGGCAGGTCTATGATGAAGGCGCACGAGACGATTTCGCCCCCAAGCCGTTCGATCAGCTTGATACCTGCCGCTGCGGTTCCGCCCGTGGCCAGCAGATCGTCGACCACCAGAATTTTTTCACCGGGTTGGATGGCATCGTCATGGATCTCGACGATCGCCTCTCCGTATTCCAACTTGTAATCTTGGCTGATTGTTGTGCCGGGCAGTTTGCCCTTCTTGCGGATCGGGACAAAACCGACGCTCAACTGATGTGCGATCGCACCGCCCAGAATAAAGCCGCGTGCTTCAAGCCCGACCACTTTGTCGATCCGCTCACCTGCATAGGGGTGCAGCATCTGGTCAATCGCCATCCGAAACCCGCGGGGGTCGGCAAACAGGGTTGTCACATCGCGAAACATGATCCCTTCGTGAGGAAAATCGACGATGGTTCGGATATAATCTTTGACAGATTTGTTTCTGGACATGGACCAACCTTTTAGCGTCAAACAGCAATTTTGTGTTTGGCCCAAGAGGATTGACCATGCAAGGAACAATTCCTTGGCAGGATTGGCGTCAATGTGAGGTTGCAGCTTTGAGCAGGCCAAAAAAACCGGCGTAACCTGGGCCGTAACCAAGATAGGTGCCTGACCCATTTATATTGTTGCTGCCGGCTCGACCAAATATCCCCAGCGCCCGGATTGTCGGGGGTACAGTGAGCAATCTGTTTGGGTTGCAATCCGATGGGCCTTGGCTCCGGGTGCGGTTTGATTCAATTGCGTTGATCCGGCGAAAAAACTGCCTGTACGGCATGAAGCTTCATTGCCAATTTCCAATCATTATTGTTATGTGCCTGATAACGACAACAACTATGCTATGTATACACAAAGTATCGCCTATTGCAGCAAAGCTTCGTTAGGAAAATGCGCGTGGCCGGGAATGATGGCAAAGGATCGACCAAGAAAAACAGTCAGTTGGTCTTACGCCTCGACAGGGACGAACGTGACTCGTTTGTCGAGCTTTGCAAAGAACTGGACACGTCGGCCGCGCGCGAAATCCGCAGATTTATTCGTGGATTCATGAAAGAACACGCCGAAGACTGATGCGGTGTCAGGCCGGCCGGCGCAGGACCGCCGTGGCCATACCCATCCCGATCAAGGTCAAACCGCCAAACCGTGTCATTGCCGTAATGACGCTGGCGCGCCCGATCAGCCGCCGCAACCTGTCTGCCAAAAGGGCGTAGGCCAACGCGTTCAACCAGGCCAGCCCGACGAATGTGGCAATCAGGATGACGAACTGAGGTCCAAGCGGTTCAGCAGGGCGTATGAACTGCGGCACAAAGGCAATGAAGAAGGCGATGGATTTCGGGTTCAGGGCAGTGACGGCCGCTGCGTGGCCGAACACGCTGCGTGCGGTGACATCCCGCCCGGTGTCGACCGTGCTCAATCCACCGGCTGGTGCGCTGCGCAACAGTTTGACCCCAAGCCAGACCAGATAGGCCGCGCCCACCCATTTGAGAACAGAAAACAGCGTGGCCGAAGCCAGAACAAGTGCGCCCAGTCCCAACAAGGATGCGGTCATGGCCACAAGATCGCCCACTGCAACCCCCGTGGCCGAGGCAACGGCGACACTGCGCCCTTTGGATAAGGCGTAACTCAGTACCAACAGCACGGTAGGCCCCGGAATAAGCAGCAGGGCGGTGGATGCGGCAACAAAGGCCAGCCAGAGATCGAGTTGCATCGTCAAATTCCTGATCAGATCGCCCGAGAACGAGAGAATCAGTCCCGGGGGTCAAGCTGCTTGAGCCGGGAGATTGTTCTGTAAGCCAGCTCCCATTTCCCGTGAATCACAAATTTAGTCAATCGCTTATTCGTGTTATGGGGGTTTCGGGACAAAATATTCAATTTGTGCTATAATTACGCCGTTTTTTTTATTGTCATTTAATAAGGAGGTTCGTCATGAAACTTGTCGTTTTTATTTTTTTGTTGAGCGTATTGCTGATGCCGACTGCCACCGCTGCCTGCCCGGACGGGTATTTCAACTGCGGCGGGTCGCTATGCTGCCCTAAACCTCAAAACTAGTTCGGAGAGCTTGGGATGTCTGTTATCAGTTTACGCAACGCTGTCATTGTTGCTGGCGCACTGGCAATCATGGGCGCTGGTAAAACGCTTGTTTTGAATGCGAATGAACTGGATTTACAATACCAGAAACTTGTTGTTCCGAAGGGTTCACTACATGCGCCTGTGCTTGGTGCGGCTTATGCCTTGGACCATTCGACCGGAAAATTTAGACCCACAAAGATCTGTAATTTGTTTGTTGGGGGGAACGAATCTGGCCCGGAAGATGTTTCCTTCACCAGCCTTAGCCTTGTGGCAATCGGCTGGAACGGTGCCATGGATGCCGTAACCGACTACGTCGGTGACAAAATCGTAAAATCCATGAAGTTCTCGGATGAGAGCGCCAAGTGGGAATTCCAAAAAAGGTTCTGGAGTGCCCACGAGGGTATGTCATTCAGAAGCACCTGCAGGTCTCTTGTTGAGGAAACCGCTGCGAACCCCAACTACTCTGTTTTTCTTGTAGAAACCATCTTCTTTGATCCGGTTTCCGACGAAAAACAGGTTATGGTTCAAATGTCTCAGACTTCGGTAGTATTTGATGGTTGCGAAGATGCATGTCCAAAACCTGTCTCGCTTCAATCCGTGCTGAAAGTCGGCTGGCTTGCTCGCTCAAAGGGCGACTGGGGCATCGTTCGCATCCATTGAGGTCATTGAGACCCTGGCCGATTATCTCAAGTCGGTCTTACAGAATTCGCCCGGCCACAGCGTCCAGCTTGGCCAGCAGCGCCGCATCGCGACTATCGGGGGCCGTAAGGATCGCATACTCCAGCGCCCGATCGCAGCCATGCGGGCAGGGTGCGCGCTCGGAACCCAGTAGGGCGGGCAATCCCTTGACCAGTGCGCGGCCTTTTTCGGCATTGCCGGTCAGGGTGGCGATGATCGTGGACACGTCCACCTCGCCATGGTCCGGGTGCCAGCTGTCATAGTCGGTGACCATCGCGATCGACGCATAACACAGCTCGGCCTCTCGGGCGAGTTTCGCCTCGGGCATGTTGGTCATTCCGATCACGTCACAGCCCCATTGCTCGCGATACATCCTGGATTCTGCAAGGCTGGAAAACTGAGGGCCCTCCATCGCCAGATAGGTGCCGCCCCGGTGGATTGTGATGCCGGCGGCCTTACCCGCTGTCTCGCATGCGTCCGACAGGCGTGGGCAGGTAGGATGGGCAACGCTGACATGGGCAACGCACCCAGTTCCGAAGAAGCTCTTTTCCCGCGCAAAAGTGCGATCGATGAACTGATCGACAATCACGAAGTCACCCGGTGCCATATGTTCGCGGAACGATCCGCAGGCCGAAACCGAGATCACATCCGTCACGCCCAATCGTTTCAGCGCGTCGATATTGGCGCGATAGGGTACATCTGTCGGCGAGTGCACATGGCCGCGCCCATGACGCGGCAGAAAGGCCATTTCGATACCGTCCAGCGATCCGGTCAGGATCTGGTCTGACGGCGTTCCCCATGGGGTCTCAACCTCTACCCACTCCGGGTTCTCCAGCCCATCGATGTCATAGATGCCTGATCCGCCGATGACGGCTATCCTGGTTTGGGTCACTGTTCTGCTCCGCCTGAATGCCTGATGTTGAATTTGTGCGGGTTCAGCCCGGATTTGACAAGAGGCCTATTCCTGTATCGCCAACAGGTTGCGCTATTGTGATTGCCCGGTGAAATCGGCCCAAGCAATGCCAAACGCGCCCAGAGACCAGGTCAGATCCTGTGACTGCCCGTGTCGGTCTCGGAACACGAAGCGGAACGCATCTCCGGTCAACATGGCGTCCAGCACGTCCTTGGCGCGTTGGTCTTCGAAGGTACAGCCAAGCCCGGTCAAGCATCCGGGGCGCCGGGTGCGCCATATGGTTTCTTCGCCTTGGTCGATGCGAAATCCGGATGGGGTGAAGAAAGTACCCGGCTCTATCCCGAATTCAACTTTGAAACCTTCCGGTTCCGGCGTAACGAAAACGAACTGTGCCGCGAATTTTGGCCGAAGGGAAAACACTTCTGCCCGTCGGATGTAGCACCGCTGCCGCAACGCACCGTTTTCTTCGCGCTCGTCACAGATCGAATTCCAGATGCCGAAAATCTCGTGATGCGTCACCCGCCAGTTTCCTGCCGTGTCATTGCCATTCAAATCCTGCGCGAGGGCGGGAAGGGCTGAGAAGAGAAAGAGGATGATCCAACGCATGATCTGACATGTGGTGGCTTCTTCGTGGTCCCGCAAATCAACTTGCCGCGAGCCCAAGATATGCATTATACGCATGGCTGCATCCCGCGTAGTGCAGTAGCTCAATGCCAGCGCGCCAGCTACAACAACGCCTTCGCGCGAACATATAACCCCATAGGACTGTCTGATGCCCCGAGCCTTGCTGGCAAGCTTTGCCAATCGCCTCGCTATTCCCGATCTGCGCTGGGTGCCAGATGAGGGACTGACCTTCTCACGCCTGCGGATTGAGCTGCTGTCCGGTCTGACGGTTGCCCTTGCACTGGTGCCCGAGGCGGTGGCCTTTGCCTTTGTGGCGGGCGTGCACCCGTTGGTCGGACTCTACGCCGCGTTTTTGGTGGGGCTGATTACGGCACTGATCGGTGGGCGACCGGGCATGATCTCGGGCGCGACCGGCGCGCTTGCGGTTGTCATGGTGGCACTGGTGGCCGAACATGGGGTCGAATACCTGTTCGCGACCGTTGTTCTTATGGGAATCCTTCAGGTCATTGCCGGGGCCATGCACTGGGGGCGTTTCATTCGATTGGTGCCGCATCCGGTCATGCTGGGCTTTGTGAACGGTCTGGCCATCGTGATCTTTCTGGCCCAGATGGGACAGTTCAAAGTGCCCGGAACCATGGAAAACACCGGTCATGGATTGAGCGGCGGCGAATGGTTGTCCGGGATACAGCTTTACACCATGCTGGGTCTTGTCGGGCTGACCATGGCAGTGATCTGGATCATGCCGCGTATCACGCGCATCATCCCAGCGCCTCTGGCCGGTATTCTGGTTGTCGCGGCAATCGTGATCGGGTTTGGCCTTGATGTGCCGCGCGTCGGCGATCTGGCATCGATCGAAGGCGGTCTGCCTGCGTTCCATGTTCCAATGGTTCCTTTGAACTGGGAAACCTTTGAGATCATTCTGCCTTATGCGGTCATTCTGGCCGCCATTGGCCTGATCGAATCCCTGCTGACTCTGAACCTTGTGGGTGAGATCACAGGCAAGCGCGGTGGGGCATCTCAGGAATGTATCGCGCAGGGCGCGTCGAATATCGTGACCGGGTTTTTCGGCGGCATGGGCGGTTGCGCGATGATTGGCCAGTCGATGATCAACGTGAAATCCGGCGGGCGTACACGTATAGCCGGTATCGCGGCAGCGCTATTCCTGCTGACCTTCATCCTTTTCGCATCACCCCTGATCGAGCAAATTCCGCTGGCCGCGCTGGTCGGTGTGATGTTCATGGTGGTGATCGGCACCTTTGCGTGGAACTCATTCAAGATCCTGCGCAAAGTGCCAATGACCGATGCCTTCGTCATCGTTCTGGTCACCGTCGTAACGGTGATGGAGGACTTGGCCGTTGCTGTCGTGGTTGGCGTCATTGTCTCGGCCCTGGCCTATGCATGGAACAATGCCAAGCGCATTCATGCGGTCACCCGTGAATCCGAGACCGAACAAGGCGCGAAAGTGTATGAAATTCAGGGACCACTGTTCTTTGGGTCCTCTGAGGGCTTTATCGAACTGTTCGAAGTACAGAACGATCCTGAAACCGTTATCATCGATTTTGCCGAAAGCCGCGTGGTGGATCAGTCCGCCCTGCAAGCCATCGAGAATATCGCAGGAAAATACGAGGCAGCAGGCAAACGAGTCATGCTTCGCCACCTGAGCCGCGATTGTCACAAACTGCTGAACAAAGCCGGACACCTTATGGTCGACAGTGATGATGACCCGGACTACGAGTTGGCGGTAGATTACTCTGTCCGCACCGGTATTCTGGGCGGGCACTGACTTCGAAAGGCGGCCAATCAGGCCGCCTTTTCAAGGGTCCAAGCGCTCCAGCTTATCGATATCTCCCGTCAGCAGAGCGCTTTCGGCTTCGGCGATCAGTTCGACTGGCCAGTCCCACCACTTCAAAGAAAGCAGCCGCTCGATTGTGTCGGCGTCAAACCGGTATCGCCGTGCCTCGGCAGGATTGCCAGAGACGATCGCATAAGGCGGGATGGTTCCACGCACGACTGAACCCGCGCCGATTATCGCTCCGTCACCGATATTGGCTCCGGGCAGGATCAACGCGCCATAGCCGATCCAGACATCATTGCCTATCACGGTGTCCCGGAAGTCCGGCTGGAATTCCAACATCTGTTCCGGATCGAAAACTGGAAAGGGAAAGCAGGTTATCCCATCCATCGCATGATTTGCCGAGGTTGTCACAAAGCGGACGCCGTGGGCAATTTGGCAAAACTTCCCCAAAATCAGCTTTTCGCGCGAAAACTCGAACAGATAAGGGGCCAGCCGATTGGCCCAATCCTCGGGTTCGTCAAAATCTGATGCGTAAGTGTAATCTCCCACCTGAATTCTGGGGTGGTCGATCACTCGTGACAGAAAGGCCGTTCCTTTGTGTTCCGTGCCGTCAGGCAGAGTGACAGGATATCGGCGCGAAGCGTCAGGCAGGGGCATCAGTCATCCGGTCTAGAAAGGCTGAACAACTCGGAAACGACAGAGTAATCGCGATACCCAAGCCGCGCCAAAGGTTGGAACGAGGTCACGTCGAACATGCCATCCCGAATATGATCGTCGTGCAGGTGTACACCTGTCACTTCCCCAAACACCACCCGGTTGGCTTCACCGGGTAGGGTGACGATTTGGGTCAGCTTGCATTCCAGGGCGGCTGGTACCCCTTCAATCCGTGCGCAGGGGATGGTCTCGCATTCGATGGGTGAAAGCCCGGCATGTAAAAACTCATCAACTTCTTTCGGCAATCCGGCGGAACTTGCATTCATCGCGTCCCGGTGCGCATGGGCCACGACATTCACGCAAAACACACCCGTGGCCTCGATATTGGCGATGCTGTCCTTGCCCACGCTTTGATCCTGTTTGGTGCCGGTCGAGGCAAACATGACCTGCGGGGGCGTATAGGCAACGCCGTTGAAGAAGGAATAGGGTGCCAGATTGTTGATCCCATCCGCATCCCGGGTCGAGATCCAGCCAATCGGGCGCGGCGTGATAATGGCATTGAACGGGTTGTGCGGAAGGCCGTGGCCGTCTTCGGGGCGATAGAACATCTGAACTCCAAGCGTTTGCCCAAGGCGTAGCGAAGTGCTAGGGCGATTTCCAGCAAGTAAAAGAGGGCAGGGTGCAGCAATTCGGGATCAGGCCAGAAGAGCCGGACGACTGGTGGGAGGTCGAAGCCCTTTATGACCTGTGTTTTGCACCGGGTCGTGAGGCCTTGTCGTCGTACCGGTTGCGCGATGACGTGCCGCCGGTTGCGGACCTGTCTCTGGTCGCGCGTGACGGTCAGGGGATTCTGGCCGGTGCGATCCGGTTCTGGCCGGTTCATGTCGGCGATCACGACGCACTGCTGTTGGGGCCGGTTGCCGTGCATCCCACCCACCAAGGTGAGGGACTGGGCGGATTCCTGATACATGAAGGGGTCGAAGCGGGGCGGACCCGCGGGTGGCAACGGGTCATGCTGGTAGGGGATGAGCCCTATTACAGTCGGTTCGGGTTCACCCGATTACAAGGGGTCGAGATGCCTCCGCCCACAAATCCTGACCGGGTTTTGGGGCTGGAATTGTTGCCCGGTGCCTGGTCCGGCATTGAGGGGGCAGTGACACGTTGGAGCCTGTGACCTATTGAAACCATGCTGCGTAACGCCGATGTTTATAGACAGGAGGGCGGGAATGCAGAACGTAGTTCTAGTCGAAAACGTGGATACCGAGGCCGAACTGGATCGTTTGGCGGATCACTACCGATCTGCCGGAGGCGTTGGTGTCAAGTTGTTGAACAAACTGGGCGGCTCGGCCGAGTCATTGCTGGAACAGTTGCCGGAACCTGTGCGAAATGGCCTGACCGGCGCAACCGAGCAGGCGTTGTGGCTGGCGATGCATGCGGCTCAGGGGTCACGGCGCGCTGTTCCCGATCAGCAGCCTTGGGTGAATACCGCCGTCACCACGGCCATGGGTGCGGCCGGGGGGCTGGGCGGTGTTTCCACAGCCCTGATGGAACTGCCTGCAACAACCGCGATGCTTCTGCGCGCCATTCAGGGGGCTGCGGCACGCGAGGGGTTCGATCCTTCTGCTGAAAACGTAAAGTTCGATTGTGTTCGCGTATTGTCGGCGGCAGGACCATTGTCGCATGATGATGGGGCAGATCTGGGTTTTTTCTCGGTTCGGCTAACCCTGACCGGGCCGGCCATGCAACGTCTTATTGCCGCCGTTGCGCCGCGCTTTTCGATTGTGCTGGGGCAAAAACTGGCAGCCCAGTCCGTTCCTGTGCTGGGCGCATTGGCCGGTGGGGGTACGAACTACGTCTACACGCGCTATTACCAACAGATCGCGCGCGTGCATTTCGGTTTGCGCCGGCTGGCAATTGACGCTGATATTCCCCATGACGCTTTGGCGCGGCGGCTCTCTGCCAGAATGTAGGCGATCCCTTGGTCGACCTGACTGCCTTGGCGAACGACACATCATGTGGTATGTTTGCAGATGTCAGCCGCTAGATAGGTAAGCGTAAGATTTTTCGGTTGGCTGACGTTTGACCAAAAGGGTGCGTCGCTCAATGAAAGCACGATTGCTGCTTCATGACTTTCCCAAAGCTGCAAAGCAGCCTGTTTTGCGGCAATCTTCGGCTTTGTGTTTCCGGATCAAGCGCGGTCGTCCCAAGGTCCTGTTGGTCACGACACGCAAGTCACGGCGATGGATCGTTCCCAAAGGGTGGCTAATATCCGGCCTGAGCCCACAGGAAACCGCCTTGCAAGAGGCGTGGGAAGAGGCGGGCGTATGTGGCCGGTGCAACGGGACGCGATTGGGGCAGTTCCTGCATCTCAAGCACCATTCGAACCGGTCTCCAACCTTGTGTCTTGTGGATGTTTTTTCAGTGCATGTGCGGGTTTTGTCGCCAGACTACCCGGAAAAGAGCGAGCGCAAGCGCAAATGGTTTTCGCCGAAAAAAGCGGCGCAAAAGGTTGATTCCCGTGAACTTGCTGAATTGTTGCGCGACTTTAAGCCGTACACACATTAAAGTAGCATCTGGTAGGCTTGATATTGTCACCTTGATCGGTATCTATTCGCCAATCGATTTTTTGGACTGAACATGATTCAATACGCGTTGAAATGCAGCGAAGGCCACACTTTCGACAGTTGGTTCCAATCCGCCGAAGCCTATGACAAGCTGGCCTCTGTGGATATGGTCACCTGCGCGGTTTGCGGGTGCACGCAGGTCGAGAAGGCGATCATGACGCCTCGCGTCCGCCCAGCGCGGAAAGCTCTGAAAAAAAACGAAATCCGGCCTGCCACAGAAGAAAAGATCGACGTGGCCACCCCATCGCCTGAGATCGAGAAGGTTTTGGCCGAGATGCGCCGCCATGTCGAAGAGAACTCGGATTATGTGGGGAAAGACTTCGCCAGAGAGGCGCGCAAGATCCACCTTGGCGAAGCTCCGGACCGCGCCATTTACGGAGAAGCCAAGCTGGATGAGGCGAAATCGCTGATCGAAGATGGCGTGCCGGTGGCCCCGCTGCCGTTTGTCCCCAGCAGAAAGACCAATTGATCATGCACATCGTGATTACCGGCGCCAATCGCGGCATCGGGCAAGCGCTGGCACAGCGTTACGTCAGTCGGGGGGAGAAAGTCACCGGAACGGCGCGCGACGGCGGCATGCAGGTTCGTCTTGATGTGTCCGATCCCGTGCAACAATCGGCCATGGCGGAACAGTTGAAAGGTCAGCCTATCGACCTGCTGATCTGCAACGCCGGAGTGTATTTGGACAAAGGGCACTCGATCAATGATTATCCGGCTGACATGTGGGCGCAAAGCTTTGCGGTAAATGTCACGGGTGTCTTTCTGACGATACAGGCCCTGTTGCCCAACCTGCGCGCGGCGGGGGGCAAGGTCGCGATACTTTCGTCGAAAATGGCGTCGCACACCCTCGCGCCGGGTGGCAGTTATATATACCGCGCGTCCAAAGCGGCGGTTCTGAACCTTGGGCGGAATCTGGCAATGGATCTCAAAGATGACGGGGTTGCCGTTGGTATCTATCACCCGGGCTGGGTTCAGACAGATATGGGCGGTGCTGCGGCTGATATCGATGTGGATCAGGCCGTATCCGGCCTGATTGAACGATTTGATGTCTTGTCGCTAGGCACCACGGGGTGTTTTGAAACCTATGACGGTCAACCGCACGCTTATTGAGAGGTCAAAGCGGCTTTGGGGATTTCAAAGACCTCACCAGGTTCAATGTAGACCACCATCAAATCGCCGCGCGTTTCATGTGAGATTTTCGAGGTCGAGTTGCTGGAGTCCGGCACACCATCCTTGAAGTAGATATTACGCACATGTCCGCCAGCCAGGGCCACCGCAACGGTTATGCTGCCGTCGTCATGGCGGCGCAGCTCGGCGTTGCAGCTTTGCATGGGATCACCGGCATTTGCGGCGCAGGGAATTTTACCCAGCGCGTTCTTGCCGTCCGTCCCGGCGACACTCGCGACCTGGGCCAGTGCAGGCGATGAAAGTAAGGCAAAGGCAAGGGCTAGGCGAAACATGAAGAACCTCTTGAATTGGTTGTTCTTCATAGGCTGACACCGTGCTGGTGTAATGTAAAGCGGCCCTGCGCCGAAGGGGTGACCCCTTTGCGCCCTTGCCCTTGCGGTGCCCCTCGCTTATGAGGCACGGAACTTATAATCCAAGGCGCGGAGACTTTTGCCCCCATGCCCGTACTCGTAATGAAATTCGGCGGCACATCAGTCGCCAATCTGGACCGTATCCGCCGCGCTGCTAAGCGTATCGGCGTTGAAGTTGCCAAGGGCTATGACGTGATCGTCATCGTCTCGGCCATGTCGGGCAAAACCAACGAGCTTGTGGGCTGGGTGAACGAGACATCGCCTCTGTTCGATGCGCGCGAATACGATGCCGTCGTGTCCTCGGGTGAGAACGTGACCGCCGGCCTGATGGCCCTGACCTTGCAGGAAATGGACATCCCTGCGCGCAGCTGGCAGGGCTGGCAGGTGCCTCTGCTGACCACCAGTGCGCACAGTCAGGCGCGGATCGAGGAAATCCCGACCGAGAACCTGAACCAGAAATTCGGCGAAGGTATGCGCGTGGCCGTGGTTGCCGGGTTCCAGGGCATCAGCCCGGAAGGCCGGATTACCACGCTGGGCAGGGGTGGGTCGGACACCACAGCCGTTGCCTTTGCGGCAGCCTTCGGTGCTGAGCGCTGTGACATCTACACAGACGTTGATGGCGTCTATACCACCGACCCGCGCATCTGTGAAAAAGCACGCAAGCTGGACCGCATCTCATTTGAGGAAATGCTTGAACTGGCGTCGCTTGGTGCCAAGGTGCTGCAGACCCGCTCGGTTGAACTGGCGATGCGGTACAAGGTGAAACTGCGCGTTCTGTCAAGCTTTGAAGAACAATCCGATGAGGCCGGCACGCTGGTCTGCGACGAGGAGGATATCATGGAATCCAATGTTGTGGCCGGTGTGGCCTATTCCCGCGACGAAGCCAAGATGACCGTTGTTTCCGTGGCCGACCGGCCGGGCATCGCCACGACCATCTTCTCGGCCCTCAGCGAAGAGGGCGTGAATGTCGATATGATCGTCCAGAACATTTCGGACGAGGGCCGCACGGACATGACGTTCTCGTGCCCCACCGATCAGGTGGCCCGTGCCGAAAAAGCGCTGCTGGCGATCAAGGAAAAGGGCGAGTTGAACTATGCAGAGCTGGTGGCAGACACCGATGTCTGCAAAGTCTCGGTTGTGGGAATCGGGATGCGCTCGCAATCGGGTGTTGCGGCCAAGATGTTCAAGGTGCTCTCGGATGAGGGGATCAACATCAAGGTCATTACAACCTCCGAGATCAAAATTTCCGTACTTGTGGATCGGAAATACATGGAACTTGCCGTTCAGGCGCTGCATGATGCCTTTGAACTGGACAAGGCGGCCTGAGCTGATCGGCCAAAGGTTTCGCCTGACACATTAAATCGGTTGGGCCATGTCAGACGGCACGGAAACAGAATCCCGCAAGCTGCTGCGTCGGCTACGCGAAGAAATGGCAAGCGAAGCCGCCGGTCAGGAACGTCTTGACCGGATCACGCACCTGATTGCTGATAGTATCAGGGCCGAGGTGTGCTCGATCTACCTGTTCCGCGATGAAGACACGCTCGAGCTTTGCGCGACCGAAGGCCTGTCGCCCGAAGCGGTCCACAAAACCCGGATGCGCATGGGCGAAGGTCTTGTCGGGCGGGTTGCCAAGTTCGGCAAGGTTGTCAACACCGCCAATGCGCCGTCGGCCAAGGGCTTCCGCTATATGCCGGAAACCGGCGAGGAACGATATTCCTCCTTCCTGGGCGTGCCGGTTCAGCGCCTTGGGGAAAAGCTGGGTGTTCTGGTTGTCCAGTCCCGCGAGGCGCGCGAGTTTACCGCTGACGAGATTTATGCGCTTGAAGTGGTGGCCATGGTGTTGGCCGAAATGGCCGAATTGGGTGCCTTTGTCGGCGAGGGCGCGGCCTTGTCGCCACTGCACCAGCAATCCGTTCTGTTGCGCGGTGGCCCGGCGCAGGAAGGTTCCGCCGAAGGGCATGTCTGGCTGCACGAACCGCGCGTGGTTGTAACCAATCCAATTGCCGAAGACCCGCACCGGGAACGCGAACGTCTGGTCGGCGCAGTAGAAGAACTGCGCGTCGGTGTCGACAAGATGCTCGAGATTTCCCAGGGCGGCGATAAGGAACAGCTGAAGGTGCTGGAAGCTTATCGTATGTTCGCCAATTCCAAAGGCTGGATGCGGCGGATGGAGGAAGACATTGCCCTGGGTCTCAGCGCCGAGGCCGCGGTGGAGAAAGAACAATCCCAGGCCCGTGCGCGCATGGGGCAGGTCACCGATCCCTATCTGCGTGAACGGCTGGCGGATCTGGACGATCTCAGCAACCGGCTGCTGCGCATTCTGACAGGGCAGGGCAAGACAGACAGTGCCGATCTGCCCACTGACCCGATCCTGATCGCGCGCAATATCGGCCCCGGCGATCTGCTGGAATACGGGCGGGCGCTGAAGGGGATTATCCTCGAAGAAGGCTCGGTTGGCAGCCACGCCACGATCGTGGCACGGGCGCTGGCGATTCCTTTGGTCGTTCACGTGGGCCGGATCACCACCGAGGCGCTGAATGGTGACCACGTTTTGGTCGATGGCGATCAGGGTGTTGTGCATCTGCGCCCCGAAGACAGCGTGGTCAGTGCCTTCCGTGACAAGATCGCGATGCAGGCCAAGGCGCAGGAACGCTATGCCTCGATCCGTGAAACCCCATGCGTCACGCGCGATGGATCGCGTATCAATCTGGTGATGAACGCAGGTCTGATGGCCGACCTGCCATCGCTTGGCACTTCAGGGGCCGAAGGCGTAGGTCTGTTCCGAACCGAGCTGCAATTCCTGATCCGCAACCAGATGCCGAAACGGTCCGAACTGGTGGGCCAGTATCAGCGCGTTCTGGACGCGGCGGGGGACAAAAGGGTGGTGTTCCGCACACTCGATATCGGGTCGGACAAGGTTCTGCCCTATATGAAACACGTGGCCGAACCAAACCCGGCGCTGGGCTGGCGCGCCATTCGCGTTGGTCTGGACAAGCGTGGTGTCATGCGGATGCAGTTGCAGGCCTTGTTGCGGGCTGCGAATGGTCGGCCTTTGACCATCATGTTCCCCTTTGTCGCCCAGGCCGAGGAATATCGCGAAGCCCGCTGGGAGGTGAACAAAACCATCGAGCGGGAAAAACGACTTGGCCACGTCCTGCCCGAAACGCTTGAGGTTGGCGCGATGCTGGAAACCCCGTCGCTGGCCTTTGCACCGCAGAAGTTCTTTGATGAGGTGGACTTCATTTCAATCGGCGGCAACGATCTCAAGCAGTTCTTCTTTGCCGCTGACCGTGAAAACGAACTGGTCCGCCGTCGCTATGACACACTGAATGTCAGCTTCCTGAGCCTGATGGAACGCATTGTGGAACGCTGCGATATCTCGGATACCCCGCTCAGCTTCTGTGGCGAAGATGCGGGTCGCCCGGTTGAGGCGTTGTGCCTTGCGGCAATGGGGATACGGACGCTGTCGATGCGCCCTGCCTCAATCGGTCCGGTCAAAAGCCTTCTTTTGCGGTGTAACCTGACGGAGGTTCGCAAAATCATCGCTGATGCACGCCATCGCGGCGACCAATCCGTGCGTCCTGCGGTGATGGATTGGCTGCGCAATCAGACTTAATGCGCAAAACGAGCCGGTTTTGTCAAACTATGCTTGATTTTTTATGGGCGACTTTCTAATAGACAAGCAATGTTAGCGATAACATATCAGGTTTTGCGGGTTTTCAAGCCGTGCTAAGCTGATATCGGCAAACTCAAAAGGAGCCCGTGATGGTTTCACGCGTAATTCCGGTAGAGCCATTCGATCTGGTGCTTTTCGGCGCGACCGGCGATCTGGCGCAGCGTAAGATCCTGCCGGGCCTGTACCATCGCTTCGAGGTCGGGCAAATGCCCGACGGCGCGCGGATCATCGGTACGGCACGCTCTGATATCGACAGCGACGGGTTTCGCGATCAGGTCCGCAAATCGATGCAACAGTTCGCGCCGGGTTTTTCCCAACAGACATTGGATCGGTTCCTTGCCCATGTCGAATACGTGCCCGTGGACGCTCTGGGTGAGGCCGGGTGGTCTGATCTGAAAGAGCTGATGCGCGATGACGTCGTGCGGGCCTTTTATTTGTCCGTTGGTCCAAGCCTTTTTTCGGGTATCGCGCAGCGGCTGCATGACGCTGGCCTTGCGACACCGGACAGCCGCATTGTCGTCGAAAAACCATTTGGGCACGACCTGGCCTCAGCGAAGGCGCTGAACGAAGGCTTGCGTGCCTGTTTCGAAGAACATCAGATTTACCGGATCGACCATTATCTGGGCAAAGAGACCGTGCAGAACCTGATGGCGCTGCGCTTTGCGAACTCGCTGTTCGAACCACTCTGGAATTCGACCCATGTTGATCACGTGCAGATCACAGTGGCCGAGACCGTAAGCGTCGAAGGGCGCGGGGCCTATTACGATCAGTCCGGCGCGATGCGGGACATGATCCAGAACCATCTTGTGCAGTTGTTGTGCCTGACCGCGATGGAACCGCCGTCGAAATTCTCGCCCAACGCGGTGCGAGACGAGAAGGTCAAGGTTATCGAAGCGCTGGAACCCGTTGCCCAGTCCGACATCGCGCGCGGCCAGTACCGGGCCGAAAAAGGCGAGGGCGGCTATGTCGATCATGTCGGCAACCCCGCCAGCCGCACCGAAAGCTTCATTGCCCTCAAGGTTCATATCGGTAACTGGCGCTGGGCAGGTGTGCCGTTCTATCTGCGCACCGGTAAACGCCTGCGGGCACGCGAATCCGAAATTGCGGTGTTCTTTCGTGACCCTCCGCATACGATTTTCCCCAATGTCGGTCCGCTGCATGGCAACGTATTGGTGATCCGGTTGCAACCTGATGAAGGCATCACCTTGCGCACCACGATAAAGGATCCGGGGCCGGGGGGCTTCCGCCTGTCGGACGTTGCGCTTGACATGAGCTTTGCCGATGCACTGGGGGCCGAAGCGCAAGCGCCGGACGCTTATGAACGTCTGGTGATGGATGTTATCCGTGGCGATCAAACCCTGTTCATGCGCGGGGATGAGGCCGAGGCCGCCTGGGCCTGGGTCGATCCCATCGTTCAGGGGTGGGAACAACGGGGTGATCGACCCGCACGATACGATCAGGGCAGTTCAGGCCCCGAAGAAGCATTGATGCTGATGCATCGCGATGGGCGTCGCTGGCGTCAGATCGGAGGGTAATCATGGTTCACTCAGTCATTTCCGATGTCACCGGACGGATCATCGACCGCAGCGCCGATCTGCGCGGCCCCCATCTTGAACGGATGGAGCAGGCCAGATCCAAAGGTCCTGCCCGTGCGCATCTGTCCTGTAGCGGTCAGGCCCATGCCTATGCGGGCGCAGGCGCAGATCAGCAATCGATGGCCACCGGCACCGCCGGCAATCTGGGCATCGTCACCGCCTATAATGACATGCTTTCGGCCCATCAGCCGTTCGAACGGTATCCCGCCTTGATCCGCGACGCGATCCGCGCCGCCGGTGGAACGGCACAGGTGGCAGGCGGTGTGCCCGCCATGTGTGACGGTGTCACCCAGGGCGAAGCGGGAATGGAACTGTCTTTGTTCTCGCGCGATGTGATTGCGCTAGCGACCGGTGTGGCGCTCAGCCATAACACGTACGACGCGGCCGTGTTCCTCGGGGTTTGTGACAAGATTGTCCCCGGTCTGATCATCGGCGCGCAGGTCTTTGGCCATCTGCCAGCCGTGTTCCTGCCCGCAGGACCAATGACCAGCGGCTTGCCGAACGACGAAAAAGCCAAGGTCCGACAGAAATTCGCCTCCGGAGAGGTGGGCCGCGAAGAGCTGATGGCGGCTGAAATGGCGGCTTATCACGGCCCCGGCACCTGTACCTTCTACGGCACCGCTAATACCAACCAGATGCTGATGGAGTTCATGGGCCTGCACCTGCCGGGCTCCAGCTTCGTCAATCCGAATACCCCGCTGCGTGACGCCCTGACCGAGGAAGGCGCGCGGCGTGCCCTGTCACTCAGCGCTTTGGGCAACAGCTATTCACCGGTCTGTCAGATTCTGGATGAACGCGCCTTCGTCAACGGTATCGTGGGCCTGATGGCGACTGGTGGTTCAACCAATCTTCTGATCCACCTGATCGCCATGGCGCGCGCCGGTGGTATCGTGTTGGACTGGCAGGATTTTTCCGACATTTCCGCAGTCGTGCCGCTGGTCGCAAGGGTTTATCCCAACGGTCTGGCAGATGTGAACCACTACCATGCGGCCGGCGGCCTAGGGTACACGATCGGAACGCTGCTTGAAGATGGCTTGCTGCACCCGGACACGCTGACCGTCGCGGGGCAGGGGCTACACAACTATACCAAGGAACCTAAGCTGATTGATGGCGAGTTGATCTGGCAGGACGGCGCGGGTCACAGCCTGAACGAAAAGATCCTGCGCCCGGCCAAAGACCCTTTCCAACCCACCGGTGGCCTCTCGCGCCTGACTGGAAATCTGGGCACTGCTGTCATGAAAGTCTCGGCGGTTGCGCCAGAACATCAGGTCGTCGAAGCCCCCGTGCGCGTGTTTCACGGTCAGGATGAGGTCAAAACCGCATTCAAGGCCGGAGAGTTCACCGATGACGTCATTGTGGTTGTTCGCTTCCAAGGTCCCAAGGCCAATGGAATGCCTGAGCTGCACTCGCTGACACCTATCCTGTCGATTTTGCAGGGCCGCGGGCAGAAAGTGGCACTGGTCACCGATGGCCGCATGTCGGGTGCTTCCGGCAAAGTACCCGCTGCCATTCATGTCTGCCCCGAAGCGCTGGATGGCGGGCCCATCGCCTACCTGCAAGACGGTGACCTTCTGCGCGTTGATGCGGTCAAGGGTGAGTTGGAAATCCTGACCGAAGGCGTTCTGGATCGTGCGCCCACAACCGCCGACCTTTCAGCCAACCAACACGGTGTCGGGCGCGACCTTTTCGATGCGTTCCGGCAGAATGTCGGGTCTGCCGACGCAGGCGCCAGCATATTCGGAGCATAAGAGATGTCCAAAACCCAACGCACCCGTGAAATCTGCGCACTTGCGCCCATTGTTCCGGTTCTGGTCGTCGATGACGCCGCTCTGGCTCGCCCTCTGGCCGAGGCGCTGGTCGCAGGTGGTTTGCCGGCGCTTGAAGTGACCTTGCGCACCCCGGCGGCGCTGGATGCGATCAAGGCCATGTCCGAAGTGCCCGGCGGCGTGGTCGGTGCAGGTACACTGGTCACACCCGATGATGTCCGTGCTGCCAAACAAGCCGGCGCGCTGTTTGGCGTTTCCCCCGGCGCCACAGATGTCCTGATCGCGGCGTGCGAGGCCGAAGGTCTGCCGCTGCTGCCCGGCGCCGCCACAGCAAGCGAAGCGATGGCGTTGCTGGAAAAGGGCTATGACATGCTGAAATTCTTCCCGGCCGAGGCTTCAGGTGGTGCGCCTGCACTGAAGGCGATCGGCGCGCCGCTGCCACAGATCAGCTTCTGCCCTACGGGTGGTGTGTCCCCAACCAACGCCCGCGATTACCTGTCTTTGTCCAACGTGGTCTGCGCTGGCGGCAGCTGGGTCGCGCCGAAGAAAATGGTCGAAAACGGCGACTGGGCCGGGATCGAAACACTTGCGCGCGAGGCATCGAAGCTGGCGGATTGACGCCGCCCGGCCCCTCGCTAAGGTGGGCGTCAATTCAAACAGGTTGACCCCATGACACAGACAGGTGCCCTTTCCCAGGGGCGGACATATCTGGCCATCCCCGGCCCTTCGGTAATGCCGGACACAGTCCTGCAGGCCATGCATCGCCCGTCGCCCAATATCTATGATGGCGAGCTTATCGATATGATGCCGGGCCTAACGCGCGATCTGTGCCGGGTTGCTGGCACAAAACACAACGTCGCCATTTATATCGCCAATGGCCACGGCATATGGGAGGCGGCGCTGTCCAACGTGATCGCCCCCGGCGAAACCGTTCTGGCCCCCGCCTCGGGCCGGTTTACCCACGGCTGGGCCGAAATGGCCGAGGGGGTTGGAGCCAAAGTGCAGCTGATCGATTTCGGCAGCTCGTCCGCTTGGGATTTCGACCGGATCGCAGATGCGTTGCGTGCGGATCAAAACCACCAGATCAAGGCCGTTCTGGCGGTGCACGTGGATACATCCAGTTCGATCCGCAACGACATACCGGCGCTGCGCAGGCTTCTGGACGACTTGCAACACCCGGCGCTGTTGATGGCAGACTGTATTGCTTCGCTGGGCTGTGACCGGTTCGAGATGGATGAATGGGGCGTCGATGTCACTGTCACTGCCTGTCAGAAGGGGCTGATGACCCCGGCAGGCGTCGGCTTTGTCTTCTTCAACGAAAAGGCGCAAGCCAAGCGGTCCACCATGCCGCGTGTTTCGCAATACTGGGACTGGCAACCGCGTGCCCATCCAGACCTGTTCTACCAATATTTCAACGGCACAGCGCCCACGCACCATCTCTACGGTTTGCGCGCCGCGCTGGACCTGATCCATGCAGAGGGGATCGAACAGGTCTGGGCCCGTCACGAACGACTGGCCAAGGCCATATGGGCAGCCTGCGAAACCTGGGCACAAGGCGGCGCGCTGCATCTGAACGTCGCTGACCGCGCCCACCGCAGCCACGCCGTCACCGCATTGCGCCTGACGGACAGCCGCGGCACAGCCCTGCGCGCATTCACCGAAAACCAGTTGGGCCTGACACTGGGCATCGGATTGGGAATGGAGGACTATGACGGCTGTTTCCGCCTGGGCCATATGGGTCATGTCAACGGGCAGATGGTGATGGCCATTCTGGGTGGAATGGAAACAGCCATGGCCGCACTTGATATACCGCGTGGCACGGGTGCCCTCGAAGCCGCCGCCGCCGTACTGGCCGCCTGACACCCTATTGGGGTCCCTGCGCGATCCGCCTCTTCATCTGGCTAAAAATATCCTCGGGGGGATCGCGCAGTGGCGCGATGGGGGGCAGACAGCCCCCCTTTGCTGTCCGACCGTATGGAAAAGGATCAGTCAGCCCGTCCGCGCGCGACCACAAGCGCCTTGGGCAAAGCAGCGGCAAACGCGTCCAGATCAGACGCCGCTCCACAGCTGATCCGAATGCACCTGTTCTGAGGTGCAGCAAACGGCATTCGGACAAATATCCCTTGCGCGACCAATGCATCCAGAACGGCCTTGGCAAAACCCCCGTCCTGCCCACAGTCAATCGCCACGAAATTGGTGGCCGAAGGCAGGGCCGCCAATCCATTTTCCCGGGCAATCGCGCCGATCCGCTCACGTGCCTCTGCGATCTGCGCTTGGATATGCTCCAGCCACGCGCCATCCTGTAAAGCCGCCAAAGCCCCGGTCTGCGCGGCGCGGTTCATGCCGAAATGGTTGCGCACCTTGTTGAAGGACGCGATCAGATCCCGCGTACCCATGGCATACCCAACCCGTGCACCCGCCATGCCATAGACCTTCGAGAAGGTTCGCATCCGGATAACGCGGGGGTCGTCGATACCTACAGGCGCAGCCGTCCCCTCTGGCGCGCATTCCACATAGGCCTCATCCAGAACCAGCAGGCACCCATCGGGCAAGGCGTCCATAGCGGCCACAATATCCGAGCCGGAATGCCAGCTTCCCATCGGGTTGTCCGGATTGGCCAGATAGACCAGCTTGGCGTCGACCTCTGCAGCCTTGGCAAACAGGGCTGAGGGGTCTTCGTGATCACCTGAATACGGTACCTTGTGAAGAATGCCGCCGAACCCGGCCACATGATAGTTGAAGGTCGGATAGGCCCCGTCCGAGGTGACAACGGTATCCCCGGGGCCGACAATCAGCCGCACCAGATAGCCCAAAAGCCCATCAATCCCTTCGCCGACAACAATATTTTCCGACGATATGCCGTGATGGTCTGCCAAAGCATGGCGCAGGTCATGGTTTTCGGGGTCGCCATACATCCAGATCTCTGACGCCGCTTGTGCCATGGCCTCGATCGCGCGGGGGGACGGTCCGAAAATGCTCTCGTTGGCTCCCAATCGCGCAACAAATGACGCGCCACGTTGACGCTCTTGCGTTTCGGGGCCCACAAAGGGCACGGTGGCGGGCAGGGTTTGTGCTAGCGGGGTGTATCGAGGTTCGGTCATGTCCGCAGATAACCCCAAGCCCGATCAATGAGCAAGCACGCACCATGTTTTGGCGCGCAGGATAAGATATTTGAAAAAGGAGCGCAGATGCGCATTTTCGTTGCCGTTATTCTCCTGGGCCTCGCCTATCTACTATTCTGGCCCGTCCCGGTTGAACCTGTTGCCGTCGAGATGCCGGAAGATGCCGGATTCACTGGGGATTTCGTCGAAAATACAGTACTGGACGCAGCGCAACTGATCCGCCTGCCGTGGGAAGAGATTGGCCCTGAAGACATCGCCGTGATGCCCGATGGATCAGTCTACACGACCAGTCTGGCAGGCACCCTCTATCGCATCGACGCGGCGGAACCGGTTGCAGTTGACCAACTTGGCGGGCGTCCCCTGGGCCTTAAGGCCGGACCGGATGGCGCGCTTTACATCGCCGACAGCTTTCGCGGCGTAATGCGTTGGACTGGCCCGGGCACGTTGGACAGGGTGGTGGGTGACATCAACGGTGCGCCAGTGATCTACGCGAACCAGTTGGATGTGGCGCAGGATGGCACGATTTACTTCTCGAATTCATCTGACCGCTTCGATCCGGAAACCATGGGCGGGACCAAACTGACCTCTGTCCTCACCATCTGGGAACAGTCCGATACAGGTTACGTCGCGCGTCGCACAGCCGATGGCCGCACCCAGAAGATCGCCGAGGGTTTTGTCTATACCAACGGTGTCGCGCTTTCACCTGATGAGGATTTTCTGCTGATCGCGGAAACAGGTCGCGCGCGCGTGCACAAACTGTGGCTGACCGGACAAAAAGCAGGGCAACAAGAGATCCTGTTGGAAAATCTGCCCGGCTATCCTGACAACCTCGAGGCTCAGGGTGACGGCACCTATTGGATGGCCTTCGCCAGCCCGCGGGTCCCGTCCGAGGCACTGATGGCGTACCCGTTCCTGCGCAAGGTGATCTGGCGGTTGGGTCCGGCAGTACGCCCCGCGCCAATCCATCGCGGCATGATGGTGCAGTTTGATGGCGACGGTACGATCCTGCGCACGCTACAGGACCCGCAAGGCCGCTTGGGCATCACGACCGGAGGCAAGATCGTAGGTGATCAGTTCTATGTCATGACCCTCGATTCCCCGTGGTTCGGACGAATGCCTGTCAGCGAATTGCCCTGACGTCGCAGTGGTATTCCGCACTCTGTCCGGGCATGTTTGCAGCAATTGAATTTCGGGAGGTCCCCCATGTCACGCGTATCCGTTGCCTATCAAGACCACGTTGCCCATGTCACTCTGACCCGAGGCGACAAGATGAATGCGCTGGATGATGCGATGATCAAGGCGCTTCTGTCCGCCGGGCAAGAGGTCACCGCATCGGATGCCCGTGCCGTGGTCCTGTCCGGCGAAGGCAAAAGCTTTTGCGCCGGGCTCGACATGGCAAGCTTTGCCAAGATGGCCCATATGGACCCAACGAAATGGCTGATGACCCGCAGTCATGAAGACGCCAACGAAATGCAGGAACTTGCCCTGATCTGGCGTCGCGTTCCGGTTCCGGTGATCTGCGCAATTCAGGGTGTGGCCTATGGCGGTGGCCTGCAAATCGCGTTGGGCGCGGATATCCGTATCGCGCATCCCGAGGCGAAACTGGCCGTGATGGAGATGAAATGGGGCATCATCCCCGACATGGGTGGCATGGTTCTGCTGCCTCGGCTGGTCCGCTCGGACGTGCTGCGCCTGCTGACTTACACAGCCCGCCCAATCGGCGCGCCGCAGGCGGCCGATTGGGGCCTTGTCACGCAGCTGTCCGATGACCCGTTGACTGAGGCGCTTGCCATCGCCGAGAACATCGCCGGCCAAAGCCCTTCGGCCATCCGTGCCGCCAAGCGATTGATCGAAGTCGCAGAAACTCAGGCACGCGCAGACGTTCTGATGGCGGAATCCGCTGAACAGGTGGAATTGATCGGCAAGCCTGATCAAATGGAAGTGGTGATGGCGCAGATGCAGGGCCGCAAGCCTGAATTCAAATGATCACCGCATGAAAGACCGCCGTGCGTCGCGGGCCATGTTGTAGCGCATCTCCAGATCGGCGATGCGAGCCATGGCGGCCTTACGCTCGGCGGGGTCCGTCAGGGTCGCGTAGTCCTGTCTCGCGATATCGAGCTGCTTTTTGATGTCGAATTCTTCTGGCAAAACACCTGCCTGGGCCATGATCCGATGGCCGGCGGCGGTGGCCGGGTCGCTCAATGCCTCGGATGACCGGTCAGGCAGCGGTTGGCCTTCGCCCTCGAGGCCCTGCAACTGACCCTCGGCCTGGGCTTTCTTGATCTGGCGCTCGACCAGTTTTCCCAACGCTCCAAACATAGCCTCTTCATACGTGATCCGCAGGGAGGTTGAAACCGGCTATCTGACGCGTTGCGTAACCAGATAGGCAATGCCACCCGCCAACAGACCCCAGACAGCCGCGCCGAGTCCAAACGCGGTAATGCCGGATGCAGTGATCGCAAAGGTCAGGATGGCCGCTTCGCGCTCGCCTGGAATTTCCAGCGCCGCTGAAGTGGCATTGGCCATCACTCCGATCAGCGCAACACCGGTCAGCGTGCCCATCAACAGTGGATCAGCATGAATTGCGAACCCGGTGATTGCCACGGCGAACACTCCGAACAGGCAATAGAATACCCCACCCATTATCGCGGACCAGTAGCGTTGTTCGGGGTCTGGATGGCTGTCTTTGTTGGAACACATCGCCGCAGTGATAGCGGCAAGACAGGTTGCGGGCGCACCGAACGGAGAGGACAAGATGCTGGAAATGCCTACGGCCGAGAACAGCTTGCCTGTCTGCGGCGCATAACCAAAGCTGCGGATCACCGCGATTCCGGGGATGTTCTGAGTCGCCATCGTGACAATGAACAGCGGCACGGCAATTCCGATGACCGAAGCCACAGAGAAGCTGGGCGTGGTCCAGACCGGAGCCGCGATCCATTGCGTCGGTGTCAGCGACGCGTCCCCGGCGTTCAAAACCACGACGGCTGCCGCTGCTACAACCGCAGCCGGAACGGCAAACAGGCGGTTGATCCGGCCGGCGATGAACCAAGTCAGGATCACCGGCAAGGCTTGCCATGGCAGCTCGACCGCCGCCTGAAAGGGTAGTATGCAAAGCGGCAGCAACACGCCCCCCAACATGGCCTGCGCCAGAGTCGTAGGTATCGCCGCGGCCAACCGCCCCAAAGGTCGCCACAACCCGGCCAACACAGTCAATGCCCCTGCACATAGGAACGCGCCCGTCGCCTCAGCGAATCCGAGAGCCGGTGTGGCAGACACCGCCAACAAGGCAGCACCCGGTGTGGACCAGGCCACGCTGATCGGCTGCCTATACCACAGGCTTAGCACAATGGCGGTCAGGCCCATGGCGATCGCCGCCATCATCAATCCGGACGCTGCCTGCGCCGGGGATGCGCCCATCGCCGCCAACCCTTGCAATACAATCGGGAAAGAGCTGAAGAAGCCGACGATTGCCACAACCAGCCCGGTCGAGACTGTCTGGAGCGGTGGGGCTGTGTGCGTCATGACGGCCTCGGAATATTGTGGTCGCAGATTGCTAACAAGCGGGGGCAGGGTCGGGCAAGGTCCCATCGTGCAAAAGAAAACCCCGCCGGATCAGTGACGGGGCCGGGGTTTGAACATTAAGGACAAGATGAAGATCAGGCGATTTCAGCCAGCCGGGCGAGGGCTTCGTTCAGCTTGGCCTCTTCTTCCTCGCGGGCGGCGAGGTTGGCTTTGGCTTCCGCAACCACCTCTTCCGGGGCCGAGGCCACGAATTTGGGGTTGTTCAAACGACCGCGCAGGCCACCAAGTTCCTTGGCCAGTTTGCCCTTGGCTTTCTCCAACCGTTCCTTTTCCGCGCCGATGTCGATGATATCCGCCAGCGGCAGGCCAAAGGAGGCTCCGGGGGCGGCAATCGAGATGGTGCCCTTGGGCAATTCATCCGCTTTGGTCAGGCTGTCGATCCGCGCCAGACGTTTGATCAGCGCCTCGTTCCGGTCCCAGGCGGCCTGGCCGTGCGCGTCGATCTCGGTCACCAGCATCGGCACGTACAGGCCCGCCGGAACCCGCATCTGGGCGCGGGCCGAACGGGTGTTCTCGATCACCGAGATCACCCAGTTCATCTCGCGATCCGCGTCGGCATCGACCAGATCAGCGGCGGCATAGGTTGGCCAGTCGGCATGCACCAGCATCTTGGCGCGGCTGCCGGTCAGGCTCCACAGCTCTTCGGTGATGAAGGGCATGATCGGGTGCAGCAGGACCATGCACTGGTCCAGAACCCAGCGCATTGTGGCGCGGGTTTCAGCCTGTGCTTCGGCATCGTCGCCTTGCAGCAGCGGTTTGGACAGTTCCACGTACCAATCACAGACCTTGCCCCAGACAAAGGCATAAAGCCCGTTCGCCGCATCGTTGAAGCGATAGCTTTCCAACGCCGCGTCGACCTCTTCGCGCACGCGGGCGGTTTCGCCGATGATCCAGCGGTTCACGGCGGCCTTGGGCTTCAGGTCGGCCACATCCAACTGCGGCACTGCGTCGGTAAAGACTTCGTTCATTTCGGCAAAGCGGACGGCGTTCCACAGCTTGGTGCCGAAGTTGCGATAGCCGGTGATGCGTTCGCGGGACAGTTTCAGCACACCGCCAATCGCCGCCATCGAGGCGTTGGTAAAGCGCAGCGCGTCGGCGCCGAATTCGTCCACGATTTCCAGCGGGTCGATGACGTTGCCGGTGGTCTTGGACATCTTCTTGCCCTTCTCGTCGCGGACGAGCTGGTGCAGATAGACGGTGTGGAACGGGACCTGATCGACCACGGCCAATTGCATCATCATCATCCGGGCGACCCAAAAGAACAGGATGTCGAAGCCAGTGATCAGAACGTCCGTAGGGAAGTAGCGTTCCAGTTCCTCGGTCTGCTCGGGCCAGCCCAGCGTGCCGATGGGCCAGAGGCCGGAGGAGAACCATGTGTCGAGGACGTCAGGGTCACGCCAGACCGGGTAAACCAGCTTGGTCGGATCCTGTTCGATTGCATACTGCGCAAGGCTTTCGGCGAATTGGTGGATCGCGTCCTGCTTGTCGGCGACCTCGATCACAGTCGCGTGGCTCAGAGGGCTGGGAATGTCCGCATTGTCGTCAAGGAACTTTTCGGTAACGGCCTCAAAGCTCGCGGCACATTCCATGACATTGCCACGGTGCAGCATGCCGCCTTCGTTCAGCAAACGGCCCAATTCAACCAGATCAAGGTCGCCATCATTCTCGTCGTCAATGAAGTCTTCCGCGGACAGGTCGAGCCCATACCAAACCGGAATCTGATGCCCCCACCACAGCTGGCGGCTGATGCACCAGGGCTCGATATTTTCCAGCCAGTGGTAATAGGTCTTCTCGCCCGATTCAGGAATGATCTTGACCGTACCATCCTTGACCGCATCCAGCGCGGGGCCGACGACCTTTTCGGCGTCGACGAACCACTGGTCGGTGAACATCGGCTCGATCACCACCTTTGACCGGTCGCCGAAGGGCTGCATGATCGGTTTGCTCTCGACCAGCGGCACCAGCGTGTCGGCCCCTTCCTGATCCGGCTTCAAAGCGGTCGCACCCAGACGCGGATCATCCGCGCGGGTCATCACGGCCAGACCATCAGCCGTGATCTCTTCCACCACCTTGGCCCGCGCTTCGAAGCGGTCGAGCCCGCGCAGGTGATCAGGCACGAGGTTGATCGCGTCGATTTCGTTCTCGGTGAATTCGCGCCCGCGCGCGTATTCCTGAGCCTTGCCTGCCGCTTCGGCGTATGGCGCACCATCTGCCCGCATTGCACCTTTGGTGTCCATCAGACGGTACATCGGAATGCCGCCGCGCTTGGCCACCATGTTATCGTTGAAGTCATGCGCGCCGGTGATCTTCACCGCGCCCGAGCCGAAATCGGGATCGGGGTAGTCATCGGTGATGATCGGAATCTGGCGGCGATGCTCTTTCGGGCCAACCGGGATTTCGCACAGTTTGCCGACGATGGGCGCATAGCGTTCATCCGACGGATGAACCGCAACCGCGCCATCACCCAGCATTGTCTCGGGGCGGGTCGTGGCGATCGAGATGTAATCGCGCTCTTCTTCCAGCACGATATTCCCGTCCTCGTCTTTTTCGACGTAAGTATAGTTCTCACCCCCGGCCAGCGGATATTTGAAGTGCCACATATGGCCGGCGACCTCGATATTCTCGACCTCGAGGTCCGAGATCGCGGTCTCGAAATGTGGATCCCAGTTGACCAGCCGCTTGCCGCGATAGATCAGGCCCTTCTCGTACATGTCGACGAAGACCTTGATCACCGCATCATGGAAGTTGGCCGAGTTCTCATGCCCCGTGCGCGGATCGCCCGCCGCACCGGCCATAGTAAATGCGTTGCGCGACCAGTCACAGGAAGACCCCAGACGCTTAAGCTGCTCGATGATCGTGCCGCCATATTCGCCTTTCCACTCCCAGACTTTCTCAAGGAATTTTTCACGGCCCAGTTCAGTGCGGCTGGGCTGTTGGGTGGCGGCCAGCATCTTTTCGACCTGCATCTGCGTGGCGATGCCGGCGTGGTCCTGACCCGGTTGCCACAGCGTGTCAAAGCCACGCATGCGGTGCCAGCGGATCAGGATGTCCTGCAGCGTGTTGTTGAAGGCGTGTCCAACGTGAAGCGCACCCGTCACGTTGGGCGGCGGGATCATGATGGTAAAGCTTTCATCGCGCGAACGGTTCGCGCCAGCCTTGAAGGCTCCGGCCTGTTCCCAGGCCTCATAAATGCGGGCCTCGGCCTCGGCCGCGTTGAATGTCTTTTCCATCGCCATGGGATGCGTCCTGCGTCAACAAATTCGGGTCAGCGACTGCAATAGCGAATGCGCGCGGTAAGGGGAAGGCCTAGTGCGCCTAAGCCATGCCAAAGCGCGCTTTGAAATAGGCGTCAACGCGTTGATAGGCGGGATCATGGAAATCCAGCGTCAGCAGCGAATGATCCTTGCCGGGATATTCGACCGTTTCCAGCAGATCGCCGAATGCCTGTTTGAGCGCCTGCATCAGTTTCTTGGGTGCAAGCTTGTCTTCTGAATACCGCATCGCCAGACCGGGGCCCTTCGCGGCCATACCCGCAGAGGCCGCGCCGACGTCGTCAGCGCTCATGTGCAGATGACGGCCCCCGAGGATTGGCAGTGCAGGTTGGCTGGCTACCCCACCCAGTACTGCGTCTTCGGCCATCAGAGTAAGGGCAAAGCTGCCTGTCAGGCACATGCCGATGACGCCCACACCGGCGCTGTTTTCGCGTTGCTTGATCTCACGGGTCAGGGCGCGCATCCATCCTGCAATTGGGCTCTGTCTGCCACGGGCAAAAATGTTGAACTCGCGCCGCACGCAGAACAACCGGGCCATGTTCTTGGCCATTTCAACCTTGCCATAGGTTCCAAACAAATGAGGCAGGTAGACGCGAAAGCCGGATGCATTGAGCTTTGCGGACAACGCCAGCGTTTCGGGCCCGATCCCTGGCAACTCCTGAAGGATCAGGATCGGTGGGCCTTCACCGCCGACATAAACGTCATGTGTGGTCGTCTGCCCGCTGGTCATCGGGGCAGAGAAGGGAAAAACGGTATCATGCGTCCAGCTCATGGCCCAAGGCTAGCTGAACATCCTTTGCGCGCAAACGAATTTCGGTGAACCCCGCTGGACATTGCCGAGTCGCGGGCTAGGCTCGCCCCTGAGATCGCGCAGGAGGACCACCCATGGAAAAGTTCGGCAGAAGCCAGCCGGTGAAACGGACCGAGGATCAACGGTTCCTGACCGGGCAGGGGCGTTACATGGATGATGCGGTGCCCGGGAACGCTTTGTTTGCCGCTTTCTACCGCAGTCCGGTGGCGCATGGTGACATCACGTCTCTGGATATCGAGGCCGCAGGGGCTGCCGATGGCGTTCGGCTGGTCATGACGCTGGACGATCTGGCCGCTATAGGCATCGACACGGTGCTAAATGCGGCCGTCCTGCAGAACCGCGATGGGTCCAAGGCGGCTGCGCCGGACCGGCACATGCTGGCCAAGGACCGTGTGCGCTTTGTGGGCGAGCCGGTGGCGGTTGTCGTTGCGGATACACTGATCCAGGCGCAGGACGCGGTCGAGTTAATCTGGATGGACACAGAAGAACGCCCGGCCAAACTGGACGTTGACGCAGGTGGTGAGACTTTACACACGCAAGCACCTGATAACCGCGCTTTTGATTGGGGATTGGGCGACGAAACCGCGACCCAGGCTGCCTTTCAGTCCGCCGCACATACCGTGTCGCTGAACGTCGCCGACAACAGGGTCATCATCAGTTCGCTGGAACCGCGTGGCTGCCAGGCCGATTGGTCTGACGGGCGTCTGCATTTTTCCTATGGTGGGCAGGGCGTCTGGGCGATGAAGGCCCAACTGGCACAAAAGCTGAAACTGGATGCGGACGACATACGCGTCACGACCCCGGATGTCGGTGGTGGTTTCGGTATGAAAGTGATGCCATACCCTGAATATTTTTGCGTTTCAGTGGCGGCGATGAAGTTGGGTCAGCCGGTGCACTGGATGTCCGACCGGTCCGAGGCGATGCTGTCCGACCATCATGGCCGCGATCTGACCTCGCTGGCCGAGCTGGCCTTCGACGCCGATTGCAAGATCATTGCCTACCGCGTCCACAGCAAGGTGAATCTCGGCGCCTATAACAGCCACTTCGGTCAGGCGATCCAGACCAGCCTGTTCAGCAAGGTGTTGATGGGTGTCTACGACGTCCAGACCACTTATTTGCGGGTCGAAGGGTTCTATACGAACACGACGCAGGTCGACGCATATCGCGGTGCAGGTCGGCCCGAGGCGATTTACGTGCTTGAACGCGTGATGGATCGCGCCGCGCGCGAACTGGGCGTTGACCCGTGGGAGCTGCGGCGCAGAAATTTCATCCGCCCCGGTGATTTCCCTTACACCTCCTCCACCGGCGAAACTTATGATGTCGGTGATTTCGACATGGTCCTCACCCGCGCGGCTGACCAGACCACCGGGTTCGAGGGCCGCAAGGTTGCGGATGCGGAACGCGGGCTGATCCGGGGGCAGGGTCTCTGTTACTATATCGAAAGCATTTTGGGAGACCCTTCCGAAAACGCGAAGGTCGCGTTTTGCGAGGATGGCACGGTGAACCTTTACGTCGGCACACAATCGAACGGGCAGGGGCATGAGACTGTTTACGCCCAGTTCCTGTCGGATCAGACGGGTATCCCCATGAACATGATCACCGTCATACAGGGCGATACCGACCGGCTTGCCCATGGCGGCGGCACTGGTGGTTCTCGCTCGGTCACGGTGCAAAGCACCGCCACTCTGGTCACGATTGACAAGATGATCGCCGCATTCACGCCTTATCTTGCCGATAAGATGGGGGTCGAGGAAAGTGATGTGAGTTTTGACCACGAGACATTCCGAGCGCCGGGCTCCAACCTGACGCCGACGCTGACCGAAGCCGCCGAGATGGCGCGTGCCGATGGTCGAATGGATCTGCTGCAACATGAGGCCCGCGCCAACCTGGATGCGCGCAGCTACCCGAATGGCGCGCATGTTGCCGAAGTCGTGATCGACTCTTACACCGGCCAAACGTGGGTGGACCGCTACACCGTGGTTGACGATTTTGGAAATCTTATCAATCCGATGCTGGCCGAAGGGCAGGTGCATGGCGGGGTGGTGCAAGGCATCGGTCAAGCCTTGGATGAACGTGTGGTGCATGACGATCACGGACAACTGCTCACGGCTTCGTTTATGGATTACGCCTTGCCCCGTGCAGCGGACATACCCATGATTAAGTTTACCTCGGCGCCGGTTCCGTCAACCTCCAACCCGATGGGGATGAAAGGATGTGGTGAGGCCGGCACAGTGGGCGCGCTGGCTGCTGTGGCAAACGCGGTTCAGGATGCGCTCTGGGATCACGGGGTGCGGCAGGCGGATATGCCTTTCACACCTCACAGAGTATGGGAATTGCTGACGCATGAAACTGTCGCGGCTGAGTAGAAAGGTTCTGGGATGGCTCGGGCGACCTTTGCGGTCCGAGCATTCCGCCGAGACGCGGCACCGCGAACCAATCAGCCATGTCATCATCCTTGACGGGACCATGTCCACGCTCGAGCCGGGCCGCGAAACTCATGCAGGCCAGACCCTGCGCCTGTGTTGCGAGATGGGTAGCAAGGTTTCGGTCTTCTATGAGGCAGGGGTACAATGGGAAAGCTGGAAATCCTCTTTGGATGTGATGATGGGCCGGGGCATTAACCGGCAAATCCGCCGTGCTTATGGCTATCTGGCGTCACGCTACAAACCCGGCGACAGGATCTTTTTCATTGGCTATTCGCGGGGTGCTTACGGTGTACGCAGTCTGGCTGGGGTGATCGACATGATCGGCCTGCTCAAGGCCGAAGACGCGACCGAGCGGAACATTCTGCAGGCCTATCGCCATTATGAGTGCAATCCAAGCGGCACCGCCGCCCGCGATTTCCGCCGCCGCTTCTGCCACGAGGATGTCGAGATCGAGATGATCGGTGTCTGGGATACGGTCAAGGCGCTGGGCCTGCGCCTGCCGCTGCTCTGGCGCTGGGCCGAGGAGCGTCATGCCTTTCACAACCACCAATTGGGCCCGGCCACGCGCCACGGCTATCACGCCATGGCATTGGATGAGACACGCGAGGTGTTCGAGCCGGTCCTGTGGAAATGCACGCCCGAGTTCAAAGGCCATGTGGAACAGGTATGGTTCCGCGGCACACACGGTGACATCGGAGGGCAATTGAATACCTATGAAGAGGCGCGTCCACTCAGCAACATTTCCCTGATCTGGATGCTGGACAAGGCCGAGATGCACGGATTGCCGTTGCCCGAGGGCTGGCGCGATCGTTTTCCCATAGATACGCATGCCCCGTCGGTTGGCACATGGCGCGGCTGGGGCAAGATTTTCCTACTGCGCAAGCACCGGAAGGTCGGGCGGGATCAATCTGAGCGGCTGCATGTTTCGGTGGCACCGGATGAGTTGCCCCGATGGGTGCCAATGCCGAACTTGCCCTCGCATCCGGCGCAGTGAAAGGCTGATCATGTGCCAGCGGCTCCAAGATCACCGACACCTCAATGTCAGGTTAGAGCCCAAACTTACAAGCGACTCAAACTGTTCCTTCACCAGAACACCGTAAGTTTTGCCATATGCGCTCGAAACATTCCTAAGGCATCAATTGGTGAGATTGCTCCATCTTCGAGCAATATCTTGGTTCGGATTAGTTCAGGGCCAAACTCTCTTTCATGGTAAAAGAACATGACTTCGATTTCGCGCCGACTTGCAACGTGTTGCTCAGAAACAAATCCTGACAAAGCACCTCCACGCATACGTGCTGACCTTGTGCTCAGGCATCGACCAGTTCTACTTACCACCAATTCCGCACAAAAAATCTTACGTTCGGAAAGGTATCTTTCGCTCACACTTCCATAGTGTTCAGACGTGTAAGGCGTGATGGCTTCCAAGAAAGCTGTGACCGGAGGAGCGCACGCTAAGCAGGTGTACTTGATAAATGCTTCATTAAACTCGGCAGACCAGATTTCCTCTCTTTCAAGATTGACGAAGAGGTATGACTCGACAAGGCGACCAAAGCGAGTGCCTTGTGCAAAGCTTGTCTGTGCGAATAGAATTGTAGCGATAGCCATCAAGTGAGTAAGAAGTTTCAATCGCCATCCTGCATTCAAGGTTACTTTTGCTCACTGGGTTTATGACGTTAATCATAAAGTCTGGCTCAAAGCTGTTCAACGACAGCTAAGTCCGCACAGCCGACGCTCCGAGCTAAAACACCCTCGCAGCTTTCAGCGAGGGTGCGTTCCTTGTAAGAGCTCCTACGCCTTGCGTTGTTCTTGACTATGTGACGCTTCCGGTAAGAGGCTTGGAGAAACGCCTGCACCCTTTCCACATTCCACAATAGAGATTTGAGTTCTGGCGTTCCTAATCACCGCCGTCGGTCGCGGCGCGAGCTCATCGGCTGGAACGCCACGCCCACATGTGCCTCGCAATAGGGTTTGCCTGCCTCAACCGGAAGGCCGCAGAACCAGAAATCCTCGGTCGCGGGGTCGCCCACGGGCCACTTGCAGGTTTTCTCGGTTAATTCCATCAGAGTCAGCTTCTTGGCCTTTTTCTCTATCTCGTTGACCTTGGCCAGCGCTTCGGGGCTGATCTCATTGGCCGACGGTTGCGGTGGCAGCGGCTGACCGGCGGGGATGATCTGACGGCGGGCCGGAACGACCGGTTTTGACTCGGAGGTCGGGGCAGGCGCCGGGCGCGCCGGTTCGGTCTTGGGCGCAGGTCTGGGTTTGGCCTCGGCCTTGGGGGCAGGCGCCGGTTTTTCTTTCGGTTCCGCCTTGGCCGGGGATGCGCCTGCCGTCCGGTTGGACAGGCCCAGGCGGTGCACCTTGCCGATCACCGCATTGCGGGTCACGCCACCCAGTTCCTTGGCAATCTGGCTGGCCGACTGGCCTTCGCCCCACATCTTCTTCAACAGTTCTACGCGCTCGTCTGTCCAGGACATCGTTAGCCTTTCAAAAGCGGAAAGCGGCCCCGGATTCGGGCCGCCTTGGGAATTCGTCTCAGCCCCCTATTCTAAACACTGCAGCCCGAGTTACAAGCTGTCTTCGAATCAGTTTGAGGGCAAAACATGCAGAATCCCGCAGATCAGACCGCGCGTCGCTTCGGAGCAGTCAACTGGATGGGCCTTTACACGCTGGCGCAGCGCGAAACCCTGCGCTTTCTGGCCGTCTGGACCCAGACGGTTCTGGCACCACTGGTTACGGCGGGGTTGTTCCTGTTGATCTTCACCATCGCCATCGGACCCAGCCGGCCTGATGTCATGGGCGTGCCGTTTGTGATGTTTCTGGCGCCGGGGATCATGATGATGACGGTGATCCAGAACGCCTTTGCCAATACCTCGTCCTCGATGGTGATCGCCAAGGTGCAAGGCAACATCGTTGATACCTTGATGCCACCGCTGTCACCGCTTGAGATTCTGCTGGGCTACCTCGCGGGTGGCATCGCCCGCGGCGTGATGATTGCAGTGGTGATCTCGATTGCGCTTTTGGTCTTGCTCTCCATCGCGCCTCAGCACCCGTTGATCGCGTTGACCTTTGTCGTTCTGGGCGGAGCGTTCATGGGCGCGTTGGGACTGTTTGCAGGTATCTTTGCCAACAAGTTCGACCAGATGGCAGCGATCACCAACTTTATCGTCACGCCGCTGGCCTTCCTGTCGGGTACGTTCTATTCGGTCGCGGCACTGCCGCCTGTCCTGAATCGCCTGACACACCTGAACCCGGTGTTCTATCTGATTGATGGCTTGCGGTATGGGATGATCGGGGTGTCGGACAGCTCTCCGTGGCTGGGAATAGCGGTCTGTACGTTTGCAACACTCGTGATCGGAGTCATCACCTGGCTGATGCTGCGCACCGGTTACCGTCTCAAGGCTTAGCGCCGCTCTGCCAGCGCGTCGGGTTTCAAGGGCAGGTTCGGCCTTCCCAGCAAGGGGTGCGGGCGCCTCCGTTCCGGAATACGGGGCCTGTGCAAGGCAGGCTCTCAGGCACGGCGCTGCACCGCTTCTCGCCAGACCAGGATCAGCCCGCCGGCCAGGATAGTCGCAGACCCGACCAGACTGATCCAGTCAGGGATCACATCAAAGACCGCAAAGTCGTAAAGGGCGGCAAAGATCAGCGTGGCATAGCTGATCGGGGCCACAAAGGATGCGTCCGCCCGCGCCATGCCGTTGACGAAACAAGCCTGCGCGCAGGCCATCAGAACGCCGATCCCCACCAATGCTGCCCATTGCTGCGGGGTCGGCATCTGAAAGACGAAGCTGACGGCTATCGTGGCGATCACCAGCCCCATCGAGTTATTGATCAGCAGGATCTGCATCGGTGGCTCGCGCCCGGAAAGTTTCTTGATGAAAATCAACTCCATCCCGATCAGCGCGGCCGCTGCCAGCGCCAGAAGGGCAGCGGGCTGAAAACTGGCTGGGGTCGGGCGAAGCAGGATCAGTGCACCCGTCAAGGCAACAGCCGCAGCCAGCCAGCGCCACAGTCCCACGCGTTCTTGTAGCAGAGGAATGGCCAGCACCATACCAAAGACAGGGTTCAGAAAGGATATAGCCGTCGCATCCGCCATCGGAATGAAGGCAACCGACGCGAACATCAATGTCACCCCCGCCCAGCCAAAACTGGTCCGCCCGATGTGAAGACCCCAGTGGGGCCGCACCAATCGGGGCCGCAGAATTGCAACCGCCAACAGGATCGCCAGCAGGGCAAACAGAAACCGCCCGTGACTGATCTGCATCGCATGCAAGGGCGGGCCCAACGCATCCGTCCCCAGCGCCTTGGCCAGCAGCGTCGTCGCCGCGATAAAGGCGGTGGCGACAAAGATAAGCGCGGCGGCAAGCGGTGGATTATGGTGTTTGGGTTCGAACATGGCCAAGCGGTGCGCGGTTGCGCAGGCGTTGGCAAGCGCAAAATGGGATCGTTTCAAAATACCGGCTTCCCAACCTGCGCAAGCATCGCTATACGGACGGCCATGATCAAACATGTGCATATCCAACTGCTCCGACGCCGACGCATCTTTACGTAACCGGCCTGTTTGATCCCGTGTGCCCAGCTATTCGGCACAAACCTCACCAAATCTGTTGACGAACTGGGCCTTCGTGTACCACTCACGAGGCTCATACTACCTGAAAAGGATGATCCCATGATCCCGTCCGTTCTGCCGACCTATAACCGTGCGCCCCTGACATTCGTGAAGGGCGAAGGCGCCTGGCTGACCGAGGCGGATGGCCGACGTTTTCTGGACCTCGGCGCAGGGATCGCGGTGAACGCGCTGGGTCACGCCCATCCGGCATTGGTGGCCGCGCTGACTGACCAGGCCCATGCGCTGTGGCATGTCTCGAAC
The DNA here is from genome assembly GCF_059609825.1 of Ruegeria sp. YTSB088. NCBI lineage: Bacteria > Pseudomonadati > Pseudomonadota > Alphaproteobacteria > Rhodobacterales > Roseobacteraceae > Ruegeria > Ruegeria sp. YTSB088. The sequence continues at coordinate 107,028 of NZ_JBXWMM010000006.1, read as the reverse complement.
CTGTACAACATTCCTCAGCAACAGGCGTTGGCTGACAAGCTGGTGGAACACACTTTTGCCGATACGGTTTTCTTCACGAACTCTGGCACGGAATCCTGCGAACTGGCCGTGAAAATGGCCCGCAAGTATTTCTATGACAAAGGTCAGCCCGAGCGGGTTGAAATCATCACCTTCGACGGTTCCTTCCACGGCCGGTCGTCAGCCGGTATCGCTGCTGCCGGGTCCGAGAAAATGACCAAGGGCTTCGGCCCGCTGCTGCCCGGCTTTGTCCACCTGGCATTCGGAGACCTCGATGGCGTCACCAACGCCATCACCGATGAGACCGCCGCGATCCTGATCGAACCGGTGCAGGGCGAAGGTGGTATTCGCCCCGTACCTGATGCCGAACTCAAAGCGCTGCGCCAGATCTGCGACGAAAATGGCCTTCTGCTGATCCTTGATGAAGTCCAATGCGGCGTTGGCCGGACAGGCAAGCTCTTTGCCCATGAATGGGCGGGGATCACCCCTGATATCATGATGGTCGCCAAGGGCATCGGCGGGGGCTTCCCGCTGGGGGCTGTACTGGCGACCGAAGACGCGGCGTCCGGTATGACTGCGGGCACCCACGGTTCGACATATGGCGGCAACCCGCTGGGCTGCGCCGTGGGCTGCGCGGTGATTGATCACGTGGCAACACCCGCCTTCCTTGAAGGCGTCAACCGCAAATCCGGGCTTCTGTGCCAGAAGCTCGAAGGCCTGATCGCCGACCACCCTGAAGTGTTCGAAGAAGTGCGCGGATCGGGCCTGATGCTCGGTCTGAAGTGCAAGCCGACCAATATCGACGTGGTCAACGCAGGGTATGACAACGAGGTTATCACCGTTCCCGCCGCCGACAACGTGATCCGTCTGCTGCCACCGCTGACCCTGACCGAGGACGATATCGCTCAGGCCGTGATCCGCCTCGACAAAACAGCCAAACAGATCGAAACCCAGCTTGCGACTGCCTGAGTTTCACCTTTCTTCAAATACTTTGGGGGTGTTGGGGTCTGACCCCACCCGCCGTCAGCCAAAAGCGAAGCAAAATGAACCATTTTCTTGATATCCACAAAACCGATTCTACCGATCTGCGGGCCATGATCGATCAGGCGGGAGTGATGAAACAGGCGCGTTTGGGCCGCCCCAAGGCCGCCCCTGACGACGAACAACCGTTGAAAGATCGTATGGTGGCACTGATCTTCGAAAAGCCGTCGACGCGGACGCGCGTGTCTTTCGATGTGGGCGTGCGCCAGATGGGCGGGCAGACCATGGTGCTGTCCGGCAAGGACATGCAGCTGGGTCATGGCGAGACCATTGCCGACACCGCCCGTGTGCTGTCGCGCTATGTCGACATGATCATGATCCGCACCTTTGATGAAACCATCCTGACCGAAATGGCCGAATACTCGGACGTGCCGGTGATCAACGGCCTGACCGACCGCACCCATCCCTGCCAGATCATGGCTGATGTTCTGACATTCGAGGAACACCGCGGCCCCATCGCCGGAAAAAAGGTGGTCTGGACCGGCGACGGCAACAATGTCTGCGCCTCCTTCCTGCACGCCGCTGGTCAGTTCGGGTTCGATCTGACCTTCACCGGGCCCGCTCAGCTTGACCCGGAAGAAGGGTTCATAGGGTTTGCCCGCCAGAAAGGGTCAAAAATCGTGATCGAAAGGGATCCGCACAAAGCGGTGGAAGGCGCTGACCTCGTCGTCGCAGACACCTGGGTCTCGATGCATGATTCCCAGTCGGCCAAGGAACGCCGCCACAACATGCTGCGACCATATCAGGTCAACGCTGAACTCATGTCGCATGCCAAACCGGATGCGCTGTTCATGCATTGCCTGCCGGCCCACCGCGAGGAAGAAGCGACCTCCGAGGTTATGGACGGACCGAACTCGGTCATTTTTGATGAGGCCGAAAACCGCCTGCACGCGCAGAAGGCGGTCATGCGCTGGTGTCTGGGCGTCTAAGGGCGCCGACGGACATCCCACACTTTCAGCTTGGCGAGTGCGCTTGCGCTCGCCAGCAGGACCAGTGTGCAAAGCGCTGTTTTGGTCATGATCTCCATCGTGCCTTCGATCAGCATGGCGTGAACAACGCTGCCGACAATCGTCACCGCGGCCAGCACGGTGTGGCTCAGCCGCCAAAGTCGAAAGCGCAGACGCAGGTGCTGGCGGAAGACACCCAGCAGGGCCGCCCCGAAAGCTGTCCACATGGCAATGACGCCCCAGGCCGAGAACGGTGTCGGAGAGACGAACAACAACGCATCCACCACATCCGGCGGGCTGGTAAGCCACAAACCCGCGACATGGACCACAATCACCAGCACCAGGGTCAGGCCGACCCAACGGTGAATGTGGCGGCTCTTCACTGCGGACAAGCCCGGAAGGTTTTTTCCGGCTAGAAGCGGTTGCAGCAACAGCAGATCCAAGCTCAGAATTCCGGCAAACCCGGCGAGGATGTAGACAGGGTCGCGCCATGCAAGGTAAGGGCTGCCTGCCGCAGCGATCAGAGGAACGGCAAGGGCGGCGATCAGGGTCGCCCAAATGACACCGGTTCGGATCACCGGGATCAGAGCGGTTGCAACACGAAATGCGCAGCCAGTGTCTTGTCCTTGGAACTGGACATCACAGGCCGCAGGAACACCGTCTCGAACGCGCCGCTGTCATAGGCCAGATGCCCGTGCGGTTGGCCGAAAGCGGGCACGATCTGCGGCATTTCCAGGCGGAATTCACCCTTTTCATTCGTCAAAGTCGCCCCATGGCTTTGCGGGTCACGCTCGTGCCCCTCGGTGGTGTGGGCCCAGATTTGAATGCGTTGGCCGGGCAGGGGTGCGCCGTCGCCCGCCCGTCGTACGGTGCCGGTCATCCAGAACCCCCCTCTGCCGATCCGGTCCACGACCGGTGCGCCAGGGCGATAGTTGTTTGATCCACCCCGCATCGAAGGCGTCGGCGCAAGCCCGGCTGCGCGGGCAGGAACCAAAAGCCCCGCAGCCCCGGTTGCCAAAACGGCAGCACCTTGGGTGATCAGGGAACGACGGGACAGCAACGCATCTGTCATCGAGAAACCTCCAATACGCGATCCAATCTTGTCAGTCTGCGGCTTCCATCTGAAACATAGCATGTTTCTCTAAAAATCCGAGGCTGTGCTCGGTTCAACCCATGCACGCTCACTGTACTGTGAGCGATTCTGGGTCGTCGAAACGAATCTCTTTGACGTCTCGTGCTGTGCGGTGCGATGCTCAGGGTCACCGAACCACTTCGGGATGATCATTCCATGACGACAGCAGACCTGGTCACAAAGGAAGACATCGGCGCCTTCCAACGCGATGGGGCTGTTGTTCTCCGGTCGAAATTCTCATCTGACTGGTTGTCACTGTTGCGCGCCGGTATCGATGCCGACCTTGACACTCCAACCGACAATTTCACTCGCCACACCAAGGATCCGGACGCCCCGGGTTATTTCGAAGACTACTGGGCCTGGAATAAAATTCCGCAATTCAACGAATTCGTTCACAATTCACCCTGCGCACCGCTTGCTGCCGGGTTGCTGGGCGCGCCATCCGTAAACCTTGTCATGGACAACTGGTTTCTCCGCGAGGCCGGCTCGACTTCGCGCCCGCCCTTCCATCAGGACCTGTCTTACTTCGATTTCGAAGGTACGATGTGCGTCCTTTGGCTGCCGCTGGAACCAGTGACCAAGGAAAACGGCATCGCTTTCGTCAAAGGCTCACACCTATGGGACAAGCTGTTCATGCGGGTGCGGTTCGCCGATGGTCATCCCAGCTATAAGCCCACCGAAGTTGCCGGGCAGACCTATCACCCACCACCTGATGTCAATGCAGACCCCGACGCGTTTGATTTGCTGCAATGGGATCTTGAGCTTGGGGATTGCATTTTCTTCGACATGCGAACGCTGCATGGCGGGCTGTCTTCAACCACCCCGTCGGAAACGGTGCGCCGCTTCACCCTTCGCATGACCGCACCAGACGGTGTCATCCGATACCGTGGCGACTGGGCCAAGGACGAGCGCGCGCAGTTCGAGGCAGCTGGTTATGGCGAGGGGGATCGGATTGACGGACCCTTTTTCCCCCAGCTCTGGCCGCGTTAGTCGGAACGGCGCCGCACTCCACCTGTGCAATCGTGCACTTTATAGGCTGCTTTGCGCGGCTATTTCTTACCTGAGAGAACGCAGACGGCCTGACCATCTGCAACGAGGGGAGTGCTGAAATGAGTTGGAACCCGACACACAATCCGGACTGCATCTCGGAAAATCCGGCGCTGGACACGTTGATCATCCCGCGTGCCCGTGACCTGGGAGGGTTCGAGGTGCGCCGTGCGCTTCCTTCGGTAAAACGACAGTTGGTGGGCCCGTTCATCTTTTTCGATCAAATGGGGCCTGCTGAATTCATCACCGAAGGCGGCATCGATGTTCGCCCCCACCCGCATATCGGATTGGGCACGGTCACTTATCTGTACCAGGGCGAGTTCGAGCACCGCGACAGCCTTGGCACACATCAGATGATCTATCCCGGCGAGGTCAACTGGATGGTCGCAGGCCGCGGTGTGACCCATTCAGAACGCACCAGTGATGAGACCCGAGGCAAGAAACACAGCCTGTTCGGCATTCAGACCTGGATTGCCTTGCCCGAAGCGCATGAGGATATGGCCCCGGATTTCGAACACCACAAACAGGCCGCACTGCCGCATCTTCAGGATGCGGGTGTCAGCGCCCGGTTGATCCTGGGTTCGGCCTATGGTGAGACCAGCCCGGTCACGATGTTGTCCGAAACCTTCTATCTCGATGTGCAATTGGAACCCGGCGCGTCCTTCCCTCTGCCTGACGACCACGAAGATCGCGGTGTCTATGTCACGCAAGGTGCGGTCGAAATCGCGGGTGACACGTTTGACGAGCGCCGCATGATGGTGTTCCGTCCCGGGGACAGGCTGTCTGTCACGGCGGGCCCACTGGGCGCGCGGCTGATGCTGCTGGGCGGAGCGACCCTGAATGAAGACCGCTACATCTGGTGGAATTTCGTTTCGTCTTCGAAGGAAAAGATCGAAACGGCAACCCGTGAGTGGAAAAGCGCCGATTGGGCCAACGGTGCGTTTCACCTGCCTCCGGGTGACGATCAGGAATTTATCCCTATTTCCAAAGAGCTTGAGCACACAAAACCCCGGCTGGCCCGCTAGCGCGCGACGTCAGGGGCAAGTGGGCTTGTGTCACGGGCCGTTTGCGGTGATCCTTTTCGGGAATACCGGAGGGGGTATCATGAAAATTGTCCTCGCAGGCGCGGGCAGCATTGGCTGCTACTGCGGTGCCTTGCTTGCCCGTTCGGGGCACTCCGTGACCCTTCTGGGACGGGCACGTGTGCTGGACCCGATCCGTGAGCACGGGCTGACGGTCACAGATTTTGACGGCCTTGATTACACGGTTCCGCCCGAATCTTTGTCTCTCAGTGAAGATCCGGCCTGCTTGGGTCAGGCCGAACTCGTCATCGTATCCGTCAAATCGGGCGCTACATCAGACATGGCCGAGCTGATTGGCACTATTGCACCGCGAGATGTGCCTGTCCTGTCCTGGCAAAACGGGATCGAGGCCGCCACAACACTGCGCAATGCCCTTCCCGGGCGCGACGTTCGCGCCGGAATGGTTCCGTTCAATGTGGTGCCGACTGCCCCCGCCACCTATCACCGGGCCACGTCCGGAGAGATCGTCATCCAGAGCGGCACCGGAGATCTGGCGACGCAGCTGAGCAGTGCGGACCTTCCCGTTATGTCCAGCGACCGGATCGAGGCCGTGCAATGGGGCAAGCTTGTGATCAACCTGAACAATGCGCTCAATGCCTTGTCGGGCCTCACGCTGGTGGATCAGCTTATGAACCGCGACTGGCGCAATCTCATGGCGGATCAGATGTCTGAGGCGCTGACTGTTCTCAAGGCGGCGGGGCATCCCGTGGCTTCGACCACACCACTTCCGGCATGGATGACGCCGCATATTCTGCGACTTCCGACGCCGCTGTTCACCCGGATCGCGGCCCGGATGCTGACAATCGATCCGAGTGCGCGAACGTCCATGGCCTATGACTTGATGGCCGAGCGCCAAACGGAAATTGACAGTCTGCAAGGGCATATCATCCGGATGGGTCACGAAACCGGAGTGCCAACACCCATCTGCACGCAAGTGTCCGACCTGATCAAACATGCACCCGATCACCCGTTGTCACCTGAGCAGATCAGGCTCTGACGGTATTCGTCAGACGAATGCAGTCAGTACCCAGTATAATACGGCCGACATGGATGCAGCGGCTGGCACGGTCACAACCCATGCCGCCACGATGGTCATGAAATGCGACCGGCGCACCAGCTTGCGACGGCGGTATTCTTCCGGGGCAAGGTGTTGCGCCGTGCGCTGTAGGTTTCCCTGCTTGCGCCGACGCTCGGAATGCCACTCGCGATAGAAGCCGACGCCAAAGACTGCTCCAACGGCAATATGGGTCGAACTGACCGGCAGACCCAGCCAGCTGGCCAGAATTACGGTGATCGCCGCCGACAGGGCGACGCAAAAGGCGCGTATCGGGTTCAGCTTGGTGATCTGACTGCCCACCATGCGGATCAGCCTGGGGCCGAACAGGAACAGACCGAACGAAATCCCGAACACGCCAATGATCATCACCCATAGAGGGATTGAAACCTTGGCTGCGAACTCTCCGAATTCAGCCGCGTGAACAATCGCGGCCAGCGGGCCGACCGCATTGGCCACGTCATTTGCGCCGTGGGCGAAACTCAGGAACGTGGCCGAGATCACAAGGGGCAGCCCAAACAACGTTTTCAGAGACCGGGTCCGGTTTTCCATTCCTTCGGATTTGCGTTTGACCCACGGGACGGTCACGGACCAAGCCAGAAGCCCCACAGACAACCCGATCAGCAAAGCCATCTCCAGATCGATTGTCACGATCCGCTTCAGCCCTTTGACGGACATATATGTGGAAAAGGCCCCAGCCATCACCGCCAAAAGGATTGGCACCCATTTGCGCGCGGCTGCAATCTTGTCGTCCTGATGCTGGATCTTTGACCTGATCAGCGCCAGAAAACCCGCTGCAATCACACCCCCAAGCACCGGCGAGATCACCCAGCTGGCCGCAATTGCGCCCATTGTGCCCCAGCTCACCGCGCTCAGGCCCGCTGCGGCAATACCTGCACCCATGACCCCGCCCACGACAGAATGCGTGGTGGAAACAGGAGCGCCGATCCAGGTTGCCAGGTTGACCCACATGGCTGACGATATCAGCGCCGCCATCATGGCCCAGATGAACACCTCGCTGTTTTGCACCGAGGCCGGATCGATGATCCCCTTGGAGATGGTCGAAACCACATCACCCCCCGCAAGCAAAGCGCCTGTGCTTTCGGCAATGGCGGCAATCACGATGGCGCCGCCCATAGTGAGCACATTCGCACCAACCGCAGGGCCCATATTGTTGGCCACGTCATTGGCGCCAATATTGATTGCCATATAGGCCCCGAACGCAGCCGCTGCGACGACGATATAGCTACCATCCGCCTGACCAAACAGAACTGCCGCCGTCAGCCCGGCCAATGCCATGAAGGCAAGCGCGACTCCCGGTGCCAGCAAATGGCGTGCGACATGGATATTGGCGGCTTCGACGCGCGAAATTCGGTGCAGGTCGCTGTCTAGCTTTTGCCAGCGTGGTTTTGGATTCGTGTCAGACATGAACTTGGTCAAATATTGAACGAGCGCGCAGCTAGCGGTTTCCTGCTGCGCAGGCAAGCTGGGTGCCACAGAATCGTTGCAAATTCCTTAGAGACTACGCAACAAGGCCTGTAACTCGGGCTCCTGTACCTGTGTGGCCGCATCAGCCGGCGAAAACCAGCGGCGTTCGCGCTGATCGGCCTCGGGAAACTCTTCAGCCAGTGCGTGCGCCGAAATCCGGTAGACACTGGTCAAAACCGGCTGCGCTGATCCGTCTTTGAGGATCTTGTCGTAAGTGTAACGACCGATTGGATCATTGTGTACTGTATCCCCGCGTACTCCGGCCTCTTCCCAGGCCTCCTGCAGGGCCGTTTCCGCTCCACTCAAACCATCAATTGGCCAACCTTTCGGGATGATCCAGCGTCTGGTGTCGCGGCTGGTGATCAACAGGACTTCGTCCTTCCCGTCATGAATGCGGGTGCACAACGCTGCAAACTGCACCCGCCGGGGGCGCAGAAAAAGAGGTCGTCCAACCTCTTCCCAGATGTTTTGCAGCCATGCACTCATCGGTTTCTTGTTGTCTACTCTATGCCTTCAAAGTTGATAAGACATAACAACAGAAATGGTGAGTTTCAATTGTATCTTCCGATTTTAACCGATATTTGAGGGTTTTTAGCCTGAAATTGTGGGTTTTTGGCCAAACAGCAGAATTTTCTGACTGCTCTATTCCCGTCTGCGCTTCGCTCTCAGCGTGGGATCAGCCCGGGTCGGATCTTCGGGCCAAGGGTGTTTGGGGTATTGCGCCCTCATGTCCTTGCGTACATCCGCGTAAGAGCCCGCCCAGAAACCGGGCAGGTCGCGCGTTATCTGGATCGGGCGCTGTGCTGGTGACAGCAGGGTGATCTTCAAAGGCTGGCCGCCGATTGCCGGATGTCGGGTCACGCCAAACACTTCCTGCAAGCGGACCGAGATTTCAGGCACGGCAGCGCTGTAATCAATTGGCACCTTGCGCCCCAGCGGCGTTTCAAATGACCCCGGAGCGCGCCGGTCCAGTTCCTGCGTCTGTGCCCAGTCCAACCGCGCGCGCAGGGCGGGCATAAGGTCGAACTTCTTCCAGTCTTCGGCGCTTTTGACACCTGACAGCATGGGCAGCAACCAGTCGTCCATCTCGGCCATCAGGCCTGCGACCGAAAAATCGGGCAGATCGATGCCATCGGCACGCACCAGCTCGACACGGGCAACCAAACGCGCGGCGGCACCCTCCAGCCGCAAGCCCAGATCGCGGACCCCGTCCAGCATCGCACGCGCCACGGCGTCGTCTGGAACGTCCTTCCAGATGCGGTCATCCAGCGTGATCGCGCCGAACCGCTCTTGCCACCGCGACACGACCCGCCGCTCGCGTTTCGACCAGGCGCAAGTCTCAACCCAATCGATCTGATCCGCGAACAGATCGCGGGTCTCGCGTTCCGAAATCTGGGTGGCCATCCGGACCTTAGCCTCGCGCGGGTTGCCATCAGTGTCGATGACGACCAGAAACGGAGCGTTGGCCAGTGGATCCGCACTGTCCAGAACAACGCCTTTTCCCCCTGACAGCACATAGCGCGGCGCGTCACCTTTGCGCCGCTGCCCGATGCGGTCAGGATACGCCAGCGCAGCCATGGCGGCAGGGCTCAGATCAGCAGAGTCGCCCTTGGCCTGTTTCCGCAACCGTTTGGTCTCGGCATTGATCCGATCCACGGCGCCCATGTTGACCTGCCAGACCCTGTTGCGCTGAAAAGTCCGTGGATCACGCAGCGCCTCTTGCCGCAGGGTGATATCCACCGGCGCACCGCGAAGGGGGTCACGCTCTGCCATCAACGCCGCCAAAGGTGCGGCGTTCGGACCGGCCCGCACAAGCATGTGCCCCAACCGGGGATGCAAGGGCAGTGCTGCCAGGGCGCGCCCATGATCAGTGATCCGCCCATTGGTGTCGAGTGCGCCCAGCATTGTCAGCAAAGCCCGCGCCTCGGCCATCGTCCCTTCGGGAGGTGGAGTCAGAAAGGCAAGATCGGCCGCGCCAGCGCCCCACAGGGACAGCTCCAGCGCCAGCCCGGTCAGGTCAGCCGCTTCGATCTCTGCAGGCGAGTAGGCGGCCAGCGCACCGTCTTCCCCCTTCGACCAGAGCCGGTAACACACCCCTTCGGCGACACGTCCGGCCCGGCCCGCACGCTGTGTGGCCTCGGCCCGTGTCACCCGTTCGGTCACCAGCCGTGACATTCCCGATCCCGGATCGAACCGAGCCCGTCGGGCCTGCCCCATGTCCACGACAACCTTGATATCGGGGATCGTCAGCGACGTTTCGGCAATCGACGTCGCCAGCACAACTTTGCGCCCATGTTCCACCGGGGCGATCGCCGCACGCTGGGCCGCAAAGGGCATGGCCCCGAATAACGGGCGCACCACGCAACTATTGGGTAATCGACTGTTCAAAGCGCCCTCAGCGCGCCGAATTTCGCCCTCTCCCGGCAGGAAAACCAGAATTCCGCCGCCGGACTTGCGCGTCTCACGCTCGGCCTGAGTCACCAGATCGATCAACGCATCCAACCGTCGCGCTTGCGGTCCCAATGGCCGATCAAGCCAGCGCGTCTCAACCGGAAAGCTGCGCCCGTCTGATGTGACCAGCGGGGCCGCCATCAACGCGCCGACGGGATCTGCATCCAGCGTGGCTGACATAGCCAGCAGGATCAGATCGTCTCGCAGTGCGCCCGTTACCTCAAGGCACAAGGCCAGCCCCAGATCGGCGTTCAGAGACCGTTCATGGAATTCGTCGAAAACCACCGCGCTGATGCCGGGCAGGTCGGGTTCGGATTGCAGCATCCGCGTCAGGATACCTTCGGTCACCACTTCGATCCGGGTGTCTTTTGACACTTTCGCATCGCCGCGCACACGGTAACCCACGGTCTGCCCTGCGCGCTCTCCCAGGGTCTCGGCCATCCGCTCGGCAGCGGCCCGGGCCGCCAGCCGCCGGGGCTCCAGCATCACGATCCTGCCGTCACACAGACTTGCCTCGAGCATTGCCAGAGGAACCCGCGTGGTCTTGCCCGCCCCGGGTGGCGCCTGAAGCACCGCGCGACCATGCGCACGTAAAGTGTCTAGCAGTTCGGGAATGGCGTCGTCGATGGGCAGGCGTATCGTCATCCGGCTCTTATCCGCCATCATGCAGGTGACGTCCAGTTCTCGCACAGTGCGAGCACTTTGGTGTAACCCATGGTGCCAAGACCATATCCGGAAGTGCCACGCGGCGCACGAATTGACGCAGCTATTGCCTTGATCGCATTTCCAGAGACCTCCGGTCTGGACAAACGCCCCCGGAGCGCGGCAACTATTCTTGCCTCTAGGATCGGGACAAGAATGCAGACAGACAGCCTCAGCGACAGGATTTTGAAGGGCGAGCGCCGGGCGCTGGCACGTGCAATCACTCTGGTGGAAAGCAACCGCGCCGATCATCGCGCACAGGCGAGCGAGTTGTTGGCACAGCTCGCCGGATCGGGGCGCCAGGCGCTGCGGATCGGTTTGTCGGGCACGCCAGGAGTGGGCAAGTCCACATTCATCGAAAGCTTTGGAATGATGTTGACGGGGCAGGGGCTGCGTGTCGCGGTTCTGGCAGTCGATCCCAGCTCTGCCCGTTCGGGGGGCTCGATTCTGGGGGACAAAACCCGGATGGAACGCCTGAGCCGTGAGAAGAACGCTTTCATCCGCCCGTCCCCCAGCCAGAGTCATCTCGGCGGCGTTGCCCGACGGACCCGTGAGGCCATCGCCCTGTGCGAGGCCGCGGGCTATGATGTGGTGCTGATCGAAACCGTGGGCGTAGGGCAGTCCGAAACGGTGGTGTCTGAATTGTCGGACCTGTTCCTGTTGTTGTTGGCCCCGGCGGGTGGGGACGAATTGCAGGGTGTCAAACGTGGCATCATGGAGATGGCCGACATCATCCTGATCAACAAGGCGGATGGTGACCTGAAGGCCACGGCGACACGGACATGCGCAGACTATGCCGGCGCGCTGCGATTGCTGCGCAAGCGCCCCCAGGATCCCGAAGGTTTCCCCAAGGCAATGACCGTTTCAGCGGTCGAAGAACAGGGGCTGGAGCAAGCCTGGGACGAGATGCAATCCCTGATCCAGTGGCGCAGCGACAACGGTATCTGGGAGGCCAACCGCGCCGCGCAGGCACGTTACTGGTTCGATCAGGAAGTCCGTCACGCCCTTCTGGCCCGCCTCGACACGCCGCAAGCCAAGGCCGAGATGGAGCGTCTGAATGCCGAAGTCTCGGCCGGGCATCTGAACCCGGTCCTGGCTGCCCAGGAACTGCTCAATACGCTGACCTGACGGGTTGAAAAAGGGCGGGGTTTCAAAGGTTGGCGCAAAATGAAAGAATTCGCGCAGCCCGTCTTGACCCTCCCTGCGATTCCCACTACACGCATCCAACCAGTTTTCGGGCGCGACTTCGGGTTGTGCCCCTTGTGATTTGGCCGAGGGCTTTGTGCCCGGCCTCCAGAAACAAAGGAAGAAACCATGTCGCGCCGTTGCGAACTGACCGGAAAAGGCCCGATGACTGGCAACAATGTCAGCCACGCCAAAAACAGAACTCGTCGTCGTTTCCTGCCGAACCTGAATGACGTCACCCTGCAGTCCGAGACCCTGGGCCGCGGCGTGAAGCTGCGCATCTCGGCCGCTGCCCTGCGTTCGGTTGACCACCGCGGTGGTCTGGACGCATTCCTGGCCAAAGCCAAGGATGAAGAGTTGTCGTCGAACGCTCTGAAAGTGAAGAAGGAAATCGCCAAGGCACAAGCCACGGCCTAAGCCTTTTCGCTAACGGTATTTCAAGCCCTGTACCTCTGTGGTGCGGGGCTTTTTCTTTTTTGAACCGCCCACTACTGCCTAACATTGTTTTCAATTTCGAAATTATTTTTCGCTATTGGTGAATTGCTTCACATACGGACTCTCGAATCTGACCTAACGTAACTGTCATTCATCAGGCGGGGGCCACACTATGACGTTAAAAAGTTTCTACCTTTTCCTGTTCCTGGCCGCGGTCTTTCGCAAAGCAATTTCGGCTTGCACGCGGATGCAGCGCAGGGTGAACCGTTCCCACACCAGCTTCAATACAAGCAAGGTGAAACGACCGGGAATTGACTACTGAAACCAGCTTCAAGCGCGACCCTTTGGCGCTTGAAGCTACTCTGCTGACTGACCTATACCCGGGTCAGGATGAGACCAGTTTTAATCAGAATCCTACCTTATGTTCTGTCCCTGCTTTTGGTTCTGACCGGGCAGGGCCTTGCTGTTTCGCGCGGCATGGACAGGGCCGTGGGTCAGATGGTGCTGTGCACAGGCACCGGTCCGGTCGTTGTCTATATGGACGAAGACGGGCAACCGACCGCGCCACCGCATTACTGTCCGGACTATGCGCTGTCCCTGATGGGCGCGATTGCCGTCGCCCACCCATCGATGCCTGTGGCGCCGAAACAGGCGCAGCCTTCGCCGTTGCGGCATCTGGTCAATCAGATCGCTTTGCCAGTCCCCGGCTCCCCGGCGCGCGCGCCGCCTGTAAGTATTTGAAAAACAATCTTTTTCAAACTCAAAACACAGGAGAGGCACGATGTCCCTCAAGACTACTCTGTTTGCAACTCTGGCCGTTGTGACACTTGCTTTGCCGGCTTTTGCCGAAGGTACAATCAAAGTTGATGATGCCTATGCCCGGTCATCGGGAAAGACCGCCAAGGCGGGTGCTGCGTTCATGATGATCCGGAATCAGGGTGATACAGATGACCGGCTGGTCGGCGCGTCTTCGGATGCCGCGGCCCGGGTCGAACTGCATACGCACAAAGTCGACGAAAATGGCGTGGCCAAGATGATGCATGTCGAGGAAGGCTTTGCCATTCCGGCCGGCGAGACCCATATGCTGAAACGCGGCGGCGACCATGTGATGTTCATGGGGCTGACGGCACCGTTCGAGCAGGGTGCCACGGTTCCGGTGACGCTGATCTTCAAAAAAGCTGGCGAGGTTGAAGTCGAAATCCCGGTCGATCTGGAGCGCCAGGACATGGGCGGGGGATCACATTCGAACTAGGGCAACGCCTGCCTTCAGGCCGCGCTGCGGCCGTCATTCATGCGTCAGGCCGGGCATTGCCCGGCCTGTTGTCCTTGTGGCTGTCGCTGGTGCTACTTATTGACGGTCTTCAGGCCAACACGGTCGCCGGCCTGACGGAATCGGGATGCCAGCCAGAACATGACGGCAGCAATGGCCAGTGCCGAAAAGGCGATGCCCCATCCCAGCGCTACAAGCGCGACCGCGGGCCAGATCATCAAAACGAGCCCGACGACAAGCGCGACGAATCCCGATACGCGCATCGAGCCACGTTGCGGGTCTCTCTCATGCATTTGCCCGGAGGCCGCCAGCGAGCCGATCCCGATGATCAGCGCCCATGCGCCCATCAGGAAAAAGGCCAGTTTGACCGTCCCTTCCGGCCAGAACAGCAGGACAAGCCCGATCAGAAGCGCACCAATCGCAGCGCCGCCCATCACACCACGTCGCCCAACGCCCAAGAGCGTCAGGCCGCCATCGAGGATCAGCAGCACGCCAACCAATCGCAGCAGCAACGCGATGCTGCCCGACGGCCAGAACAGTGCGGCAATGCCGACAAGCCCGGCCAATACTCCGCGCAGCAGAAAGGTCCACCACAGGCTGGAAAGCTGCTCGCCCAGCATGTCGCGCCCGGCCATGCTGTCGTCATCAAGGATCTCACCGGTCCGGGGGTCTTGATCAGCCATTTCTCGTCCTCCAGTCGTTTCGAAGATAGTCTATACAAATTAAGCGCGTGCTGTCTGTACCTTAAGTGTGCGGCGCAAGCAGATGCTCGACCCATCGCGGAACTGTTTGAGTCGCTTTGCCGACAATACGTTCGTCAAACCCGGATGCGCCCAGCGACGGTTCCAGATTGATTTCGATCGTCCGTGCGCCTGCCGCTTGTGCCTCGTGCACAAAGGCCGCTGCCGGATAAACCTGACCCGAGGTGCCAATGGCAGCAAAAAGCAACGCGCTGGCCAGATGGTCATAAATCTCGTCCATGAAATAGGGCATTTCACCAAACCAAACCACATCGGGTCGGGCAGAGGGGTGCGCACAGGCGGGGCAGGGTTCTCCTACAGCCATCTCGATCGGGGCGGTCCATCGATGGCCGCAGGCTGAACACAAAGCGCCGGCCAATGTTCCGTGCATGTGGATGACATCCTTGGCGCCGCCCGCCTCATGCAGGCTATCCACGTTCTGGGTGACAATCACGACGTCTCCGGGCCAGTCCCGTTGCAATCGGGCCAGCGCTTCATGCGCGGCATTGGGTTGCACCTCAGAGGCCTGAACGCGCCGCGCATTGTAAAACCCCTGAACCAGTGCGGGGTCGCGGGCGAATCCTTCCGGCGTGGCGACATCCTCGATCCGGTGCTGTGCCCATAATCCACCCTCATCGCGAAAGGTGCTCAACCCGCTTTCGGCGGATATTCCGGCCCCGGTCAGGATCACGATCTTTTCCATTTCTCCTCCGCGCGGTACAGCTTGGTGCATGTCACACCGTATCCTCTTTGTCTGCCTAGGCAATATCTGCCGTTCGCCCGCTGCCGAAGGCGTTTTCCGCGCCCGCGCGCCGCACCACGTCACCGATAGTGCAGGAACCATGGGCTGGCACGCGGGGAACCCGCCCTATGGCCCGATGCAGGCAGCTGCGAAGGTCAGGGGAATCGACTTGGGTGACCTGCGCGCCCGTCACTTCACCGCCGCCGATTTCGCCCGCTTCGACCTGATCCTCGGCATGGACGCCAACAACATCGCGGATATCGAGGATCTGCGCCCCGCCGGCAGTGACACCCCGGTGCGCCTGCTGACCGATTTCGCCCCTGAAACCGGCGCGGATCATGTGCCTGACCCATATTATACACGGGATTTCGATGGCGCTCTGGACCTGATCGAAGCGGCGGTCGAGGGCCTTGCCGCTCATCTGGACAGTTAACCGCCGATCACCCGCAGCGATCCGCTCAGCCAGGGCAGTTTGGCCAAAGCCGGGTCCACGATCTGGTTCTGCATCAGGCGCCGTGTCATGCCCGCGACTTCCTGCGGTACCTGATCGGACCAGTCCGTACGCGCCAGCAAGGATATGCTGCGCGAGAAATCCCCGAACGGGGCAGGGTGGGCCTCCAGCCCTTCATGGAACCGCGCTGCGCGCATGAAACCCAGCGGCGTCGTGATCGCCCAACCCAGGCCCCGTGCAACCATGGCCATTAGCGCCATGTGCGAGCCGATCTCGAACCGTTCCTCAAACTCCTGCGCGCCGCGCGCCATATGCGCCTCGATCTGCCGACTGATCAGTTGCTCGCGGGCATAGCGCAGATATGGCAGCCTGTCCTGTACCGCCTCCACTCCGCCCGACCCCTGTGGTGCAACCAGAATGAACGGATCCCGGACCAGAGGGTACTCGACCACCCCCTCCAGCACTTCTCCGCTATGGGCGGTTACGGCCATATGCAGGCGTTGTTCGGCCAGGGCCTCGAACAGATCGAGGCTCGACAAGGTGATCAGTTTGAAATTCGATCGGGTCAGACTGTCTGCCAGCAACGTTGCCAGCCGCGGGGTCAGATCATTGTCGAAGTCGTCGATCAGCCCGATTGACAGCGTGGTCAGATGCCCCAGATCCATGACCGACAATTCGCTTTGTGCCATTTGCAGCTCGGCCAGAACCGTCTCGGCCCGCGCCAGAAAGCTGCGCCCGGCCTGTGTCAGGCGCATCGGTCGCCGCCCGTGATCGACCAGTTCGGTGCCCAACGCCTTTTCCAGATTGCGTAATTGCTGGGAAACGGATGGCTGGCTGAGCCCCGTGATCTCGGCGGCTTGCGCCACAGATCCCGTCCGTGCCAAGGCCTCGAATACTTCAAGGCCCCGCAGGGTCAGCCCTTTCATCACCATAAGATACACCTTTCGTTGCGCCTTTTCTGGGGCGCAGCGTGCATCAGGTCAAGCGTTCCGAAGGGCTTAGCTGCAGATCGCCTGCGCCATCTGGCCAAAGTTCTGATACCGATCCCACAGCGCATCATCGCGCGCGGTCTGCGACATCTTCAACTCTTGCGCCTGATGCGGGTCAGAGAACCACTTGGCCACGGTCTTCTGATCGCTTCGGGTCAGCGCCTGATCCGCCACGCGCTGGATGCAAGTACACCGATCCCGCGTCGCTGCCGACCGGTCCGACGCCAGACACGCCCGCTTGATCTGCGCCGCGTCTGCACCAGGCGCCACCGCCGTCAGCGATGCCGCACAGAATGCGATTAGGAGGAACTGTTTCATGCTCATGCCTCGTTTTTGCCTGCCCGGACAGGTCTGATGCCCCTCTCGGTCTGCGCGGGAGTATGAATCAAACGGGGGAAGGGATCAATTGGGTGGTTTGAAAAAGTGAATACACGAGTCGGAAACACCAACCCCGTAGACCGGGCTTCAGCCCGGCACCTGTCTGTGCGAAACAATGTCGCCGCCTACTGAGACGTAGCTTGATTATCGACTATCTGACAGTAGGGTTGCTTCAATACTCACTTTAGTGAACGCGAAAGAGCATATGAAAATGAGAACAACTGGCGTTTTCTTGATCGCGACACTGATATTTGTTTTAGGCTTGGTGGAGCAAAGCGTTGCTCAAGATCGATCAGACGACCTTGACAGACCTGTAAGAGTGGTCATTTCTGGTATCTCTAATCAACTCGCCAATGAAGTAATCGATGGAGATTTCGATAAGAAAATCGACTTTGGTTATCCTTCAAAGCGACTATCTGAATTTGACCTTATCGTGATATTTGTCGATCATTTTATTGAGGCACTCGATGAAGAAATCGTAAGGTCTCTTGGATTTGTCGAAACTGACTTCCCGAGCGATGACGAAGGCAATTTCCTAACTGAACTGACAGTGGAGTTTGAGGGGGATGACACACCATTCCCAATTCTCGTGATTGATCGGCGCCACTTCTATGCTAGGGATCTAACTTGCCATGCTCTTTTACTTACGGACCTAATTTTGCAAGCTGATTGGCGCAGCGTTCTTGATCGCGAGCGGGACTATAAGCTGGCATCAGATTGCAGAAATTCATCGTAGGCCACAGCAGTTGTCAAACGGCTTGCCGATGCGAACAAGCTGAAGGGGCGTGGTATAGTATTGCGGGCGATCCCAATCCACCTTGACCAACCCACGATTCCTCTACATATCCCCAACCCATGACAGACCTCGCTCATATCCGCAATTTCTCCATCGTCGCGCATATCGACCATGGCAAATCCACCCTTGCTGACCGGCTCATTCAAGAGACCGGGACAGTCAAGGATCGTGACATGAAGGAACAGCTGCTCGACAGCATGGATATCGAACGCGAGCGTGGCATCACCATCAAGGCCAACACGGTTCGCATCGACTATACCGCCGACAATGGCGAGCAATATGTGCTGAACCTGATCGACACTCCCGGCCACGTGGACTTTGCTTATGAGGTCAGCCGCTCCATGCGTGCTGTCGAAGGTTCGCTGCTGGTCGTCGACAGCACCCAAGGGGTCGAGGCGCAGACGCTGGCCAACGTGTACCAAGCCATCGATGCCGATCATGAGATCGTGCCGGTGCTCAACAAGATCGACCTGCCCGCGTCCGACTGTGACCGCGTGGCCGAACAGATCGAGGACGTGATCGGCATCGACGCAACCGACGCCATTCAGGTCAGCGCCAAGACGGGGCAGGGCATCCACGAAACGCTGGAAGCCATCGTCACCCATCTGCCCGCGCCGCAGGGTAATCTGGACGCGCCGCTCAAGGCGATGCTGGTGGATTCGTGGTACGACGCCTATCTCGGCGTGATCGTCCTGGTCCGCATCATGGACGGTACGCTGAAAAAGGGCATGCGGGTCAAGTTCATGTCGAACAACACCCTGCACCATGTCGACCGCGTCGGCGTTTTCCGCCCCGAGATGGAGATGGTCGACAGCCTCGGCCCCGGCGAGATCGGGTTCCTGACCGCATCGATCAAACAGGTCCGCGACACCCGCGTCGGTGACACCATCACCAATGACCGAAACGGCACCGAGAAGGCGCTTCCAGGCTTCAAACCCGCGCAGCCGGTGGTGTTCTGTGGCCTCTTCCCCGTCGACAGTTCCGAATTCGAAGACCTGCGCGATGCGATTGACAAACTGGCGCTGAACGACGCCAGCTTCAGCTTTGAAATGGAGACCTCGGCAGCGCTTGGCTTTGGCTTCCGCTGCGGCTTCCTGGGCCTGCTGCACCTTGAGGTGATCCGCGACCGTATCGAACGTGAATATGATATCGAGCTCATCACCACCGCGCCGTCGGTGATCTATCACGTCTACATGAAAGACGGCGAGATGATCGAGCTGCACAACCCCGCCGACATGCCCGACCCCTCGAAGGTCGACCATATCGAGGAACCGCGCATCAAGGCGACCATTCTGGTGCCCGACGAATTCCTCGGCGACGTGTTGAAACTCTGCCAGGACCGCCGTGGCATCCAGCTGGACCTGACCTATGCGGGTAGTCGCGCCATGGTCGTCTATGACCTGCCGCTGAACGAGGTCGTCTTTGACTTCTACGACCGCCTGAAATCGGTGACCAAGGGCTATGCCTCGTTCGACTACCAGATGACGGGCTATACCGAGGATAATCTGGTCAAGATGTCGGTGCTGGTGAATGACGAACCGGTTGATGCACTGTCGACCATGGTTCACCGTGACCGGGCCGAGATGCGGGGCCGGGCGATGTGCGAAAAGCTGAAAGACCTGATCCCGCGCCACATGTTCAAAATCCCGATCCAGGCCGCCATCGGAGGCAAGGTCATCGCGCGCGAGACCCTGTCTGCCTTACGCAAGGACGTGACCGCCAAATGCTACGGCGGCGACGCCACGCGGAAACGCAAGCTGCTGGACAAGCAGAAGGCGGGTAAGAAGAAAATGCGCCAGTTCGGGAAGGTCGATATCCCGCAGGAGGCGTTTATTTCAGCGCTGAAGATGGACAGCTAAAGCTGTCCGTTTTGAACAGTCACTGACAGGCTTTCTTTTTGGGTTCGAGCTTGATGCCACCTGATCAGGTGGCGGCTCGAACCAAATGGAATTCGCAGTCCGTCAGGCCGAATTCGCTGTAGTCAATCGGCTTGGAAAAGTTCAGACGCCTCAACTGTCTGTCTGCAATTCGAACCGGTCTGAGGTTGGAATCGTCATGCACGATGAATGCACCGGACGGCATGAGAGCGTGTAGCGCCAGAACCTCTCTGAGGTGCGTGTCCTTGGCCCCGTCCAGGTGCAGGAAATCGATTTTCGCATCAGGGTGCCTCAGGGCGTATGCCGGAGCTTCGATCAGAGAGTTTCCTTTTATCAGCTCAACCCGGTCAGGAAACTTGTACCTTAGCCAGTTGAATGCTGCCGGCACGTAAATGTCCACGCGGGCCCACCGGCGGTTCAATCTCTGGCAGACATCCAGGCCGACGCACTTGATTTCAGGGTTGGCCATAAGCGCCAACAACATGCTGTGGCCCGCATTCACGCCTATTTCGAACAGACGTGTCGAGCGTCGGGCCAACTCAAAGAAATTTCTTCGTTTGGGTTCGAATCTTTCAATAAATGGCTGTGTTTGAAAACCCGTCGCGCGGTGTTCGTAGAACAGATTGCCATTTAGCGCAGGTGGTTCACCCACTTGTTCAAGCGAATGTGCGACATACTGATTGAGGTCGCGCAAGTTTTCGTTCCACTGTGCTGAGGACAAGAGATCGTCATAATCTGAAGGATGGAAGGTGGAAGACACAGTACTTTTCCTCGAAACCCTTTAGCTCCATTACACGCGAGGTTTTCGTTAAACTGTTGAAGCGATGGAAAGTAAACCTTTGAAGCGAAGAACAAGTGTTCTCGTTTTGTGGGCCTAAAGTGAGTTCCGTCAGTGACGTAAAAACACGAGTGCCTGCCTTTGGGATGACCTTCCTGCGTCAACCTCAGGGTTTACCTTCGAAAAAAACGGGTGGTGCGTTTGCGCCCTTGGGCTCTGCCCGTTCGCGGCTGAATTCGTCCACTGGACGAATTCCGAGACGCCGCTCACCCCCTCGGGTTGGCGCTGCCCTCATCACTTGGATTTCTGTGACTAGCCGCTGACAGATCACCTCGTTAGGTTGTTGCTATGGCAATGAACTATAGAACTATCTTGGAGCGCTGGCCCGTCGCGACGATTGGCCTGACGTTTCTTTCATACTTTGTTTTGCAAAGCACTGCAGACCACACTTTCCGCGCCTTTGATCAGCAGGAGTTTAACCCTGGTTGGGTGTTGTTTCTTATTGTTGGTGGTTGGGGATTCTACAGCATGTTTCACATAGTCTTTTATCTAATTCGAACGTTTAAATAGCATCGTATCAGTGGTTTATCAGTCGTCCATCTAACACCTGTGACCAACCTCACAGCCCCGACCGCGCCCACCTGCTACACTTGACCCACGGCAACCTCGGCAGGAGGCCCCTATGTCAACATCCATGATCCCCCTTATCGCACTCGGGTCGGCGGGTCTATATTCCGTTGCCATGATCTCGATGAAGTTCTGGTGGAAGCTCCCCGGTGTTGGTCTGACCCTTCTGATCGTCGCCACGTTGCTGGCCGCCGCAACGCTGGAACTTGCCGCGTTGCGCAACGAGCGGTTGGGCATCATCTATACCGGCATTCTGGGGGCCGAAGTCGTGCTGATCGCCATCGCCTCGTATTTCCTGTTTGGCGAGAACTTTTCCTATCGCGAGGGGATCGGCATCGCGCTGGTCATTGTCGGGACAGCTCTGGCCTGAGCCTGAAGCCCCATTCTAAGCCCCCGGTGAACCAATCATGAAGTTTCCCTTAGGTAAGTTGCAACCGGTGCGTGCCCTCCCAATCTGTTGACCAGACGAACAGGAGAGAGCCCATGACCAGATACATGACTGCCGGAGCAGCCGCTTTGGCCACGACCCTCGCCCTTGGAACGGCCGCGTTGGCCGATACCACGCCCGACCTGCGCGGCACATGGCTGGGGTCCTACACGACCGTCCAGCCCAGCCATTACTACAAAGGCGATCAGCCCCGGTTCAATCAGGCCGAATGGATGCTGGATGTGCAGCTTCAGGACGGCAACGTTTTCTGGGGGCACAGCAAATGGCGTCGCGATGGCGATACCAACTGGAATGAGTACGAGGCCACCGGCACCATCAGCATCGATGGGTCGGGCAGCATCGGCATCGTCGAGACCTCACCTCTGCTGATCGGGGCCAATGCGCTGATCGATGCGCGGTATGAGGAGGGGAAGATCTTTGCGGATTTCCGTAGCCTGCGGAACGGAACGACCTACAGTACCGTTCTGGAACGTCAGGTGAACTGAAGCGTGTCCGACCCGGGCGATTGTAGGGGGTAAGTACCGCTGATGCGATATTGACTGCGGCGGAGGTTAGTAGGTTGCCACGCGCGGGTCGGACCGCTTCTCAAAAACGGAATCATCGTCTCCACCGCGAGGAGACGGGCCGGGCGGCCAACTCACCGCCCTCGACAGGATCCAGACCGCCCCGCGCTAGAATGCGGCATTCCTCGGCGCGGGTCATCTGGATCTCGCGAACCTTCAGCGCGGCCTCGCGCGCGGTGACATAGCTGCCGTCCGGTCCCGGCTCCATTCCGGGGATGTTGCGTCCCCGCGACCACATCCCGCGAATGCCAGACAGCGGGTGTTTCCACTCGATCTCGTCATCATCCTGCAAATGCCAGATCCGGTTCGCCTCGACGATCGAAACCAGAGCGGCCAGTGGTTTGCCGTGCCGGGTCAGTATGATTACTTCGCGCGGGTCCTGTGCGCGGGTGACCAGAGCGCCCAAATTGGCGCGCGCGTGGGAAATGGTGCAACGCATCGGCGAATCTCCGTATGTACGATTCGAAAGATTGGTGGTCCGAGAGTTGTACAAACCGTGCAATTTTCACCTAATGGAGCGTGCGGCAGCCTTTGCGCCTGCAGCATAGGGCGAAAATGGGGGCCTGGATCAAGTCTGAACATGTCCCGGTTCAAACATGCGTGGATTCGAGATTTCTCGGATTATCCACAAAGATTTCCCGTCAGATACTAACAGTTTATCCCCGTCTAATTTTCATGCTGCAGTGCTATTTTCTTGTCGGATACAAGACGTAATGCAAAAGTCTGAACACCACACAGGTTCTTCGGAACCGAAGGTGGGACGCAAAGGCCCGGGGGTCTTGGCAGAGAGACCGGATCTTAGGATTTGCGTTGAACTGCAATGGCTTACCGGTGGGTGATCAGCCGCATGCGGGTTTCGTACCCTACTCGAATGGCTACCTTCTCAAAAGGCCGATGCACGCTGTGATGTTCCTTCGGGCGCAAAGCAGCAGTCGCAGTCTCTAAGGGGGCTGGGGCAACTGGATCGGGGTGCCCCTCGGGGCGCATCGAACCGGTAAGGCGTCAGGAGTATCCGAAAGGATGCATGCAAAGACCGCGTCTGCGCACCTGACGCCTTTTCCTTTGCCGATTTCGGTTTCATACAGGCTACCACTCACCCCTGCCGAAAGGGACCGGGGCTCTTCTGCGTGTGCAAAAGAGCCCCGATTTAGCGTCAGATGTTGCAGTGCCGCGTCTATGCACCTGTGAGGATAGGTTACTGCGGCCTGGTGCGTCTTTCAACCATATATTGATACTGGTTCCGCGCGTGGCGCAAAATAAGGTGTGCTACAGGCTTTCCTGAACGTCGGTTGCTGCGCCCTGGATGGCATCTCCGGCTTTTTCGATGTCCTTGCCGGCGCCTTTTGCAGTTTCGCAGGCGGTCAGTGCAAACAGACTCAGGCCAATCAGAATTACGCGGATCATATTCGTCTCCTTAGTGCTCGATCATTTTTCGGTAGCACCTTTCTTCAGGCGGAGCCAGTTCTTAGGCTGGGGCCTCGCCGCAGAAAAGTTCGTAAACGACTTCGAGCATGCGGCGCGGACGTTCATCCGCCAGACGATAATAGATGGCCTTACCTTCCCTGCGAGGTGTCACCAGACCTTCAAGTCGCAGGCGGGAAAGCTGTTGCGAAACAGCGGCTTGCCTGGCGGACAGCAGCTCTTCCAGTTCCGTGACAGATTTTTCACCGGACACAAGGTGACACAGGATCATCAATCTGCCTTCGTGGCTAATAGCCTTGAGGAAATTGGATGCGCTCGTCGCGTTTGAGACCATGCGGTCAAAATCTTCTTGTGACATGTCTTGGGATAGCTGGGGAATTGCCATCGATTGTGTTCCTTGCAAACCCGTTGGCCGGGCGGTGTTTCCGTTACGTAAAGAGGTGTGAGAGTAAGCCCTTCAGTACACGTTTCGTACATTCATTTCTATATGTATGAATCAAAATAGCGTGATGTGTGAAAGGGGAGTTCGGATTGAATGTTCCCGAAACGCAAAGTGCATGCAATTCAACTGAAGGCGATCTGCGGATCAGCCCGGGAAACAACAGATGGTTCGCTTTGAGGATTGATCACGATCAACATTCGGTCAGCGTTCTCACTTGCCCCCCCTTGCAGCCCCCCTTAGCCGACACTAAGACTCAGGTAACACTTGTTGGGATATTGTCCCGATCCATAGCTAAACAGGCAGGTTACGAATGTTCGATCCCGTAGAAACCTACATGAATACACTTGTCCCCATGGTCGTTGAGCAGACCAGCCGGGGCGAGCGCGCCTATGATATTTTCTCCCGCCTGCTGAAAGAGCGGATCATATTCATCAACGGACCGATCCATGATGGGATGAGCCATCTTGTTGTGGCGCAATTGCTGCACCTCGAGGCGGAAAACCCGAACAAGGAAATCTCGATCTACATCAACTCGCCTGGCGGAGTGGTGACCAGCGGTTTGTCGATTTACGACACAATGCAATACATCAAGCCGAAATGTTCCACATTGGTTATCGGTCAGGCGGCCTCGATGGGGTCGGTTCTGTTGGCCGGGGGCGAGAAGGGAATGCGCTTTTCACTGCCCAACAGCCGCATCATGGTGCACCAGCCCAGCGGCGGATACCAGGGCCAGGCCAGTGACATCATGATTCACGCGGCTGAAACGCAGAAGCTGAAGGATCGCCTGTATGACATCTACGTACGTCACACCGGACAGACGAAAAAGGCAGTCGAAAAAGCGCTGGACCGTGACAATTTCATGAGCCCTGAAGAGGCCAAGGAATGGGGTCACATCGACGAGATTGTCGAAAACCGAGCGAAAATGGACACGGAAGAGGCCTGAGGCCAATACCCCGCGTCACCGGCGCGGGGGTCATTTTGAGATTGTAGCCGCCAGAGTGCTGGCCTAAGCTGCACACACAGGTGTAAGCGCCCCCGAAAAGGGGTGCAGGGACGAAGCCCGAAAGGTAGATCATGGCGACGAATTCAGGCGGCGATGGGAAAAACACGCTCTACTGCAGCTTCTGCGGCAAAAGCCAGCATGAAGTCCGTAAGCTGATCGCAGGTCCCACGGTTTTCATCTGTGATGAATGTGTTGAGCTGTGCATGGACATCATCCGCGAGGAGACCAAGGCCAGCGGGCTGAAGTCTTCTGACGGTGTTCCGACGCCCAAGGATATTTGCGAAGTACTGGACGATTATGTAATCGGTCAGGCCACCGCAAAGAGGGTTCTGTCGGTTGCCGTTCATAACCATTATAAGCGTTTGAACCATGCTCAGAAAGCGGGCAGCGATATCGAACTGTCGAAGTCGAATATCCTGCTGATCGGCCCGACCGGTTGTGGTAAAACGCTGCTGGCGCAGACACTGGCGCGCATTCTGGACGTCCCGTTTACCATGGCGGACGCGACTACGCTGACCGAAGCCGGGTATGTGGGCGAGGATGTCGAAAACATCATCCTCAAGCTGCTTCAGGCCAGTGAGTACAACGTCGAACGTGCACAGCGTGGCATCGTCTATATCGACGAGGTTGACAAGATTACCCGCAAGTCCGAGAACCCTTCGATCACGCGCGACGTGTCGGGTGAGGGCGTGCAGCAGGCTTTGCTGAAACTGATGGAAGGGACAGTGGCCAGCGTCCCCCCACAGGGTGGCCGCAAGCATCCCCAGCAGGAATTCTTGCAAGTGGACACGACGAACATTCTGTTCATCTGTGGCGGCGCATTCGCGGGTTTGGACAAGATCATCGCGCAACGCGGCAAAGGTTCGGCCATGGGTTTTGGCGCCGATGTGCGCGACAATGATGACCGCGGTGTCGGCGAGATATTCAAGGAACTGGAGCCCGAGGATTTGCTGAAATTCGGCCTGATCCCGGAATTCGTCGGTCGTCTGCCGGTTCTGGCGACGCTTGAGGACCTGGATGAAGACGCGCTGGTGACTATCCTGACCAAGCCCAAGAACGCATTGGTCAAGCAATACCAGCGTCTGTTCGAACTGGAGGATGTTGAACTGGCCTTTACGGATGACGCCCTGAAGGCAATCGCCAAAAAGGCCATCGAGCGCAAAACCGGTGCGCGGGGTCTGCGGTCGATCCTGGAAGATATTCTGCTGGATACCATGTTCGAACTGCCTGGTATGAAGAATGTCAGCGAAGTTGTTGTGAACGAAGAGGCGGTCATCTCTGACTCGCAGCCTCTGTTCATCTATACCGACGCTGCACCGGAGTCGGCATCGGCCGGATAAAATCGGTCATCGATCGCGGCTGTGGTTCGCTGTGCTGAATCGGTTGAGGGGGCTCTGCCCCCGCCACCAAATGAGAACTTCCCCCGCGGTACTCCCAGCCAAAAGAAGCCGGGGATTTCCACTTGGAAGGTTTGCGCGTGCAAGTATGTACAACTCCGGCGGTTTCCCAAGCGGGTAAGGTGAATGGTCATGACGCTTAAACGCATTCCCTCTGGTGGTGAGTTCGAAGCAAAAGTCGGGTACTGCCGTGCAGTGGTCGCGGGCGGTTGGGTTCATGTAGCCGGTACAGTCGGGCAGGGCCCGGGCGCGGTCGAACAATGCCGATCGGCGTTGGCTATCATCGAAAAGGCCTTGGCAGAGGCGGGGGCAGGCTTTGAAGATGTGGTTCGGGTCACCTACATGTTGCCGGACCGCAGCGAGTTCGAACCGTGCTGGTCGATTTTGGCCGAGACTTTCGGAGCCAATCCTCCGGCTGCGACAATGATCGAATGCGGTCTGATCGATCCGAAATTCAGGATCGAGATCGAAGTGACCGCCTTTCTGTCGGAGTGACGCAGGTGGTATCAGGGGCACTGGACCTTGGCGGGCCTTTGGTCCATACCTTTCTTCGACGAAATGCCGGAGGCACCCGATGGGAATCCTGAACAGTCTTTTGCGAGCTGTGACCTGGTGGAATGGGTCGACTTTGAACACTCAGATCTACACTGCGCGCAAGGGCGTGAAAGTGGGCGAAGACAATGAAGGCAACGTGTTTTACCGCAATGCCGACGACAGCAGGCGTTGGGTTATTTTTAATGGTGAGGCCGAAGCCACCCGGGTTGATCCTGAATGGCATGGTTGGTTGCATCGCACTTGGGACGAGCCTCCGACGGATAAACCGCTGCCGCATAAATCCTGGGAAAAACCACATCAGGAAAACCTGACCGGCACCGCGCTGGCCTATACTCCTGCCGGGTCTCTGCGTCGTGCAGAACCGATGGAGCGTAGGGACTATGAGGCCTGGAGCCCAGAATAGACGAGGCAAAAATGTCGACCCATAACTGGACCGAAATTCTTGTCGGCGGCGTCGTATTGGCCGGTGCCGTGGCATTTGGCGTTTATGCCAGTCAATCGACGGGCTTGTCGCAAGGTACCGCTGGATACGAACTGGGCGCGTCGTTCAGATCTCTGGAAGGGGTAGGCGTCGGTACGGATGTTCGCCTTGCCGGTGTCAAAATCGGAACCGTGACGGATGTCAACCTCAACCCGGATACCTACCGGGCGGACACGACCTTCACGATTGCGGACGGGATTCTCGTGCCGGACGACAGTGCCATTGTCATTTCGTCAGAAGGTTTGCTGGGCGGAAACTTCGTCGAGGTAATGCCCGGCGGCTCGCCGTTCTTTTTTGATCCCGGCGATGAGATCGAGGATACCCAGGGCGCGGTCAGCCTGATCTCGCTTCTGGTCAAGTTTGTCGCCGGAGACGGCAGCGAATGATGCGCGTCGCGTTTCTTGCCTTGTTGCTTTCCGGCACTGGTGCGGCCGCGCAGCAGAATGTTCAGTCTGGACCCGGGGCACTGTTGCGGGGCCTCGACAAGGTGAATGGCCAGACCGTCGATGTTGAATTGCAGACCGGCGAGACAGCAGCGGTTTTTGGGCTGGATGTCGCCTTGGGGGATTGCCGTTATCCCGTTGACAATCCAACGGGTGACGCTTTCGCCTATCTGACCATCTGGGAGAGCGGAAAGGCCGATCAGCTGTTTGACGGTTGGATGATCGCGACGTCCCCGGCTTTGAATGCGCTGGATCACGCGCGTTATGACGTTTGGGTCATACGATGTATTACACTCGCTGCGGACTGATTTAGCGGCGCTGTGAAATCGCCGCTGAAGTTCAGGGCTTCTTCCAGCTCTTTCTTGTAGACACCGCGCGGAATTTCGATCGCCCCCAAAGAGGCCAGATGTGCGGTTAGAAACTGCGTGTCAAACAGACGGAACCCGGTTTGCCGCAGACGGTCCACAAGATACGCGAGGGCGATTTTCGAGGCGTCTTTGCGCCTTGAGAACATGCTTTCGCCAAAGAAGGCCGCGCCCAGGGTCACGCCATAGACGCCCCCCACCAGCGCGGTGCCTTCCCAGACTTCCAACGAATGCGCATGACCGGTTTGGTGCAGCTGACGGTAAAGGTCGTGCAACTGGGCGTTGATCCAGGTATCGGCCCTGTCGGCGCAGCCGTCGACGACGCCGGAAAAGTCCTGGTCGATTGAGATGTCGAACCCGCAGTTTCGAATACGGCGTGCCAGGCTTCTGGATATGTGAAATCCGTCCAGTGGTAAGACACCCCGGAACTTGGGATCGACCCAGAACAGGTCGGGGTCATCGCGATGCTCGGCCATCGGAAAGATACCGATGGAGTATCCATGCAGCAAAAGTTCGGGGGACAAGCTCATGTCAGGTATGAGTCAACCGGAGGGCACGGGCCCTCCGGTCCTTGGTGACTACTGTTCCATATTCTCCGCAAGCCAGCGCTCCAGCCAGTGGATGTTATAGTTGCCGCTGCGCAGATCGGGTTCCTGCAACAGGGCGTGGAAAAGAGGGACAGTGGTGTCTATGCCGTCGACAATCAATTCTCCCAATGCGCGTTCCAGTCGGGCCAGCGCTTCTGCCCGGTCGCGACCCTGCACGATCAGCTTGCCGATCAGAGAGTCGTAGTAGGGTGGAATCGAGTAACCGTCATAGAGCGCCGAGTCCATTCGAACCCCCAAGCCACCCGGTGCGTGATACGCGGTGATCTTGCCGGGACAGGGCGAGAAATTGGGAAGCTTTTCGGCGTTGATCCGAACCTCGATGGCGTGGCCGTTGATTTCCAAATCGTCCTGACCGAACGACATCGGTTCACCCGCGGCGACAAGGATTTGTTCGCGCACCAGGTCGACGCCAAAAATAGCTTCGGTTACCGGGTGTTCCACCTGAAGACGGGTGTTCATCTCGATGAAATAGAACTCGCCATTCTCATACAGGAACTCGATCGTTCCGGCGCCGATATAGTTGATCTTGGCGACCGCGTCGGCGCAGACCTTGCCGATCTTGGCGCGTTCTTCCGGTGTGATGGAGGGACCTGGGGCCTCTTCGAATACTTTCTGGTGCCGCCGCTGTAGAGAGCAGTCACGCTCGCCCAGATGAACGGCCTTGCCTTTACCGTCGCCAAAGACCTGAATCTCGATGTGGCGCGGCGTGGTCAGGTATTTCTCTATATAAACCTCGTCATTGCCAAAGGCGGCTTTGCCCTCGGCACGTGCGGTCATAAACGCGCTTTCCATCTCATTCGCGTTCATCGCGACTTTCATGCCGCGTCCGCCGCCACCTGCAGTGGCCTTGATGATGACAGGATAGCCGAATTCCTCACCGATCTTCTTGGCGGCCGCAAGATCAGGCACGCCACCATCAGATCCTGGAACGCAGGGCACGCCCAGAGCCTTCATCGTGTCCTTGGCTGTAATCTTGTCGCCCATGACGCGGATATGTTCCGCTGTGGGGCCGATGAAAGTAATGCCGTGATCTTCGACGATCTGCACGAACTCGGCATTCTCGGACAGGAAGCCATAGCCGGGGTGGATCGCCTGCGCACCGCTGATTTCACAGGCCGAGATGATCGCGGGCACTGACAGGTAACTCTGGGGGCTAGGCGGGGGGCCGATGCAGATCGATTCGTCAGCCATGCGCACATGCATCGCGTCGCTATCCGCGGTGGAGTGGACGGCAACCGTCTTAATCCCCATCTCGCGGGCGGCGCGGATGACGCGCAGGGCGATCTCGCCTCGGTTGGCAATCAGGATCTTGTCGAACATGGGCCCGCCTTACTCGATAATGACCAGAGGGGTGCCGAACTCCACAGCGTCGCCATCGCCAACCAGAACACGCTTGATGGTACCCGACTTGGGTGCGTGGATGTGGTTCATGGTCTTCATTGCCTCGACGATCAAAAGAGTGTCACCTTCGGAAACAGAAGCGCCGACCGAAATGAACGCAGGTGCGCCGGGCTCGGGCTGCATGTAGACGGTACCAACCATAGGGGAAGTTACAGCGCCGGGGTGGCTGGCCGGATCTTCCTGAGCGGCAGGAGCTTCCGCCACGACGGGGGCCGCTGCAGGGGCGGGTGCTGCTGCAGGTGCGGCGACCTGAACTGGCGCGGCCGCGGCTTGTGTCATACGGCTGACGCGGACGTTCAGGCTGTCTTCGTCGCCATACTCGCGCTTGACCTGCAGTTCGGTCAGATCGTTATCGCGCAGCAACTCGGCCAGAGCTTTGATGAATGCCACATCCGCTTCGTGTTTGGTGTCTGTCATGAGTATCCTCGACGGTTCCCCTTTGGCCCGTCTGTTTCTTGCGGGCTCTGATCAAATTACGCAGGGTTATAGGCTAAGCGGCGGTGCATGAAAAGCGTCGACTCGCACCATCACAGGCGGGAATCTCGTATAATTTAAAGGGGCGGACAGGTTACAGAGGCATCCCTGACAATTTGGCGACCAGCTCAGGTAATTTGCGGGCCCCGAATTTCTCAAGCAGGCGGGCGCGATAGGCTTCGATTGTGCGGTAGCTCAGCCCCAATTCCACGCCGATTTCCTTGGCGGACAGGCCGCGGCAGGACAGGATCGCCACTTCGCGTTCTCGGACGGTCAATTCGACAAGGGGACGTTCTTCCGAGATGTCGGAAAAGCTCCAGATTCCATGCCGGAACGGGTCATCCGGTGTCAAGGAACGGCCACGGGCGCGGCACCAGAACAGATCGCCATTACGTCGGCGCATGACGCGCTCATCCGTATAGTACCCGGTGTCACGCATCACTTGAAGGCTGCGCTCTCCGATCCTCTCCCAATCAGCAACCGACGGGTAAAGATGCAGCAACGGCATGTTGCGGTAATCGGTTTCTTCACCACCAAAAGTGCGGGCGAACTGCAGATTGCAGCGTCTGATGATCCGGTTTTCCAGCTCAACCAACCCGATCGGGGCATATTCAAAGGCGGGGTCACTCATTTGCCTATCGTGCCGGGAAACCACGCGGAATTGAAGGGGAGATGCGGTTTATTGTGACTGCTGATGCGCTGCTGATGTGTCATGGTTGTTGCGGTTTTTGTTAAGGGTGTAAATGCGACTTGAAAACTTGTGGGTAAACTACAGAAACACATGATATGTTCTGAAAACAGGCGACCGAACCCTGGTCAGGAGAAGCCAATCATGCGCGATATGTTGACAGGAAGCCGCATCCGGGAAAGACGGCAGATTGCCGGGCTTCGGCAGGCAGAACTTGCGCGCCTGGCCGGTATATCGGCGTCTTATCTGAACCTGATCGAACATAACCGCCGAAGGATTGGTGGCAAATTACTGGTGGACATAGCGTCTGCACTCTCTGTTGAACCTTCTGTCCTGACCCAGGGGATTGAGGCAACCCTTGTGACGGCCCTGCGGGAGGCGGCGGATGATGCCGTCGGGCAGCAGGCCGAAGTGGACGGGCTGGAGGAATTCGCCGGGCGTTTTCCCGGGTGGGCCGGGGTTCTTGCACAGATGCACCGCCGGGTTGTTTCGCTTGAGCGGAATGTCGAGGTCTTGTCAGACCGCCTGACGCATGACCCTCATCTTGCGGCATCAATGCACGAAGTGCTGTCCACAGCGGCCGCGATTCGTTCAACAGCGGCAATTCTTGCAGACACAAAGGACATCGAAGCCGAGTGGCGGGAGCGGTTTCACAAAAACTTGCATCAGGATGCAGAACGGCTGGCCGGCAGTTCCAAGGCACTTGTAACCTTTCTGGACGAAAGTGATTCGTCAGTTGATCCGCGCGGTGTTCCGCTTGAAGAGGTCGAAGCCTTCTTCGAATCCCGTAGGTACAGTTTTTCGGAACTGGAACAAGGGGAAGACGTGGATGCTGTTGATCTGAGCAGTCTCAACACGTCGGCTGCCCGAATTGTGGCGCGTGAAATTCTGGAGATGTATCGCGATGATGCAACTGTGTTGCCGCTGGATGCACTCAGATCGGGTCTGCAAGAAGACGACGCGGATCCCATCGCGTTGGCCCACCGTTTTTCCGTAGACGTCGCCACCATTCTCAGACGACTGGCATTTTTGCCCGAGGATGTGTTGCCGCAACCTGTTGGTATGGTGCTGTGCGATGCGTCCGGCAGCATATTGTTCATCAAGCCGATTCCGGGCTTTGCGTTGGCGAGGCATGGTGAGGTTTGCCCCCTATGGCCGTTGTTTTCGGCTTTGAGTCGTCCGCTTGTTCCTGTTCGCAAGCAAGTTGTCCAGATGGGCCGGACACCTGCTGAATTCGAATGCTTCGCCTATGCCTGGCCTTATGCTGTATTGGGGTATGATCAGGATCCCGCCTACCGCTCGGTCATGCTGGTTCGTTCGGTCAACGAAACAACAGGTGACGCACCGGTTACGCGGGTCGGGTCGAACTGCCGCGTCTGTCCCAGCAATGCGTGCAAGGCCCGCCGCGAGCCGTCGATTTTGAGCGAAGGCTTTTGACACTTTCCCGGCAGAAGGCTTAGTCTAAAAAGGACCGGTCTCGGGATGGAGGAACGGTCTTGGGGAGGAACTGAAAATATGAGCCGCAAGGTTCTGTTGATTGAGGACGAGCCGAACATTGCCGAAGCAATCCGGTTCCTGCTGACCCGCGAGGGATGGCAGGTCGAAACGCATGGCGATGGAGCGGATGCGGTTCAGGTGATCCAGGGGGCACAACCCGACCTGGTCATTTTGGACGTCATGCTGCCGGGTAAGAGCGGCATGGATATTCTGCGGGACATCAGAGAGATGGAAGAACTGGCAGGTTTACCGGTTTTGATGCTGACCGCGCGAGGTCAATCGCGGGACAGGGAAATGGCGGAAAACGCAGGTGTCAGCCGTTTCATGACCAAACCGTTTTCCAATGCCGAAGTTCTGACGGCTGTGCGCGATCTTCACGCGCAGGCGACGCGAATATGATGATTGGCGAGGGCAACAAGGATAAACCACAGGTCACACGGCCCTCGCTTTTTCTCGAACGTCAAAGCTATCGCCGACGCAGGCTAACGGATGCAGCGCGGCTTCTACCTTTTTTGGGGGCGGCTTTGCTGGCGCTTCCGTTGCTGTGGCCCGATCAATCCAGTGGGGGTGCGGCCGTCCCCTTGTCTTCAGCGACTTATTACATTTTTGTCTGCTGGGGCGCGCTGATCCTGGTCGGGTTGGTTTTTGGCATTGTTGCCCGCCGTATAGGCGCGCGCGAGGATCGAGACGCGGACGCTGAGTGATGGCAACCATTAACACGCTGATCCTGGTCTGCCTTGCCTATGTCGTTTTCTTGTTCGCGGTAGCTTTCGCAGCTGACCGGATGGCCGCAGCACGGCGGGGAACGTGGTTGCGGTCTCCCCTGATATATACGTTGTCACTGTCGATCTATTGCACTGCCTGGACATTTTACGGTGCGGTGGGCAATGCCGCGCGGTCCGGTTTGGAGTTCGTCACCATCTATCTCGGCCCCACTCTGGTAATGGTCAGTTGGTGGTGGGGGTTGCGCAAGCTGGTGAGAGTCGGACGTAGCCAGCGGGTGACCTCCATCGCAGACCTGCTGTCGTCACGCTATGGCAAGTCAAACACATTGGCCGTGTGTGTGACCGTTCTAGCCGTGCTCGGCGGGACGCCCTACATCGCGCTCCAGTTGCAATCGATTACCCTGTCATTTTCGATATTCGCCGAAGCCGATCCATCAGGCCTGTATCGCGAAGGGTCCAGCGTTTTCTGGGTCGCCGCGGGGCTGGCCGTGTTCGCAATTCTCTTCGGTACGCGCAATCTGGACGTGAACGAGCGTCACCACGGCGTCGTCACGGCCATTGCCGTTGAAGCCGTGGTCAAACTGTTTGCTCTTATCGCCGTGGGCGTTTTCGTAGTGTGGGGTATCGCTGGTGGCGTTGGCCCGATGATGGAACAGATCGATGCCTCGGAAATCGGACATTGGAATGTCGATGCCGGTCGCTGGACGACTTTCATTTTTCTGTCCGCCGCGGCCTTTATCTGTCTGCCGCGCATGTTTCAGGTGATGGTGGTTGAAAACGATGACGAAAGTCATCTGAGAACGGCTGCCTGGGCGTTTCCGCTCTATCTGCTTTTGATGAGCCTGTTTGTCGTGCCAATTGCCGTCGTTGGTCTGGATCTGTTGCCAGAGGGGGCCAATCCTGACCTGTTCGTGCTGACCGTACCGTTGTCGCAGGGCAATGACTGGCTGGCGATGCTGTCCTTTATCGGTGGGTTTTCGTCCGCAACATCGATGGTTATCGTTAGCGCAATGGCCTTGTCGACGATGGTGTCGAACCATGTGGTCATGCCGATATGGCTGAACACCCATGAAGGAACAGGGTCAGTCTCGGGCGATGTGCGAAGCATTGTTTTGATAGCGCGCCGTGTTTCCATCGCCGTGATCATGGCGTTGGGTTACTTTTATTATCGGTTGTCCGGCGGTGGTGCTGCACTGGCATCGATAGGATTGATTGCTTTTGCCGGCATCTCGCAGATTCTGCCTGCTTTGGTCGGAGGGCTGTTCTGGCGCGGAGCAACCCGTACAGGGGCACTGATCGGGCTGAGCGTCGGTTTCATATTGTGGATTTATACGCTGTTGTTGCCAGGTATGGGCGCGCCGTGGATGCCAGAGGCTGTAATGCAGAATGGGCTGTTCGGTCTTGCCTGGCTGCGCCCTCATGCTCTGTTCGGGATCGAAGGGATCGACCCGATGGTCCATACCGTGATGTGGTCTCTGTCCCTCAATACCATTGCATTTTGCGTGGCGTCCCTGCTGAGCTTTCCCAGCCCTCTGGAGCGTTTGCAGGGCGCGCAGTTCGTCAACGTTTTCGATCATTCGGTTTCACCGGGCGGCTGGTCCGGTTCGGTGGCGCAAAGCGAAGACCTGATGATAATGACTCAGCGTATTCTGGGCACCGCCCCGGCGCAGGAGTTCTTCCAGGCTGAGGCTGAAAAACAGGGTGGCCGGTCGCACATGCCGGAACCAACCCCGGGTTTCCTCAACCGTCTAGAGCGAGAGTTGAGCGGGTCGGTCGGAACCGCCACGGCACATGCGATGATCGCTCAGATCGTGGGCGGGTCTTCGGTTTCGGTTGAAGACCTGCTTGCAGTGGCGGATGAATCGGCGCAGCTTCTGGAGTACTCAGGGAAGTTGGAAGAGAAGTCGTCCGAATTGTCCCGCACGGCGCGCCAGCTGCGTGAAGCAAATACCAAGCTCACTCAGATTTCCGAGCAAAAAGACAGCTTCTTGAGTCAGGTCAGTCACGAATTACGTACGCCGATGACCTCGATCCGAGCTTTTTCCGAGATCATGCGGGATACAGAGGGCCTGAGCCGAGAGGAACAGACCCGCTATGCCGCAATCATTCACGATGAGGCCTTGCGCCTGACCCGGCTTCTCGACGATCTGCTGGATTTGAGCGTGCTCGAAAACGGGCAGGTCAATCTGAACCTCAGCGATGACAGTTTGCGTTCGGTTCTGGACCGCGCAGTGTCCAGTGCGCTGGCTGGAGCGGAAAGGAAAATCACGGTCCGGCGGACTCTTACGGCAGAGCGAATGTCCCTTCATACGGATCTGGACCGGTTGGGGCAGGTGTTCATCAATCTGATCTCGAACGCGCAGAAATACTGTGACGCGGAAGAACCGGTATTGGTCATATCAGCCCACGACGTCGGCGGGAGGGTTATCATCGATTTCATCGATAACGGCAGCGGTATTCCACCCGGGGCGCGGTCGATGGTGTTCGAGAAATTTGCCCGAGTCGGGGTCGACAAGGCAGGGGGTGCAGGTTTGGGGTTGGCGATTTGCCGAGAGATCATGCAGCGGTTGGGCGGCGAGATCACGTATCTGCCCGGGCAGGGCGGCGCGGCATTCCGGGTAAGCATGCCCTTGGCGTTCCAGCAGGCTGCGCAATGACCTCGTCGTAAAGAACTTCGTAACGCACGGCGGGGTAAACCAATAGTCAGTTATTGGAACAACTGGTGATCGGGCGCCATGTCACAAACCGTCAGCGCCGCTTTGGCGCGCAAACTGTCTGTTGGACGAAAAGATTTAGGCGATCGTCCGCGTTCGGTTCTGCGGGCGCTGCGCTTGGGGTTTGCGCGGGCAGCAAGCGATCGATTGAACCTTCCCTTGGCTGTCATCGGTGCAAAGCAAGCCAGCGGCTCTCAGGATGATCTGGTGGAATCTGTCGGTCAGGATTGGCTGCTGTTGGTTTTTGATGGACAGGAGGGCCGCGCTGCGATTTGCTTGAACCCGCACGTAGTGTCCGCCATTGTACAAACCCAGACCATCGGTGAAGTACTGCCCGGAGATCCCGAACCAAGGGTGTTTACAGATACGGACGCCGCCATGGCGGCGCCATTTATTGAATCCGCGCTGACTCTGTCCGCCGGCTTAATAGTCGCTGCGGACGAGCAGATTTGTCTGACAGGATATGAGCTCACCGCACGTTCGGAAGATGCGCGCGGCTTGTCTTTGGCCATGTCTGCAGACGCACACCATGTCTTTGATCTGACGGTTGATCTGGCCAACGGGGTGCAGCAAGGACAGATATCAATTTTCCTTCCGGATCATCCTGCTGCGCCGGACAAAGTTGATAAGGTCACGGAAACGGCCGGTCCGAAGATTGCGCTATCATCGGGTGTTGTTCGGGCGGAACTGAACGCCGTTTTGTGCCGGATGTCGCTGCCATTGTCCGATCTGTCAACGATTCAACCCGGTAGTGTTTTGCCACTACACGGGGCACGTATGGACAGAACTGAGATATTGACTATCGACCGAACGCCAACGGGCATTGGTCGCCTTGGTCAGTGCGGCGGCTTGCGAGCCGTTCGATTGAACGAACATGCGGCTCTACCCGCCTTGTCTGGGGCTGATGCGCAGGAGTTTATCGAGAGCCGAGGGAGAATGCAGCCGCACGACCACCTGGCCGAATCGGTTTCCAACGCGGTGGATGTGATGCCTCCGGCAACAGGGGACGAGGGTTTGGAACTGGCAGACAACGATATGTCACTGAACGATTCCGAACGGATGGTCGCGGAGATTTCGCAACTGGCTGGCCTTGACGCTGCCGACACACATACCGACGCGGAATAAGGTTTAGTCCGCCCTGTTTCGGAATTGCTCCAGTGCGGGGCGCAGATTTTCCAGTTGATACCCGGCATTTGTCGTAGCGGTCAGAATGTCGTCCGTGCTCATGCGGTCGCACTGACCAAGGGCCCAGACCACCGAACACCGAGTGCCCGAGGCGCAATAAGCTAAAACCGGACCATCGCAGCTTTCTGCCAGTTCGCGTTGCCGTCTTGCATTCTCGGGCGTCATGGTCTGGTGTGTCAGTTCCAATACTTCGTATTCCATACCAGCGGCACGAACGGCTTCACCGATTGCGTCGGATTGCATGATCGCGGGAACTTCCACATCGGGCCGGTTGCAGATCACCTTAACGAAGCCCGCCTCGGCAATTGCCGGGACGTCTTCTACCGTGATCTGCGGCGAGACAGCATAGCGGGTCGTGATCGGTCGAATCTCCATATCAGATCCTTAGGCCGCGTTTGCAGCTCTGTCCAGTTGAGCGCCAAGCGTAGGCGCCATGAACATGCCGGCGACCATCGCAATCAGAAAGACCAGGCCACCCAGCCCACCATAAGTCAACGAGGCCATAGCTGGTCCGGGGCAAAGCCCGGCCAAGCCCCAGCCCATCCCGAAAAGGACCGAACCAACGATAAGCCTTTGATCAACCTCGGGCCTTGCAGGAGGCGGAAAATCGTCCCCGGTCAGGGCTTTGCGACCGATTGTCAGCCTCCACGCCACAAGCATCGGCAGGATGGCGCCACCCATCACAAAGGCAAGGGTCGGGTCCCAGTTTCCGAATACATCCAGCCAGCCCTGAACTTTGGTCGTGTCCGTCATACCTGAAATCAACAATCCGGTACCGAACAGCGATCCGGCAAGTAATGCAATGATAAGGCGCATCAGATCAGCTCCCAAACATGGCGCAGCAGGACGAGGGTCACTCCCCCAGCTAGGATATAGAATACGGTTGCCACGATGCCGCGCAGAGAAAACCGCGAGATGCCGCAGACCCCGTGACCCGACGTGCAGCCATTGGCGATACGCGTTCCGACGCCGACAAGAAGCCCGGCCAGAACAACAAGACCCAGATTGCTGGTAAGATGCGTTTGGGCCTCGGGAGCGATCAGTGGCCGCAGCAGTAGCGGCATACCGATCAACCCGGCAATGAAGGCCAGGCGCTCGGGCCACGTACCGCCGGCCTCACCGTCGACAAGACCGCCCAAGATACCGCTTGCACCCATGATCCTGCCATTTCCAAGCAGGTACACGGCTCCGCCCAGGCCAATCAGCAGACCGCCGCACAGCCCCCAGATCCACTCGATGTTCATGTGGAGTTATCCTTTTTGATCGATTTGACTTGCGTCAGATTTTGTTCACCGGCAGCTTCAGAAAGACATCGCCTTGATCATCGGCCGGAGGCATTTGACCCGCCCGCATATTGACTTGCAGAGAGGGCAGGATCAGACGTGGCATGGCCAGTGTGGCGTCCCTTGCGTCACGCATTTCCACGAATTCTTCGATGCTGCGCCCTTGTCCGATATGAACATTTAGCGCTTTCTGTTCACCTACCGTCGTTTCCCACGCGTATTCATCACGGCCCGGCGCTTTGTAATCATGCCCGACATAGATGCGCGTTTCGTCTGGCAGCGACAGGATTTTCTGGATCGATTCAAACAATTTCGCTGACGACCCTCCGGGAAAATCACAGCGGGCTGTGCCAAAATCGGGCATGAACAGCGTGTCGCCTACAAAGGCGGCGTCGCCTATTACGTAGGTCAGGCAGGCTGGGGTATGGCCGGGGGTGTGCAGAACATCGCTTCGCATCTGGCCGATGTGAAAACTGTCACCCTCCGAGAACAAGGCGTCGAACTGGCTGCCATCGCGCTGGAACTCGGTTCCTTCATTGAAAACTTTGCCGAATGTGTCCTGCACGGTGACGATCTGAGCACCGATTCCGATTTTGCCACCCAGTTCCTGTTGCAGATAGGGGGCAGCTGACAGGTGATCTGCGTGAACGTGGCTTTCCAGTATCCACTCGACCTTTAAATCGTGCGCGCGCACATAGTCGATGATTGCGTCAGCCGATTTTGTCGCCGTGCGCCCCGAGGCGTGATCGAAATCCAGAACGCTGTCGATGATGGCGCAGGCACGTCCCTGCGGCTCATGAGCAACGTAGGACACCGTGAAGGTCTGATCGTCAAAAAACGCTTTCACAGCGGGTGTCATGATTTCCTCCGTATCGGTTACCATATATCATATATGCAAAATGGAATGTGATGCAACATCGAAACTGCATTTGATGCGGGTCAAGGCATTCACGATTAAATCAGACTAAACTTTAACCCATCCGCGCCGGATTGCCGAAATTACAATTGCGTTGGGCAATATCCCGCACAAGGTGAGGTTATTATTATCGGGTCTTATTCCCGTTACCTAAATCTGGAATACTGACGACACTTGGGAGGGTATTATGACAACAAAAAGTCTTTATTCCGAAGCTGAACAGCTTGAACAAAAGCTCAGGAACGCGTCCCTTGATACGCGCTTGGCGCTTCAACCAAGTGTGAGCAAGGTTATTGACCGTATGAGGCAGGAGGGGATGCAAGTGCCGTCCCGACTGCGTCGTCTGGATGCAGCCTTGTGCGAAGACGCCATTGAAGCGTTGTTCGATAACTTGCCGGTTTGAGTTGGGCGGTCATCCGAAGGATATTCCGAGGATGACCAGCATCAATCCAAGCACTGACAGGAACAAAGAAGCCAGGTTCCAGGGTAACACGCCCTGAACGACAGCGCGCAACTCGTCGTCCGACAGACCGGCCTTGCGCGCCTTCATCACGCGAAGAATGCACCAAACCAGACCGGCAAGCCCGGCCAGTGAAAGGGCCGCACCGCCCCAGGTGATGAATTCGAACATGATGCCCTGCATTTCCTCGCAAACTCCCTCTGCGCTTAGCGGATCGGATCCCATCGTACAAGTGCGCTAGTAGATTGGGTGCTTGCGACCCGGGCGGCGGCATTGTATCCGGCATCCTGCACCAGACTTCAGCCTTTGGGAGAGACGCGTATGGAAGTCATCATCGAAGATCAGGCCTCGGCCAACTATCGCTTTATGGCAGGCGAGCTGCGTCAGTTCATCGAGTGGTTTGAGTGTCTGAATGCAGAGAAAAAGCACCTGACGGAACAACACAAAGAAGTCATGGCTGAAGCCAAGTCGCGTGGCCACACCCATCACTGGAAAACTGTTTTATATACGTGACGACAAAGACTTAAGACGAATACAAGTAGTTAAAACTGTATTCTCTTGGCGGTGGTGGTCCAGAATTAGGAAGATAAAGATGAGCATGTCTGAAGAAGCAGAAGCAAGTTACAAGGTCACCTCTGGGGAACTGCGCCAATTTGTAGAGCGTATCGAGCGCCTGGAGTTGGAAAAGAAAGACATCGCGGACCAAATAAAAGAAGTGTATTCGGAGAGTAAGTCGCGTGGCTACGATGTGAAGGCCCTTCGCAGCATCATTTCTCTCAGAAAAAGAGATAAGGATGATATTGCTGAGCAAGAGGCAGTTATTGAGATGTACAAGGAAGCCTTGGGCATGAACTAATGCCGGTGCTTTTTTGAAGCACTCTTTCGGGCGCGCCGTTGAATGATCTGGTCATACTCCAAATATCAAACTGCATTTCGCATGTAGGGCCGATCAGTATCACTGACGGCTCTTACGGCATTTGGCTCGATAGTGTTCTGAACTCAGCGCTCAGTTATGAAGGACAGTCCGGAAACGAGCTGTCTCAATCCAAGCGCTGCACCTGCAAAGATCGCAGCGAATGTAACTGGTGCGCTGTAGGTCAGAAGCGAGAAGGCGGATATGCCTTGTCCGACGCTGCAACCTACTGCGATGATCGCTCCCGGTCCCATGATCGCTGCGCCCAGCATTTGTCGCTTTAGTTCACGTGGATCTTCGCATGCTTCCCAGCGAAAATGGCCTTTTGACCAAGATCCCACAAACGCGCCGATGAGAACTCCTGAGACTGACCCGACTGCGAAAGACAAAGTGTTTCCGGACGCCGTCATAAGGTAGAACATCGTGTCCCCCAGGGGGGCAGCGAAGGTATGAGTTTGCACCGGCTCACCGTCGAAACCCTGTGTCGCCACCCAATTCGTGCCAAGCCAGCCTGAAACGATCGCCAGCCCAACCACAGATCCCCAGAACACGTGTTTCGGAGCGCGGCGGAACTGTTGGTTCGCCAAAGCGAATATCACCAAAACAACACCGACAGCAGAGCCGAGGAGCCAGGCTGGAATAGAGGTCAACCGTTCACCAAGGAAGCTGATGCTCTGAGGGCCGCTGAGATCCATTTCCACCGGGAAGACCCAAACCCGCAGATAAGCCAAGGGACCTGACATTACGACATACGCTGAAAGACCCATGATCAGAACGATGACGAAGGATCGAAGGTCGCCACCTCCCAACCTTGCCAGCGCGCCATAGCCGCAGTTTCCGCTGATGGCCATTCCGTAACCAAACATGAGGCCACCCACGATCGACCCGAGTGGATTCCAGGTCTGCGCAAGGTAGCGTGTTCCGATAGGGTCAAGCCAGCCGAACGCCATTGCGGTATGGCTTCCGACAATTGCAACACCGATCGCAATTGCCCACATGCGCAGTCGCCGGTCATCATCTGCGTAAAGATAGTCTTCGATTGCACCCAACGTGCAAAATCGGCCGACACGCGCGG
Source organism: Ruegeria sp. YTSB088 (assembly GCF_059609825.1). NCBI lineage: Bacteria > Pseudomonadati > Pseudomonadota > Alphaproteobacteria > Rhodobacterales > Roseobacteraceae > Ruegeria > Ruegeria sp. YTSB088. The sequence goes on along the minus strand of NZ_JBXWMM010000006.1, from coordinate 64,740 downwards.
CCAGTCCCAACACGATTCCACCAATCAAACCGATCAGAGCAACGGTATTTGCGTCTCCCAATGCTTCGAACATTGCCAGTCTCCTCCCAAAGCTGGCGGCGTTTTGATCGGCGTTTACTTCTGCCTGCAGAAGAGGTCGTACACAACTTCCAATATTTGTGTCGATCGATCATCAGCCAATCTGTAGTAGATTGTTTTACCTTCACGCCGTGTTTTGACCAAACCTTCGAAACGCAGTCGGGACAATTGTTGAGATACCGCAGCCTGTCTCGCTGACAGCATCTCTTCCATCTGGGTGACGGACTTTTCGCCCGAGGACAGGTAGCATAAGATCATCAGACGCCCCTCGTGGCTGATAGCCTTCAGGAAGTTTGATGCCGTTTGCGCATTCTCCATCATCTGGTCCAGATCTTCTGCGCACATGTCTTTTGTGAACACTGGCAGTTTCGATGGTTTATCCAACAAGATCGCCTCGCTTTCTCAGCTTCACGCATTCAAAACAGTTTATGTAATTTGCCGTCGTTTATCCAGAGGTCTCAATCTGTACCCCTGCGTCACGTAGCAGCACGCCCAGCAAACCCCAAAAAAAGTCTTCACCGGGGTACCCTTCGATCCGGCCGACTTCGCGGCCGTTGTTCAGCAAGACAAAGGTTGGAGTGTAGTACAGAGGTCTTCCCAGTTCGATTCCATCCGGCATGGATGCATGGATGTCTACGCGCTGAAGCGGGGCGGCATTTCCTTCCGGTGTTTTCGGGTAGATCCCCGAGATTTCAGCATCCCAGCGGGCACACCACATACACCCATCTTCTTCTGCCATCAGAAGTGTCATTTCCGCCCGTAGAGCCTTGGGAGACACAAACAACGTGATCGCAAGTACAAGCAGGAAAAGGTGGCGCATCTCAAGCTCCGATTGACCGCGGCGACATATCTTTATTACTTTGAATGTATGAATGATAGCTCGCCAGGACAGGTTTGACCATGCTCGACATTACATTTGCAGGAGCTCTGGTCGCAGGGCTGTTGTCATTTCTGTCCCCCTGCATCCTTCCAATTGTGCCGTTTTACCTCAGCTATCTGGCGGGTGTCGGGATGGAGCAGATTTCTGCGAATTCAGCTGTTTCCGGCAACGTTCGCCGCAGAGCAACGCTTGCTGCAATCGCATTTGCAGCGGGGATCATAACGATTTTTATGGCTCTCGGAGCCACGGCTTCGATATTCGGACAACTTGTTCGCGAATACTTCGATATCCTTCGTTGGATAGCGGCAGCCATCATCGTGACGATGGGTTTGCATTTCCTTGGGCTGATTCGCATCGGGTTCCTGTATCGACAGTTTCGGGCAGACGTCGGCGAGACATCAAACGTGAGCCTGATCGGAGCATATGTTCTTGGACTGGCATTTGCTTTTGGCTGGACGCCCTGTGTCGGGCCGGTGCTCGCTGCAATCCTGTTTACAGCGGCCGGAACCGAGACGGCTTGGCGTGGAGCGATTCTTTTGTTCGTCTACGGGGTAGGAATGACCGCGCCGTTTGTTCTGGCGGCTTTCTTGGTTCGCCCCTTCATGCAGTGGATGGCGCGGTTCAGAAAGCACTTGCCTCTGATGGAGAAGATGATGGGGGTGTTATTGATTCTGTTCGGCGTCCTGATCGCAACCAACTCCATCAATCAAGTCGCCCAATGGATGCTGGTCCATATGCCCTGGCTTGCAGCCATTGGATAAAACGGGAGGAAAACATGAAGCGAACATTGTCAGTATTGATGGCATGCCTGGTAGGCGTGGCAGTTTCCGCTGCTGAGATTGGCGACGATGGGTTGCACAAAACGCCTTGGATGCGCGACACGTTCAAAGACCTTCGCGAGGATCTTGAAGAGGCGTCAGATGAAGGCAAGCGGTTGGTTTTGTTTATCGAGCAACAGGGCTGCATCTATTGCAAGAAAATGCATGAAGAGGTTTTCCCCCAGCCTGACCTGGCGGCGTTCATCGAAGAGAACTTCTTTGTCGTCCAACTGGATTTGCATGGAAGCACCACCGCCACCGACTTTGATGGGGAAGAGAGCGAGCAAAGAGCGCTGATGCGCAAATGGGGGATTCTGTTTACCCCGACCCTTGTATTTCTTCCCGAAGAGGCGCCCGAGGACGTCACTGCCATTGAAGCTGCGGTTGCAGTTATGCCGGGAGCGTTCGCCAAAGGAACAACTTTGGACCTTTTCACCTGGGTCTACGAGAAGCGGTACGAACTTGATAATGGTGAAGATTTCCAGCGGTATCACGCGCGACGCATTCAGGAGCGAAACAATGTTTCGCAAGATTGAGGGTCGGGGTTATAAATAAAAAAATTCATTGTAATGAATTTAATGTTGCGACAGACCACACTCGTCGACTACGGTACACAAATGCTTTGGGTCGCAAGGCGCCGTCGGCGTATTAGCAAATGGGAGGGATCATGAAGCTGAGACTCTTAACATTGGTCTGCGCAATGACGGGGGGTGCCGCTTTTGCAGCGGAGACAGACCCGGAAAACGTAACCTATGGTGAATATGGTGAGGTAGAGGTGTCTTTGAGCGGCGCCGCCGGTGATGCGGCAAATGGCGCACTTATCGTTGGCGATAAGTCAAAAGGCAATTGCGTGGCGTGCCACGCGGTATCGGCTTTGGCCGACATTCCATTCCAGGGCGAGGTTGGTCCGACGCTGGATGGCGCTGGTGATCGTTGGTCTGAGGCCGAGCTTCGCGGATTGGTCGCAAATGCAAAAATGACGTTCGAAGGCACGGTAATGCCAGCGTTCTACAAGAATGACGGCTATATCCGCCCGGGCGATGCCTATACCGGCAAAGCCCCGACTGAACCACTGACGCCGATCCTGACAGCGCAGGATATCGAGGACGTGGTCGCGTTTCTTGCGACCCTGAAAGAGCAATAGTCGCGCTTTCATAGCGTGATTGTCGAAGATTCAAAGGAGATTGAAAATGGAACTCTCTCGCCGCGAGACTCTGGCCCTTGGGCTGGGCGCCGCGTTCCTGACAATAATGCCGCTCCGTGCAAATGCGGCCGCTGAGGATGCGATTGCCGCGTTTACCGGTGGGGCGGATGTGGCAGACGGCGGTGTGACACTGACGGCACCTGAAATTGCCGAGAACGGAAACACCGTACCGATCGAAGTAAGCGCCCCGGGTGCCACTTCGATTCTGATCGTGGCCGCAGGCAACCCCGAACCGGGCGTTGCAACGTTCAATTTCGGCCCGCTGGCTGCTGAACAAGCCGCTTCAACCCGCATCCGTCTTGCGGGAACGCAAGACGTGATTGCCGTGGCGAAAATGGCAGATGGCAGTTTTGCCAAGGCATCCGCGACCGTAAAAGTTACAATCGGCGGCTGCGGCGGCTGATAGCCACGCATGCCTCGAAGAACAGGAGACTAACCAATGGCATCCGGTGTGAAACCCCGCGTCAAGGTTCCGAAGAAAGCCGCTGCTGGCGAAACCGTCACGATCAAGACACTGATCAGCCACAAGATGGAAAGCGGACAACGTAAGGACAAAGAAGGCAACGTCATACCTCGGTCGATCATCAACCGTTTCACCTGCGAGTTTAACGGCGAAATGGTGGTCGATGTGACGATGGAGCCGGCAATTTCAACCAATCCGTATTTCCAGTTTGAGGCAACCGTGCCTGAGACAGGTGAGTTCGTATTCACCTGGTACGATGACGACGGCTCTGTCTACGACGAGAAAAAATCGATCGAGATCGCCTGACGGCTCGACCACTAAGGCAGATCAGCGCCGGACATGAATTTTGGCGCTGGTCCACCAAGGGAGGAACGAAATGAATACTAAGGCACTTACGGCGATCGCGGCAGTTCTGGTTTTCCCAGTGGCAGCAATGGCCGGACCGGACGAAGACAATCTGGTGATCAATGGCGAGCTGGACATGACCTCGGTCACCGAAGCTCCGGCGCATCTGGAAAACCTGGACACGATCTATTCGGGTTGGCATTTCCGTACGAATGAGACCCAGGCCCTTCAGATCGATGATTTCGACAATCCGGCGATGATCTTCGTCGACCAGGCCGCCGACCTCTTTGAGACGGTTGATGGGGCTGCCGAAAAAAGTTGTGCGTCGTGCCACGACGGGGTGGAAAGCTTCAAGGGATTGCAGGCTTCCATGCCAAAGGTTGATGACGAAACCGGCAAGCTGGTGGTCATGGAAGATCTGATCAATGAGTGCCGCACGGAGCGTATGGAAGCCGACGCCTGGAAATGGTCCGGTGGAGATATGCAGGGTATGGTCGCTTTGATCGGTCTGCAGTCACGCGGAATGCCCATGAACATTGCCATTGACGGTGATGCCGCCCCGTATTGGGAACAGGGCAAGGAAATGTATTATACCCGCTATGGTCAGTTGGAGCTGAGCTGTGCCAACTGTCATGAAGACAATTGGGGCAACATGATCCGAGCGGATCACCTGAGCCAGGGAATGATCAACGGGTTCCCGACTTACCGCTTGAAACAGGCCAAGCTGATCTCGCGACACAATCGTTTCCGCGGTTGTATTCGTGATACACGGGCGGAAACCTTTGCCGAAGGTTCGGACGAGTTCCGTGCGCTGGAGCTCTATGTTGCCTCGCGTAGCAACGGGCTTTCAGTCGAAACTCCGGCTGTGCGCCAGTAACGAATGACCCGCGTTGGCGATGCTCGGCGCGGGTTTTTCATGAAAGCAACATTCACACATTTATATGTGTTATAGGAAAGCTGAAAGATGATTTCTCGACGTGACTTCTTGCAGGTTTCAATGGCGGCATCGGCTCTGTACGGGGCATCCGGGTTTGGCAACTGGGCCAGACTTGCAGCGCAGCAAAGTCTGACGCAGGATCAGCTGCTGGAGTTTGAGACCTTTGGCAATATCAGCCTGATCCATGTCACTGACATTCACGCGCAACTTAAACCAATTTTCTTCCGTGAACCCGAGATAAATCTTGGTATCGGCGAGGCAAAGGGGCAGATGCCGCACGTCACGGGGGCCGCGTTCCGCAAGGCTTACGGAATCGAAGATGGCAGCCCTTCCGCCTATGCGCTGACCTACGAGGACTTTGCGGCACTGGCAAAGACCTATGGTCGGGTCGGTGGCTTGGACCGGGTTTCTACCGTCATAAACGCCATCCGTGCTGACCGGCCCGATGCCCTGCTTTTGGATGGCGGCGATACCTGGCACGGGTCTTACACCTGTTACCAGACGGCCGGTCAGGACATGGTCAATGTCATGAACGCGCTGAAACCTGATGCAATGACCTTCCATTGGGAGTTCACGCTGGGCAGCGACAGAGTGAACGAAATCGTCGAAGGTTTGCCCTTTGCAGCCTTGGGCCAGAACATTTTTGATGCCGAATGGGATGAACCTGCGGAATTGTTCAAACCCTACAAGTTCTTTGACCGGGGTGGTGCAAAAGTTGCCGTGATCGGGCAGGCATTCCCATACATGCCAATCGCGAACCCGGGCTGGATGTTCCCTGAATACTCTTTCGGTATCCGGGATGAGAACATGCAGTCAATGGTTGACGAGGTTCGCGATGCCGGAGCCGATGTCGTCGTTGTCCTCAGCCACAACGGCTTTGACGTAGATAAAAAAATGGCAGGCCGGGTGCAGGGGATCGACGTGATCCTCAGTGGCCACACTCATGACGCGCTGCCCGAGCCGGTTCTGGTGGGCAAAACACATATCATCGCGTCAGGCTCGAACGGCAAATTCGTCAGCCGCGTGGACCTGGATGTACGGGACGGGCAGTTGATGGGGCTGAAGCACAAGCTGATCCCGATTTTCTCTGATGTTATAGCTCCGGATCCTGCGATCACCGCTCTGATAGATGAGCAGCGCGCGCCGTATGAGGCGACGCTCAGCGAAGTGATCGGTAAAACGGACTCGTTGCTCTATCGTCGCGGCAATTTCAACGGCACTTGGGATGATCTGATCTGCGACGCCCTGCTTAAAGAACGTGAGGCAGACATTGCCATGTCGCCTGGCGTCCGATGGGGCCCGTCGATCCTGCCGGGGCAGGAGATTACGCGCGAGGACATCTGGAACGTCACCTCGATGTCTTACCCGAATGCATATCGCACAGAAATGACAGGTGAATTCATTCATGTGATCCTCGAGGATGTCGGCGACAACCTGTTCAACCCTGATCCTTACTATCAGCAGGGCGGCGACATGGTCCGTGTCGGTGGGCTTGGTTACCGCATCGACGTGACCAAGCCGCAAGGGCAGCGGATCAGCGAAATGACCCTGCTCAAGACAGGTGAAGCGATTGATCCGTCGAAAACCTACGTTGTGGCGGGGTGGGCCAGTGTCAACGAAGGTACCGAGGGCCCGCCGATTTGGGATGTCGTCGAAAACCACATTCGCAATCTAGGCACTGTAACAGTGCAAGAGAACACCAGCGTCGATGTCGTCGGCGCATAAGAAACAGATGGAGACCTTAAGAGATATGGATGACGCGTTCAAACCGTCCCGCCGGGCCTTCCTGAAAGGCAGTGCCGCGGTCGCCGCGGGGTCAGTTGCAGGTGCGGCAGTGGCAGAAACGCCCGACCCCCTGATAACAGAGCTTCAGGATTGGGCGTCTTACACGGGTGCAGGCGTTGACGAGGCACCTTATGGCATGCCGATAAGCTATGAATCCCATGTCGTGCGCCGCAATGTGGAATGGCTGACCGCCTCTCCGATTTCGTCGATCAACTTTAGTCCGATCCACGCGCTTGATGGCACAATCACACCCCAGGGATGTGCTTTTGAACGGCATCACTCGGGCGCAATCGAGCTGCGCAAGGAAGACTATCGGCTGATGATCAACGGTCTGGTCGATCGTCCTCTTGTCTTCACGTATGACGACATCGAACGTTTCCCGCGCGAAAACCACGTGTATTTCTGCGAATGTGCGGCGAATTCCGGGATGGAGTGGGCAGGCGCGCAACTCAACGGTGCGCAATTCACCCACGGCATGATTCACAATATGGAATACACCGGTGTTCCGCTGCGCACGCTGTTGCAGGAAGCAGGCGCCGATATCTCGCCCGACAAGTGGGTCTATGTTGAGGGTGCGGATGCGTCGTCCAATGGCCGCTCCATTCCGATGGAAAAAGCGCTGGATGATGTGTTGGTGGCCTTCAAGGCAAATGGCGAAGCCCTGCGGATGGAGCATGGCTATCCCGTGCGCCTGGTCGTGCCAGGCTGGGAAGGCAACATGTGGGTCAAGTGGCTACGCCGCATCGAGGTTGTAGATAGGGCAGTCGAAAGCCGCGAAGAAACTTCGAAATACACCGATGTTTATGCCGATGGCACAGCCCAGAAATGGACTTGGGTGATGGATGCGAAATCCGTCATAACCTCGCCTAGCCCGCAAATGCCGATCAAACATGGGCCCGGGCCGCTGGTGATTTCAGGGCTTGCATGGTCAGGCCACGGACAGATTACCCGTGTCGATGTATCCAAGGACGGCGGCATCACGTGGGAAACGGCACGCCTTGGCAAGCAGGGCGATTCCAAGGCTTTGTCGCGTTTCTATCTCGACACGAACTGGGACGGGGCACCCATGCTCCTACAGGCCCGAGCAATAGACGAGACCGGCTACGTACAGCCAACCAAAGACCAGCTGCGCGAAAAGCGCGGGGAAAACTCAGTCTATCACAACAACTGTATCCAGACGTGGTACGTAAGCGCAGAAGGGATCGCTGAGAATGTCGAAGTCTCTTAGTCATGTTTTCCTGCCGGTATTCGGCGGCACAGCGTTGGTGCTTGCGGGGGCGTTGGTCTTCGCCAACAGAAACTACGGCCAATCGAAAATCGAAACTTTGGAAACCCGGGTGGGTCAGATTGAGGCCCACGCAGCAGCCGCACAAGAAAAAGCGCAGGCAGAAGCCGACAGGGCAGCCCAGCTGGATCTCAAAGTCCAGGAAATTCAGGCTGCTGCTGAGGAGCGGTTAGCAAATGGGGCGAACCTGACCGCACCTGCACCGAGCCGTGGTGGTATATATGGGATTGGACGCCCCGCCTTGGAGGAGGAGATCGCGACCTGGGATGTTGATGTTCTGCCGGACGGGCGTGGCTTGCCCGTCGGTTCGGGCGACGTTTGGACCGGGGAAGAAGTGTTTGCCGACCGCTGCGCGTCATGTCACGGCGAGTTTGCTGAAGGTGTGGACAACTGGCCCGTTCTTGCCGGCGGGTTCGACACGCTTGCAAACGAAGATCCCGTGAAGACCGTAGGGTCTTACTGGCCGCATTTGTCTACCGCCTGGGATTACATTTCCCGATCAATGCCATTTGGTGAGGCAGGCACTTTGACCGCGGATGAGACCTATGCGATTGTTGCTTACATCCTGTATTCAAATGATTTGGTGGATGACGATTTCGAACTGAGCAACGAAAACTTTGCCGAATTCGAGATGTACAACAAGGACGGTTTTGTTGTCGATACGCGACCCGAGACCGAGTACGCTGAATGGCGCGAAGAACCTTGCATGAAGAACTGCAAGGCAGAGGCCGCTGTCACGATGCGCTCTGTTTTTCTGGTCGAGACGCCGCCAGAAGGTGGGTCGAACTCGGTGATGAATGATGCCACCGTGGAGGGGCTACCGACATTCACTGCGGACGGCCCGTCGTTCATTCCGGCCGCAGCACCAAAGCCCGAGGAAGAAGCCGCGGCGGAACCGGCCCTTCAAGAAGCCGAAAAGACTGACGACGCGACCGAACTGGTTGCCGCCGGAGAGAAAGTCTTCAAGAAGTGCAAAGCCTGCCATCAGGTGGGTGAAGGTGCAAAGCACAGCACCGGGCCGGCATTGAACGGGATTGTCGGGTCCAATGCAGGATCGGTCGAGGGGTTCAAATACTCCAAGGCAATGAAAGCCGCAGCCGAGGCCGGCCTTGTTTGGACGGATGAGGAAATGGCGGCCTTCCTGACAAAACCCAAGGACTACATGAAGGGCACGCGAATGTCTTTCGCGGGGCTAAGGAAGCCGGATGATATTGAGGCCGTGATTGTCTACCTCAAATCGTTCGGAAGCTGATCATGCGGTGGTCGAACATAGTGGCGTGCGCGGCGGTTCTGGCGGCTTTCGCCACATCGACCTACGCAACCGAAGACCTTGGTGATGCCGAGGCCGGGAAAGCAGTGTTCGCCAAATGCACAGGCTGCCATCAGGTTGGCGAAGGAGCTGAAAACAAAATCGGCCCGCATCTGAATGGTGTCTTTGGGCGCAAGGCCGCGGGTCTCGATGGTTTCAATTATTCCAAGAGCCTTGTGCGCGCGGGAAATTCAGGTCTGGAATGGCACGCTGACACTTTGTCGGCCTATATCGAAAATCCACGTGCATTTGCGTCGGGTACAAGGATGAGCTTTGGCGGCCTGAAAGACCCGGAAGACCGTGCCAACGTGATTGCCTATTTGCGGGCGTTTTCAGACAATCCTCGTGATATTCCCGAAGCGGACCCAACCGCGAAAGGTACGGATCATTCCGTCGATCCAGCAATCCTGGCGATTCAGGGAGATCCCGAATACGGCGCATATCTCAGCAGCGAATGTACGACGTGCCACCAGATCGAAGGGGGTGACCAAGGTATCCCATCGATCGTCTATTGGCCCGACGAGGACTTTGTTGTCGCCATGCACGCATACAAGGACAAACAGCGGCCACATCCGGTTATGCAAATGATCGCCGGAAGGCTGAGCAATGACGAGATTGCGGCTTTGGCCGCCTACTTCAATAATCCAGAGTGACTGTGCCTAAGGGGAGGAAACGCGATGACACTCAATAGACGTACATTTCTAGGTGCCACCGGGGTGGTGGCAGCCGGACTATCTGCGCCGATGGTTCTGGCTCAGGGCAGACCCCGGGTCGTTGTTGTCGGCGGCGGTGCAGGCGGCGCTACTGCAGCCCGCTATATCGCCAAGGACAGCAAAGGTGAGATCGACGTGACGCTGATCGAGCCGTCACGGACCTACTACACCTGCTTCTTCTCAAACCTGTATCTGGGAGGGTTTCAGGAACTTTCGGATATCGCCCACAGCTATGGCACGCTTGCAGCTGAATACGGGATCAACGTGGTCCACGATTGGGCCGTCGGCGTGGATCGCGATGCCAAGACTGTTTCGCTGGCGGGTGGTGGCTCAGTTCCGTACGACAAGCTAATCCTGAGCCCTGGTATCGATTTTGTCGACGGGGCAGTTGAAGGCTGGGATGTCTCGGCGCAGAACAAGATGCCGCATGCGTACAAGGCGGGCTCTCAGACGGAACTTCTGAAGGCACAGATTATGGCGATGCCGGAAGGCGGTACCTTTGCGATGGTTGCTCCACCAAACCCGTACCGGTGCCCGCCCGGGCCCTATGAACGGGTCTCGATGGTTGCGCATGTTCTGAAAGCAAACAACCCAACTGCGAAAATCATCGTGGCAGATCCGAAGCCGAAGTTTTCGAAGATGGCATTGTTCCAGGAAGGCTGGGCGAATAACTATGAAGGCATGGTCGACTGGATCGGCGAAGACTTCGGTGGCGGCAATGTCTCGGTAAACCCGGACGCGATGACGGTGACCATCGACGGAGAAGAGACCAAAGTCGACGTCTGCAACGTGATCCCGGCGATGAAAGCCGGACGTATTGCGGAAATGGCCGGAGTGACCGACGGCAATTGGGCGCCGGTGAACGCCGCGGACATGTCCTCCAAGGCTGATCCGGACATCTATGTCCTTGGCGATGCCAGCCAGCAGGGTGACATGCCGAAATCCGGTTTCTCGGCCAACAGCCAGGCGAAAGTCTGTGCGAATGCAGTGCGGGGCGCGTTGACCGGATCCAAGGTGTTCCCGGCTAAGTTTTCCAACACCTGCTGGTCGCTGATCGACACAGATGATGGCGTCAAGGTTGGTGCAACCTACGAGGCGACGCCCGAAAAGATCGCCAAAGTCGACGGCTTCATCAGCCAGACCGGCGAAGATGCCGATCTGAGAAAAGCAACGTACGAAGAGTCGCTGGGTTGGTATGCCGGTATTACCTCGGACATGTTCGGATAGAAGTTTTAGGGGGTTTTGACACTGGTCAAAGCCCCTGAAGTTCAATCTGAGAAAATGCGGCTCAGGAGGAGGATCAAAACCATGAAACATTTTATCGTTACGGCCGCTTTTTTTGCAGTCTCCGCAAGTCAGGGACTCGCGGAAGAGATCATCACTACTCCCTTTGACGGAAGTTTTGATGATGCCACCTTTGCCGTCGAATCCGCCATTGTCGGGCAGGGGCTGGTCATCGACTATGTGAGCCACGTTGGCGAAATGTTGAACCGAACGGGCGCTGATGTCGGCAGCGACAAACAGATATTCGCGGCGGCGGACATCTTTATTTTTTGCTCGGCAAAGATTTCGCGTGAGGTGATGGAAGCTGATCCGATGAATATCGGCTATTGCCCATACGGGATTTTCGTGACCGAGGGCGATGACGGGGTTAAGGTAGGATACCGAAGCTATCCGGACGGCCCAATGCAAAAGGTCCAGACCCTGTTGTCCGGGATCGTTGAAGAGGCTGTTGGGGATTGAAATGAACTACCAGCAGTATTTTCGTGATCAACTTGGTCACCTGAAAGAAGAAGGAAACTACCGGATTTTCGCGGACCTCGAACGTCATTGCGGCGCGTTTCCAAAGGCGCGCAGTTACACAGGGGATGGTCCCGAAAAAGTCACTGTCTGGTGTTCGAACGACTATCTTGGAATGGGCCAGCACCCAAAAGTCCTCGCAGCCATGCACGGGGCGATTGACAAAAGTGGTGCTGGGGCAGGGGGAACGCGGAATATCTCGGGAACCACGCACGAACACGTGCTGTTGGAGCAGGAGCTTGCGGACCTTCACGGCAAGGACGCGGCATTGCTGTTCACGTCCGGTTACGTATCCAACTGGGCCGCCTTGGGAACCTTGGCGTCCCGCATTCCTGGCATCACGGTTTTGTCCGACGAATTGAATCATGCCTCGATGATCGAGGGGATTCGTCACAGTCGTTGCCAAAAGCGGATCTGGAAGCACAACGATCTTGCGGACCTTGAAAGACACCTTGCGGACTTGCCTGCAAATGCGCCCAAGCTCATTGCGTTTGAAAGCGTCTATTCCATGGACGGCGACATTGCACCGATTGCCGGGATCTGTGATCTGGCGGACCGATATGGCGCGATGACCTATCTGGATGAAGTTCACGCGGTCGGGCTTTACGGTCCGTGCGGCGGAGGCATTGCCGAGCGCGAGGGCCTGATGGACCGCCTGACCGTGATTGAAGGTACGTTGGGCAAGGCGTTCGGCGTGGTCGGAGGATACATCGCGGCGTCGAAGGAACTTGTCGACTTTGTCCGATCTTTTGCCAGCGGCTTTATTTTCACCACTGCTTTGCCTCCGGCCGTGGCAGCAGGTGCTGCGGCTTCGGTTAAGCACCTGAAGCAAAGCAATGCAGAGCGACAACAGCACAAAAAGCGGGTGCGCGAAGTCCGGGACAGGCTGGACGATCTGGGTATTCCCCATACTCCAAACCCAAGCCATATCATTCCGGTCATGGTCGGCGATCCGGTCAAGTGTCGCTTCATCTCTGATATACTGATGCGTGACTATGGGATTTACATCCAGCCCATCAATTATCCAACTGTTCCCAAAGGAACGGAACGTCTGCGGATTACGCCGTCACCGGTGCACACCTCTGAAGACGTCGACCGTCTGGTATCCGCATTGGGTGAGTTATGGACGCAATGCCAATTGGCGCGCAGGCCGATGGCCGCGCAATGACGAGGATAACTTGACCGAAGACAAGGACGCACACGCAACCAAGTGAGAATTTCTGTTCATGGAGAGGCTCATCGATCTACTGGGAGACCCGGGCGCCTTGGCATTTGCCGGAGTGCTCGTCGGTATCTTGTTCGGCGTGACGGCTCAGATATCTCACTTTTGTTTGCGAGCGTCGACTGTCGAAGTCGCCGAAGGTAAGTTTGGTCCCCGTTTGGCGGTTTGGCTGATCGCCTTTACCGCAGCACTAACGCTGGTACAGGCGCTTGTCTCGCTTGAATTGCTGGACCATTCAGAAGCACGCGCCATCGCGTCAACCGGCAGCCTTAGCGGCGCGGTAATTGGTGGGGCGATGTTTGGCATAGGCATGATTCTTGCGCGCGGATGCGCATCTCGCCTGCTGGTCTTGGCCTCCTGCGGCAATCTGCGTGCCCTCGTGACAGGGCTGGTTTTGACCTTGGTGGCCCAGGCGGCCTACACAGGTGTTCTCAGCCCGGCCCGTGAAGCGATTTCCGGTCTGTGGACCATCTCAGGAGGCGCACAGCGCGATCTTTCTGAAATAATCGGACTTTCGCCACCGGCCTATGCAGCCGTTGCCGCAATTGGATTTGTTCTGGCAATTGTGTTTGCATTTCATAGGAATGTCGCACCTGCAAAGATCGTGACAGCCGCAGGAGTTGGCGGGGCAGTGGCGCTTGGGTGGTTTATGACATATTCCATCGCGCAAGCTTCTTTCGAAGTCGTACCTGTGTCTTCAGTGACGTTTACCGGCCCGGCCACAGACACGCTGATGGCGTTGGTTGCAGAGCGAAATGTCGTGCTGTCTTTCGGTATCGGCCTTGTTCCCGGCGTGGCCATTGGCGCAGCAGGATCTGCTATTGTTACTGGCGAGTGGAGGATTGAACGCTTTGGCTCGGATACCCCGATGGAACGGTACCTGGTCGGAGCTGTTCTCATGGGGTTCGGAGCGATGCTGGCCGGAGGCTGCGCCGTGGGCGCCGGACTTTCAGGCGGGTCCGCCCTGTCATTGACAGCCTGGCTTGCCGTTTTCTTCATGTGGGTTGGGGCGATAGGCACGCACAGGTTTTTGATGCGGCTACCGGTACTGCAGCATTCCTGAGTTACTCGAATTCCATCTGCTCGAAAACGCGCCCGGCATTCTTTGTTGCCAGCTCCTCGTACGTGTCCAGATGGGCATAGGGGGACTGATCGACATAGTAGGCTTCAGTCAAATCGCCGCCCGCGTCCATATGCTCCTGGATTTTGGTTCGCAGGTATAACAGGTAATCCCGTGTATAGCGGCGCACCTGATCCATGTTCGTAGGATGACCGTGTCCAGGTACGACATATGTGGCATTCAAAGCCTCGAACTCGTTGTCCCATGTTTCAAGCCAATCCGCGGTATAGGTATTCTGAAAGATCGGCAGCATGCGCTCGTGGAACGCCATGTCACCCGCTATGACAAGGCTTTGGTTTGGCAACCAGATCGAGATATCGCCGGGACTGTGGGCCGGACCGAGGTATTTGGCTTCGATCCGGAAGTCGCCCATCTCAACCACGTATTCATCATCGAATGTCTCGGTTGGGCCTGCCAGAAACGTTCCCTCTGCCTTGTCCTGATTGTATCGTTTCATTCCCTCCAAAATTTGAGGGCCATACTCCTCGAACTCAGCTGCTGCATCCGAATGGGCGACGATTGGAACGCCGTTTTCTGACCAGTAGGCATTGCCAAGCATCGCGTGCCCCTGACCGTTCTCGTTGAAGACAAGCGTGACCGGCTGATCCGTAATCGCCTGAATTTCCTTGTGAAGCGCTTCGGCAAGGACATAGGCCGCGCCGCCGTTGACAACGACCACGCCCTCACCGGTCACGATGAAGCTCAGGTTGTTGTTGTGACCAGAGTTTTCGTAGGTCGGTGGAGCGGTTGCGCCAATGGCGGAATAGACGCCAGGGATGAATTCGACCGGCTTGGAATACAGAATACTTTGCGGATACTGGTCTGCAATATCCTCGCTTGCCCAAGCTGGTGTGACGAAAGCAACCGCAATCACGAGTGATCGAATCATGACGCCTCTCCAATGAATCTGTAGGCCGAGCCGGTCTTTTCGACGCGGCCAATTCCACCGTTCGGCAGGTGGAAGCCAACTATTCTCATTTTCTCTTCCGAAACCTGATCCAGCAGTGAGTAACGCGCAGCTGCGGCGATCTGGGGATCCTGATCCGTTCCACTGTGCCAATCGGGGTGTTCAAAAGCCACGTGAGGATTTCCGAGCGCGTCGCCGACAACCATCACCGACTCATTCCCATTTCGAAGCTCAAAGGCCATGTGACCGGGCGTGTGCCCAAAGCTTGCCCGTGCAGCAATACCCGGAAGTATCTCATGCCCATCCTCAAAGAACGCGACCTGATCCTCAATTGCTTCCAATCGCCGTTTGGCACCGGCCGCGAACGCGGTGCGATCTTCGCCAATCGTGTCCACCGTTGAGGGGTTCCACCAATAATCCCATTCTTTACGCCCAATGTGGTGCGTCGCATTTGGGAAAAGAAGGTCGTCGAAATCATCCAGAACACCCCAGATATGATCAGGGTGTGCGTGGGTGAAAACCACATGCGTGACACTCTCGGGTGACAGGTCGTTTTTTTCAAAAGTTTCCGCCAGTTTGCCGGACGTGGGCATGAAGTCTGGCCCCGCTCCAGCATCGAAAAGCACGGTGTTTTCATCATCTCTATAGAGCGTGAGGTTGCACTCTGGCTCGTACTTGGTGGCGTCCGCTTGATTGCGGATCAGGATTTGCTCGAGCTCCTCTTTGGGCATGGCTCCGAAAACAACATCATGTGGCAATGACAGGTGTCCGTCTGACAGGGTTGTAATTCGGGCTGAAGGACCGAGCTGCAACTCTGCCTGTACGATCCTGGCTTGAGCTCCAAGTGCCGCGAGGCACGTGGCATTGAACATGAAACTGCGTCGAGAAAAAGAAATTTGATCCATTCACAATCATTAAAATGAATGTTATTATTTGTAAACGATGAAAGTTGTGAAATGGATGTCATTCTACGACCCTATGGAATGTAGAATGCCTAGGTAATTTGAAGCGATTTGCTGTTGTCTCACAGATCGTTTTTACCTGTGAGACCGCAATTGCAGAGAGCGTTTGGAAGACATATTGCAGGCGCTCATCTCCTGATCAGCCTCACTCGAATGATTCAGTTTGGTTGTTGCTTCGTGACCTTGGTCGGTCGACACGAAGGTTTCCTACGCTGGCGGGCGGTGCCCCATTGCACTGTCGGTGCGTCTTGTGTTGCTGTGTTTCCTCCGTTCTTCGATCCTGTTTCGTGCCTGGTCTGGATTGTAGAAGATTTAGCTGAGGAAAAGACGGTGTCGGATAGATCCATGAATCGCTTGGTATGTGACTTCTGATCAGAGGAGGGGCTCTGCCGCTCATTGACGGCGGCGTCAGACAGGGGGCACGGCTTTCCACCAAAAAATCCTGCCCCATCTGCGTCAAAGCGCATTGTTCTCATCCCGCTGTGCTAGTAAGGAAATTGCACGTTCTTTGGGGACTGCGCCGTGCGGGCGTGATGGAATGGTAGACATATCAGACTTAAAATCTGAAGGGCGTATGCCCGTGTGGGTTCGAGTCCCACCGCCCGCACCAAAACTTTATTTTAAACGCCTGTAAAATAAGGGAATTAAAAAAGGGAAACCTAAGCTGCCCCACATTCTTCCCCATATCTGGGTTTTATACCCGCCGATTATGCGGCCTTTCCTTCGATCTGGTTTTCCAGATCTTCGACCTTCACCTTCTTGCAGTCCGTGCCCCGGTGAATCTTTAATCTGCCGTTTTTCTCGGTGCACAAGATCGGTTGATCCAATTGGCATGGTGTATAAAACATTCACTCTTTATCCAGGGCGGACCCCTTAGCTATATTCGCCCATTCGAGCCAAGCTTTTCGCTGTTCGGGGGAAAGGGCACGGAACGCCTCGAGAAGAAGCGCCTCGTCGTCTTTGTCGGGTGCGCTTAAATCTTCAATCTCAGTTGGCTCCACATCAAGGGCTGCGGCAATAATAGCCTGCTTCTTGGTGGAGAGTTGACGTGTCCCCTTATCTAATTGCGCCAAATAAGATCGAGATAAATCAACCTTCACTGAAAGTTCGTCCTGAGTAATCCCTTTGGCTTGCCGGATTTCTTTAATGCGTATCTTCATGATCGATCTTTGGAGCCATTGTGGAGCCCGCATTGGCGGTTTCTACGGGGTTTGCTGTGCGGTGAGCCGTATCTGCCTTGGAGCCTGTCAATTGGGCCTTGTGGGAGGTTGCGTAGCATCGGTTGAGAACTGCAGGTTCGACGAACTTTGTTGGGGGATGATCCGTTTGATGAGTGCCATTTCCACTGTTTGTTGCATTGGTGGATCGTAAGCTCAGGGCTAGACACTTTCTCGACCAATGGACTTTCCCATGTGCCGTTCACCTTTGTCTCATTCACTAAGTAAACGTGTCGCAATATGCAGCAACGAAGTGAACATGACGCAAATAAAAGCGCACCATCCGAGTATTCGGTCGGGAAGTCAGGTCGGAAGTCAAAAAGATGCCAAATAACAAATTGTAAATAATAAATAAAAATTAGGCCAGAAGCCAGGGTGAAGTCAGGCCGGAAGTCAGTCGGAAGTCATTAATGAAAGAGCTAGACAAATACATTGGTGGTGGTGCTAAGGTTTTTGCGTTTACATTTTGTTGCTTAATGCAGGTTTTTTGGCCTGTCTTGCGGGCGGTTTTGAGGCGCAAGAGGCACCGCCCCCGGGATGAGCAGCCCAACAGGCAATCCAGCACTGGCAGACACCACCTGGCTCGACAAATTCGGCCTGAACCCGCGTCAGCCGGCCTTTGTGCTTGCCTGCATCGCTGATCCGAACGCGAAACAGGCCGCAATCGACGCCGGATATGCAGAGGGATCAGCAGAGGCCCAAGGTTCGCGATTGTTAAGCAATATTAAGGTTGCCCGCGCCATCGCTGAGGGCCGCAAACAGGTCGAGAGCAAGGCCATGCTGGATGCAGAGGGCATTGTGAACCTCTGGGCCCAAATCGCCCTCGCAGACCCCAACGAGTTTACACAGCACATCATCGCGCCTTGCCGCTACTGCTACGGCATCGACTATCAGTACCAGTGGAAAACAGAACGGGAGTTCACGGAGCGCAAGGCCGAAGTGATCTTCTCGATGTTCTCGGACGGCGACCTGCGAGACGCCGCCACGTCAGGTACAATCGCAGAGCCGCGAATCCCTGACGACGCTGGCGGCTACGGTTATCGCCTCACAGATCCACCAAACCCGGCCTGTCCCGAGTGTTCCGGCATGGGGATGGGAATCACCCGCATGGCTGACACCCGCAAGTTCAGCCCTGCTGCGCGCCTCCTGTTCGATGGCGTGAAGGAAACCAAGCCGGGCGTTGAGATCAAGATGCAGGACCGTGCCGTGCCTATCTCACCTCAAGTACGATTGCTTTCGCTCCAAGTTCTGGCTCCGCCAAAAGGAATGGCCTGAAGTCCGGAGACTGCTCCACGTCGCGAACGGCTGCGGTACCTTTCGTGGCGAAGGGTCGTGCCGAGAGGAAAAAATGTTTAGAAAGAAGGCCTTTTCGTGCGAGCATTGTCCTCAATTGAACTATTGAAATCAGGCTAAGGAAATATGAACGGCGCTCAATCACTCGTAAAAACCCTTTTGAACAATGGCGTGGATACAGTCTTCGCAAATCCCGGCACCTCGGAAATGCACTTTGTTGCTGCCTTGGATGAACACCCGGAGATGAATTGCATTCTTTGCTTGTTTGAAGGCGGAACAACGGGTGCGGCGGATGGGTTTTTTCGTATGAAACGTGATGTTGCGGGCACGCTGCTGCATCTTGCGCCTGGCTTTGGCAACGCATTTGCCAATCTGCACAATGCCAGGAAAGCGGGGTCCGGGATCGTGAACATCGTGGGTGATCACGCAACGCATCACCTCCGGTACGAAAGCCCTTTGAAGGGAGACATCCTCGGTATCAGCCAAGCGGTCAGTCATTGGACGCGCGTGTCATCCAATTCCACCGACGTGGCTATGAATGGAGCGGCTGCGGTTCAGGCCGCCCGGTCGCAAAACGGCCGGGTCGCGACGCTTGTCTTGCCTGCCGACACAGCTTGGAACGAAGCGAACGCAGCGGCAAACCTTTTGGACATCGGAGAAAGCCTCCATCGACCGTCAATAGTCGACATAGAGGCCGCGGCAGCCCGTCTTGTGACGCCGAACGCCGCGCTGATGATTGGCGGATCAGCCCTGTTTGGGCTGCAGCGTGAACTGGCTGGAAAAATTTCTGCCGAGACAGGGTGCCGGTTGTTGGCCGATACTCTGATACCGCGCATTTCCAAAGGCGCAGGAACAGCAAAGCTAGACCAACTGGTCTATCCGATATCGCCCAAGATCGCTCAGCTTGATGCAACGTCTTCGATCACTCTGCTTGGCACAGACAGGCCAGTCGCCTTTTTTGCCTATCCCGGGAAACCGAGCGTGCCCGAACCGCCGAATTGCCCCATTACGGACCTGTGCACGCCCACAGATGATATCGAATGGACGCTGCAAGCGCTCGCCGACGCGGTTGGGGTCACAAGCAAAACGGTGGCAGAAACCCATCCGCTCGATCTGCCGGACGTTCCCAGCGGGCAGTTAACCCTCGAAAAAGTTGGTTTGGCGTTGGCAGCATTGATCCCGGAAAATGCGATCATCTGCAATGAATCCGTGACGTCCGGGTTTTACGTCATTCCACCGACAGCCACCGCTCGCCCGCATGATCTGCTTGCTGGCACCGGCGGCGCGATTGGGCTGTGTTTGCCTTGCGCAACGGGTGCGGCCACCGCCTGCCCGGACCGAAAAGTCATAGCACTGACTGGGGATGGGTCGGCCATGTACACGCTACAATCACTGTGGACTATGGCGCGGGAAAATCTCGACGTCACGGTGATCGTATTTGCAAACCGCGGGTATCAAATTCTGCGGGATGAACTCACAAATGTCGGTGTGGCGAGCTATGGTCAGAATGCACAGGCTATGTTTGACGTGGAGAACCCGACACTGGACTGGGTATCTCTGGCGAAAGGCCACGGTGTTCCTGGGACACGCGCAGATGACATGGACAGCTTTGCAAAGGCGCTCTCTGCCAGTCTCTCCAGCGACGGGCCATCTCTGATCGAAGTTGTGTGTCCCCCGCCAGCATGAGTATTGTGACACGGAACCTGAAGAGCAGATGAGACTAGGGGTGCAATGTGCGGATCGGTATAAGTTGATGCTGTGAAAAGACTTTGCGATGGTTCAAACGGCGGTGAAATTGCCGCTTTGTCCGCGTAGAACTCGTTCACGCCGAGTGCAGCGAAAGACTGCAGTGAGCCCATTTTGCCGATTGCTGCAATGTGCACGAATGACCGCTGAACAAGTGCAGGCAAGTATGCAGCATTCGCTTGTCAGCTAAATGCAATGCTGATGGAATAATACGGTGTCCCCGAAAGCCAAATGCTTGGCGAAAATAATCAAACTAGCGGCTGATAAAACATAGCTCCGAATCCCACTTGAAATAGGATTAACCTAACATCGGAGACGCAATCATGACTGATTCAGATACAATTTTCTTTGGCTATCATGCTGATCCATCGCGCTCCAGCTCATTGCAGGCTGCTGCCTATACCGAGCGCAAGTGGTTTGACGCAGATCTTTGCGCCATCCTCTCCAAAACTTGGCAGTGGGTATGTCATGTCGAGAAAACACGTGAGCCGGGATCTTATGTAACAGTGGATATTGCCGGCCAACCCATTGCAGTTGTGCGTGATAAAGAGGGTAAGCTTCGTGCCTTTTATAATGTCTGCAAACACCGTGCGCATGAATTGCTGTCGGGCGAAGGCAATACAACGCGGATCATGTGCCCCTATCATGCTTGGGTCTATAAACTTGATGGGCAATTGGCCCGTGCGCCACATACCGAAAACCTCGAAGATTTCAGGAAAGACGAGATTTGTCTCGATGGAGTGCAGGTCGAGGAATTTTGCGGCTTTGTTTTCGTCAATTTGGATCCAATGGCAGCTTCTTTGTCAGAACAATCCGGCAACTTGGAAACCGAAGTGCGCCATTGGGCACCGGATGTGGATCAACTCACTTTTGGCCATCGTCTGACCTATGACATCAAATCCAACTGGAAGAACGTCGTGGACAACTTCCTAGAGTGCTATCACTGTCCTACAGCGCACAAAGATTTTTGTGACCTCGTTGATATGGACACCTACAAGGTTACGACCTACGGCATTTACTCCAGCCATATGGCTGACGCGGGCACAAGTCCGAATTCCGCTTATGACGTGTCGAATGCCACCGTGAAAACCCATGCGGTTTGGTGGCTCTATCCGACGACCTGCCTGATGCGGTATCCGGGACGGTCAAGCATGATCGTGTTGAACATCATCCCCGTTGGGCCAGATCGGACGCTTGAAACTTACGACTTCTTCCTAGAGACGCCGGAACCCGACGCGATGGAGTTGGACGCAATTCGTTATCTGGACGAAGTTCTTCAGGTCGAAGATATCAGCCTTGTCGAAAGTGTGCAGCGCGGGATGAACACACCTGCGTTCACCCAAGGTCGGATCGTCAATGACCCGGATGGTTCCGGCAAGTCCGAGCACGCCGTACATCACTTCCATGGCCTGGTCCTGGATGCTTACGCAAAAGGTGCTGCGTGACGCGGCCAAACATCTTCGTGATAATGGCGGACCAATTGGCACCGCACTTTACTGGGGCATACGGGCACAAGGTTGCCAAGACACCCCACCTTGATGCGTTGGCCGCGCGCGGCATGCGCTTTGATGCGGCTTACTGCAATTCTCCACTCTGTGCACCTTCACGGTTTGCTTTTATGTCGGGCCAGCACATCAGCCGCATTGCAGCTTACGACAATGCATCCGAGTTCAGAGCCTCGGTGCCAACATTTGCGCATTACCTTAAATCGCTAGGCTACAGGACCTGCCTTTCAGGCAAGATGCATTTCGTAGGCCCAGATCAAATGCATGGGTTCGAAGACAGGGTAACAACCGATATCTACCCCGCAGATTTCGCATGGACCCCGGATTGGGAAGCGCCTGATGAGCGGATCGATAAGTGGTATCATAATATGCAGACCGTCAAGGAAAGCGGTTTGGCCCATGCGACCTTCCAGATCGACTATGACGATGAAGTTGGCTTTGCCGCCAATCGCTGGCTCTTTGATGTCGCCCGAGACAAAGCACGTGGGAACGATGCGCCCTTTGCGATGGTGGTAAGCTTCATTCACCCGCATGATCCTTACGTTGCGCGACCCGAATGGTGGAATCTCTATTCGGAAGATGAGATCGACATGCCGTCCTTTACACCCGCGACAGAGGATCAGGACCCATTCTCGCGTCGATTGATGGATGGGATCGAAGCATCATATGTGCCGCTCACCGACGAGGAAATCCGTCGCGCGCGTCATGCTTATCTAGCCAATGTCAGCTACTTCGACAGCAAGATCGGGGAGCTGATTCAGACCCTCGAAGAGACGGGCGAGTTGGACAACACCATAGTGTTTGTAACTGCGGATCACGGCGACATGCTGGGCGAACGTGGGCTGTGGTATAAAATGAATTTCTTTGAACACTCTGCGCGCGTTCCACTGGTCATGGCCGGCCCGGGCGTTGCAGAGGGGACAACGCAGAATGCAGTGTCGCTGGTTGATTTGCTGCCGACCTTTATCGATATTGGCGGCGGTAATCAGACGATGATCGGAGAACCGATCGACGGCCGCAGCCTAATGCCTTTGGCCCGTGGCGAATACGACCCAGTTGATGAAGCCATCGGTGAGTATTGTGCCGAGATGACAGGCTATCCCGTAATCATGATCCGGCGCGGGCCGTTGAAGTACATTCATTGCGATAGCGATCCGCCGCAGCTCTACGACCTAAACGCTGACCCGCTGGAAACGAAAAATGTCGCCACAGACCCTGACTATGCTGATGCGGCAACCCGTTTTGCAGCCGAAGTCGCCGAACGGTGGAACGGTAGTGAATTGCGAAAGAAGATTATCGCCACGCAGAAATCACGCCGCGCGTTACACGCCGCGATGGAGGCAGGTGCCAGCGCGCCATGGGATTACAACCCACCGTCCGATGCAAGCCAGC
Source organism: Ruegeria sp. YTSB088 (assembly GCF_059609825.1). Lineage (NCBI taxonomy): Bacteria > Pseudomonadati > Pseudomonadota > Alphaproteobacteria > Rhodobacterales > Roseobacteraceae > Ruegeria > Ruegeria sp. YTSB088. The sequence goes on along the minus strand of NZ_JBXWMM010000006.1, from coordinate 41,759 downwards.
AGTATGTCCGCAACAACTTGGATTGGACGGTTGCTGCTAGTCGTTACCGCTATCCGCCTTTGAAGGATTGAAACCAATGATGCTGAACGGAAAAATTGCCCTTGTGACCGGCGCGCGCGGTGGCATCGGGCGTGCAATTGTCGCGCGGTTCCTAAAAGAAGGGGCAACAGTATTTGCCGCGGACCTTACACCGGAAGGGTCGTTAGACCAGCACGACGAAGATGGCAGTCACTTTGTTAAGCTGGATGTGACGCAAGAGGCTGACGCGGTTGCGGCGATGGATCATGTGCGCGCCGCACACGGAAAGTTGGACATCCTGGTGAACGCGGCCGGGATCGAGATCGAAAAAACGGTTGAAGAGACCACGTTGGAGGAATGGAATCAAAGCTTTGCGGTTAATTCCACAGGCACGTTCCTGACCTCGAAATACGCCATCCCATTGATGCGCGAAGCGGCGAAGACAGGGAATAGCGCAAGCCTCATCAATTTTGGCTCCTACGATGGGTTCATCGCTGATCCGGGCCTTGCGGCCTATTGCGCAACCAAAGGTGCAGTACACGCTTTGACCCGCGCAATGGCTTGCGATCATGGCCCCGAAGGTATCCGGGTAAACGCCATCTGCCCCGGCTATATCGATACCCCTATGCTGCAGAGCTTCTTCAACGGAGATGGATCTGGTGGCGGCGGCGGCAATATTGAAACGCTGAAACAGGCCGTGCGCGATGTTCATCCGACGCGGACCTACGGGACGCCTGCGGACATTGCAAACTTGGTCAATTGGCTTGCTTCCGACGAAGCACGGTATGCCTCTGGTCAGTTGTGGGTTCTGGACGGGGGGCTGTCTGCACAAGTGCAGCAGATGAAACTCTGATGCCCAAATCCGTCATCATCACCTGCGCACCCACAGGGGGCATCCATACGCCGTCGATGTCACCACATCTGCCGATTACGCCCGCCGAGATTGCGACAGCAAGTATAGAAGCGGCCCAAGCCGGCGCGTCGATCATTCACTTGCACGCACGGCATCCAGAGACCGGAAAACCCGACCCCCGACCCGAGCTATTTCAGCAGTTCCTGCCCGTGATCAAACAGTCCACTGATGTGGTGATGAATGTCTCTACCGGCGGCGGTTTGGGTATGTCGATGGATGAGCGCCTGCTGGCGGCGACCTCAACAAGCCCAGAGATGGCATCTCTCAACATGGGTTCCATGAACTTTGGCATCTTTCCGATGCTGCAGAAATACACCGAGTTTCAGCACGATTGGGAACAGCCATTCCTGGAGATGACAGAGGACTTCATCTTTCCGAACACCTTCAAAACAATTCGTTACGCCATTGAAAAACTTGGTGGTGATCATGGCACCAAGTTCGAGTTCGAATGCTATGATCTTGGCCATCTCTACAACGTCAAATGGTTCGTGGATCAAGGCCTGATCAAACCGCCTTTTTTCATTCAGATGGTGTTCGGCATCTTGGGTGGCGTCGGCGCGGATGCAGACCATCTAACCCACATGCACAACACAGCGGACAAGCTGTTCGGGGCAGAGAACTACGAATGGTCTGTCCTTGCCGCTGGCCGTCACCAAATGCCTTTTGCAACCCAAAGTGCATTGCGCGGCGGAAACCTTCGGGTTGGTCTCGAAGACAGCCTGTTCATCAGCAAAGGTGAGTTGGCCAAATCCAACGCGGCGCAGGTCACGCGCATCCGATCAATCGTAGAAAACCTTGGCCTTACGGTCGCGACGCCAGCAGAAGCGCGCATGCGGCTCGCACTAAAAGGCGGCGATCAGGTTGGGTTTTGAGGAGACGCTTATGCAGACGAAAATGTTGATCAATGGCGAATTGGTCGCTGGCACCGAAGAGACGTTGGAAATCCTGAACCCCGCAACAGGCGAAATCATATGCACAGTAAATGAAGCCAGCGATGCACAGATCGAGGCCGCCGTGCGTGGCTCACAAGAGGCATTTGAGACCTTTTCGGGTACGACCCCCGCGGAACGCGCCGCGATGTTGCTTCACATAGCTGATGTTATCGAGGCGAACAGCCAGGAGTTGGCAGAACTTGAAAGCCTGGATGTTGGAAAACCCTGGCCATCGGCTCATGATGACGAAATGCCGCTGACGATTGATGTCTTTCGCTTTTTCGCTGGTGCTGCGCGGACCATGATGGGGTCTGCTGCTGGCGAATATGTTGCGGGTCATACCTCGATGATCCGGCGCGATCCAATTGGTCCCGTAGCGGCCATAGCGCCTTGGAACTATCCGCTGATGATGGCGTCTTGGAAGATTGCCGCACCAATCGCGGCGGGATGTTCTGTTGTGTTGAAACCGTCCGAGATAACGCCCCTTTCTACTCTGCGTCTGGCTGAATTGTTGCAAGAAATCCTGCCAAAAGGTGTGCTCAACGTGATCCACGGTCGTGGACCCAGCGTCGGGAATACCCTGATGAACAGTCCACAGATGGAAGGGATCAGCGTTACGGGATCGCCGGCGACCGGCATGGCCGCAATGCGGGCAGCGTCCCAGCAGATTAGACACGTTCATCTGGAGTTGGGCGGCAAAGCACCGGTCATTGTCTTTGATGATGCTGATCTTGACGCCGTGGCCGAGACGATCCGTTATGGCAGTTACTTCAATGCCGGTCAGGACTGCGCACAGCCTTGCCGCGTGATGGTCGCAGACAGTGCCTACGACAGGCTTGTGGCAGCCCTTGCTGATCAGGTCGCTCAGATCCAGATTGGTGCGCCGAAAGCCGAGGGAACAGAAATGGGTCCTCTGGTTTCTGCCACTCAGCGAGATCGAGTTGCAGGTTTTGTAGACCGAGCGCGAGGCAATTCTGAAATCGTTGCAGGGGGGGCGTTTGGCGAAGAATACGGGTTTTTCTACCAGCCGACAGTCATCGCCGACGTAGACAATACTGCGGAGATAGCTTGCAACGAGGTGTTTGGACCTGTTGTAACTGTCTCCCGTTTTTCTGACGCAGAAGAGGCGTTGAAGATTGCCAACAACGGGCCTTACGGGTTGGCCTCATCGGTCTGGACACGGGATGTTGGACGCGCGATGCAAATGACGTCCAAGCTGCGCTATGGGTTTGCGTGGGTAAACACGCATGGGATCGCGACCCCCGAGATGCCATGGGCCGCGATGAAAGGCTCGGGCACGGGCAGCGATATGTCGGTCTATGCATTGGATGCTTATACTGCGATCCGTCACGTCATGGTGGCGCACTGATGCGGTTGGCTGGAAAACGCGCCTTTGTTTCAGGCGGCAAGCAGGGAATTGGGCGGGGAATTGTTGAGGCGTTCATGGCTGAAGGGGCCGCTGTCACTACCTGTGGGCGCGGCCCTCAACCCGATGATCTGCCGGAAAACGTAATTTGGTACACACTGGATGTGTCCGACGCCGAAGCCGTTGCACAGATCGTCAGTATAGTCGGTGGGACCGATATCCTTGTAAACAATGCCGGCGTTCAGGTCGAAAAAACAGTGACCGAAAGCACAGACGCGGATTGGGACTTAGTGATGGGCGTAAATGCGCGAGGCGTTTTTAACTGTTGTCGCGCCTTCATTCCAGAAATGTCGCAAGGTGGCTCGATCATCAACATCGGTTCGATCTCGGGCAATGCCGCGGACCCATCGATGGCGCTCTACAATGCGTCAAAAGCGTTTGTGCATGGGCTCACACGCTCTATTGCAGTGGACCACGGACCAGCGGTGCGCAGCAATGCGATCTGCCCGGGATGGATTGAAACGGGCATGCTGGACGCAGCGTTCGACCTCGCGCATGACCCAGAAAAGGCCAAATCCGACGCGCTGGCCCGCCACGCGGTCAAACGCTTTGGCAAACCTGCCGATATTGCAGCGATGGCTGTGTGGCTGGCCTCTGACGACTCGTCTTTTGCAACCGGCCAGTTGTTCACAGTGGACGGTGGCCTGACGGCGGCCTCCCCACTTAATCCGGGACTGTTATGATGTCAGAAATTGAAAGAACCGCCATTCTTGGAGCCGGTGTGATAGGGGCAAGCTGGGCAGCGTTGTTTCTCGCCTCGGGCCGTAGCGTGACGGTCTTTGACCCCGATCCGAATACCGAAGCATCCGTTCGCTCTTATATCCAAAAGGCCTGGCCGGCATTGGACGAATTGAATCTCACAGATAGGGCCACACCTGACGCTATCACTTTCGTTTCAACCGCCGAGGCGGCTGTCCAAGGCGCGCAATTTGTTCAGGAGAACGTGCCAGAAAGACTGCCAATCAAGCATTCGACCTATGCCGGGATTGAGCCAGAGTTGAACCCTGACGCAATAGTTTCAAGCTCAACTTCCGGCCTAACGCTTGAAGCTTTGCAAGAGGGATGGCGCGATCCCAGCAAATTGATCCTAGGTCATCCATTTAACCCACCGCATCTCATCCCACTGGTCGAATTGACCGTCAACGAATCCACCGGTTCAGATGTTTTGGACCGCACAGAAGCTTTCTACAAAGACATTGGTAAAATTACGATCCGGATCAAGAAAGGCATGCCAGGACATGTCGCGAACCGTTTGCAAGCCGCGGTTTGGCGCGAGGCCGTTCATATGGCGGTCGAAGGTGTCGCCAGTGTCGAAGACATCGATAAAGCGATGTGGGCTGGCCCGGGACTGCGGTGGGCCGCGATGGGTCCGACAACCCTTTTTCACTTAGGCGCAGGCGATGGTGGCCTGCAGGCTTTCTGTGACCATTTCAAAGACACATTCAATGGCTGGTGGGACGACCTGGGCGACCCTCGTCTTGATGAGGATGTCATCAATAAACTGGTCGATGGCATTAACGATCAAACTCAGGGGCAAAGTACCGAAGAGTTATCAGCGCAACGCGACAAGATGCTTACAGCGATGCAAAAAGCTACCCAACACCTTCGGACTTGATGTCGGGATTGAACATTGGCCAAGCGCGAAACTCGAACGGGGTGCGGCCTTCAATGCGATCCGCACTGGGTGTCAATCCAAATCGTTTGCGGTATGCCCGGCTGAAATGAACCTGTCCATTAAACCCTGATGCTTCCGCAATCTCGCTGAACTTAAGCTCAGTTTGCGTCACTAATCCGCGCGCGCGATCAAGGCGAATGTCGCGGTAATACTCGATCGGCGACTTATGGACAAATTGCTGAAACAATCGGCTAAGTTGTCGTTGCGAAATCTTCAACCTCGCTGATATTTCAGGGATCGACAAAGTGGCTTCCAAGTGCGCCTCCATCAAATCGATCGCGTCCCTTACCACCCCAGAGGTGACGTACCCCAGCGGTTCCATGTCTTTGGGGTTCTGTGATTGGCCTTCTCCGCGCACATTGTGATGAAAAAGGTATCGAGCAGATGCATTGGCGATACTCTCACCAACGACAGAATGTACAAACCGCAATCCCAGATCGGTTGCTGCAGAACCCCCGCAACAAGTGAAAATCTTTCCATGCATAATAATCATGTTCTCTGACACGGTGGTGTCATGGGCCGTTTCGGCAAAGGCGTCGATGTGTTCATAGTGAACCGTTGCGGTCTTTCCTTTGAGTAGTCCAGCCGTCGCAAGAACAATCGCGCCAGTATCCAAACCTCCAACGATTGCTCCACCCGATTCCCATTTCTGTAGTGCTACCTTGAACTGAGGTGTCCCGTGACGCTCAGGTGTCCAACTTGTACTCACCAGAACCATCCAAGGCTTGCGCCTCACCACCTCCGCCAATGGGGCAGTGTCAACGACCAAGCCGCTGCTCGATTCAATTGGACCACCAGGGTCTGAGACATAGGTCCAAGAAAATCGAGCTGAACCCGTCAGGTAATTTGCTACTCTGAATGGATCCACGAAAGACGTTGTCGCCGAAACATTAAAATGCGAACTCACCAAAACAACTATGTCTAACTTGCGATCTATTGGCTGCGTCATGGCCGATTTTGTAAAACAGCGTCCAAAATTGTCAATTATTTTTCGGAAATTCGCAAAAGACACCAAAGTGCTGAGCCAAGCACTGCCTAAGTGCTGAGGCTAGGCTGAGGGGATCAGATCTCAATCAGTTTCTGAAGCTAGAAAGCCGAGATTCGCTCCACCGCAGCGAAGGCTCACTTTGTCCGCACAGCAGACGCTCACGAGTACTTTGCGAATAACCGAACCGAGCCCACAACAGACATCGCAGTTTCGCGCATCACGCAGGAATATCCGAGGGCGAAAGTCGCGTAGCGCGCAACAAATCGGCACCGAAGAATGTTATGGTTACGGATAGTTGTCTAGGTTGGCTAGTGCGCTTCCTATACGGACAGCCGATGAGTGAAGACAAAACATAACATCCAGACAAACGTGAAAATTAAAGACTGTACCTTCGGCCTCTCCAGTCGGGTTTAGGTGCCGACAATTTGGCATCTCCGTTCTGGGAGCTAATTCACTTCTGAAATTATTACCCCACCCTGCTTCACCAAGAGGTCAACAATTGCGTCGACCCCTTTTTTGTGGCGAAGGGACGAGAACAAAAATGGCCGCCCTTTGCGCATTCTGGCTGCATCTCGTTCCATTACCTCCAGTGAAGCGCCTACATGCGGCGCCAGATCGGTTTTGTTTATGACCAGGATGTCGGATTTTGTTATTGCCGGTCCGCCTTTTCGCGGGATTTCCTCTCCAGCGGCGACGTCGATCACATAGATTGTAAGGTCTGCGAGTTCCGGGCTGAAAGTAGCCGACAGATTGTCGCCGCCGCTTTCGATCAGAACGATATCAAGATCGGGATGGCGTTCCTGCATTTCAGCGACAGCTGCAAGGTTTATCGATGCGTCCTCGCGGATTGCTGTATGTGGGCAACCGCCCGTTTCGACGCCGATAATCCGATCTTGGGGAAGGACCTGCATGCGCACCAGCGCTTCGGCATCCTCCTGCGTGTAAATGTCATTGGTGATGACGCCCACTGAACAAGCATCGCGCAGGGCTTCAGACAAGGCAGCGGTCAAAGTGGTCTTTCCGGCTCCAACCGGACCGCCGATGCCAACGCGAAGAGGGCCGTTCATACTGCTCATGTTCGGAATATCCTTGAATACTGTATTTCGTGTCTCATCGACGCGATGTCCGTCAGGAACGCAGTCGAACTCAATTCTTCCAAGCCTGCCATTTGCGCCTTTTCGACGATATGAGCACATAGCGGTGTCAAATTACGGATTAGTTTCTGCGCGTCGGTTTGCCCCAGCGGCACAAGACGCGTTGCGCAAGCGACCAAGTTGCTTGCGAATGCTTGTAGATACATCTTCGTCGTCAGCAGTAGGGGGAGGTTTTGTAGACGCGCGGCGTGACCTACTGAAACTGGGTAGGAAAGCTGTTGGATGTCTATATCCCAGACCTCTCCTGTGACAGTCCCGAATGCCTGTCCCAGCAGTTCGGTTTCCATTTTCCTTTCGGATGACGCGCAGATAGCCCGTGCCTTGGCATCGATGCTAAAAAGTTCATCTTTGTCCCGCGCGTTGTATGCGGACACCACGAACAGAGTATCATTCCATCCAGATCCGTGTTCCAGCGCATCTGAAACCCAGGCTTCGGCGTCTTGGGAACTGGCGACCGCTCCTTCGTCAATTGCAGCTTCCAACCCATGAGAATAAGCAAATCCCCCCACAGGGTATGCCGGAGACAACCACTGGGTCAGCGTCAGGATATCGGCGTCAGTGGGCGTGGCCATGTGTCCTGCCGTGGCCATAGGCTCCGCCTTCGGGGTTGAACGGTTCGTGCACCTCGCGCACTGCGGCTCCGATTTTCAATAGCATATCTCGGATCACATGATCGATCTGGATCAGCAGACGATCCTTTTCGATCTGGCAGGGCGTGTGGCGATTGCCAATATGCCACGCGATGCGTGTCAGGTCCGGAGCGGAAACCTCAAGCAGTGCTTCGGGTGCAGCCTGTATTTCCACTTCGCGACCGTCGTCCAGAATCAACGTGCCACCGTGGTTCAACGAGGTGGTTTGCGCCAGATCGACGAGTATTTGTTCGCCACTTTCACAGGTCAGAACCTTGCGACGCAAAAAACGATCGTCATAAGTCAGCGACAGGCAATCTGCGGAGTCGCTGTGCATATGATCCGAGTAACGGCGTGCGGTGCAGAGCAGGGCGGTCATACCGTCGCCTCCTCTGGAGCAGAAATAGTCAGAGCCAGATTGAATCCGCAAACACCCGGTGCACGATCCGTTCGCGTGATAGGCCGCGTTTTTTCAACTCTTCGTCGCTGAGCGATTGCAGGAATTCGACTTGCCGAACGCGCGATTGAGCTTCGGCCACACTGATCAGAGCCCCGTAGACTGATGCTGTGATGGACGCGATCAGACCGGGCAGCGAAAAGCGCGCGTGAGATTGTGTTGCTGAGTGTGCCATTTGGACCCTCGTAAACGTTGGTCCTCCCTTGGGCATTAATATCTGTCATATCGGCCTCACATTGAAGTGGGTGTTTGGTCATTTCTGCGTTGCGCGCTGTGCAATGCAGCATAATTTTTAGTCAGAACATAAAGTATCGCTGTGCCATGGGCAGTACTTCGGCGGGTTGGCAGGTCAGCAGTTCGCCATCTGCTCGGACTTCGTAGGTTTCTGGATCAACTTCGACATGAGGTGTCGCGTTGTTGAGCAGAAGATCCTGTTTGCCAATCTCTCGCGTGTTTTGGACAGCCACGGTCTGCTTTGCCAATCCTAGTGTATCACCGATCCCGTCCGCCAGCGCGGCTTGCGACACAAAGGTGATTGCTGAGTTTTCAACGGATCGACCATAGGCACCGAACATTGGCCGACTATAAACCGGCTGCGGGGTGGGTATCGAAGCATTGGGATCACCCATCTGTGCACAAACGATGGTGCCGCCTAGCAAAACCATCTCAGGCTTCACTCCAAAAAAGGCAGGGTCCCATAGAACCAGGTCGGCGCGTTTTCCTTCCTCGATGCTGCCAATCTCGTGGCTGAGGCCATGGGCAACCGCAGGGTTAATCGTGTACTTGGCGATGTAACGGCGAACGCGCAGGTTGTCGTTGTCACCGGATTCCTCCGGCAGGCGGCCTCGCTGTTTCTTCATTTTATCAGCCGTTTGCCAGGTGCGAATTAGAACTTCGCCAACGCGCCCCATCGCCTGACTGTCAGAAGCGATGATGCTGAAGGCACCCATGTCGTGCAGGATATCTTCAGCCGCGATGGTTTCACGCCGAATGCGGCTTTCAGCAAAGGCCACATCCTCGGGGATGGATTTGTCGAGGTGATGGCAGACCATCAGCATGTCGAGATGTTCCTCTACCGTGTTCACCGTAAAGGGCCGCGTCGGGTTGGTAGAGGAGGGTAGGACATGGTCCTCACCGCAGATTTTGATGATGTCGGGGGCGTGGCCGCCGCCCGCGCCTTCGGTATGGAAAGCGTGGATAGTACGGCCCTTTATCGCGGCAACTGTATTTTCAACAAACCCGGATTCGTTGAGCGTGTCGGTGTGGATCATCACCTGAACGTCCATCGCATCAGCGACCGCAAGGCAGCAGTCGATGGCCGCCGGAGTCGTGCCCCAGTCCTCGTGCAGTTTCAGGGCACAAGCTCCGGCTTTTACCTGTTCCTCTAGAGCAGCGGGAAGCGAAGCATTTCCCTTGCCCGCGAAAGCAAGATTCATGGGAAAAGCATCTGCCGCCTGCAACATCCGGCCGATATGCCATGGGCCCGGGGTGCATGTGGTCGCCAGAGTGCCATGTGCCGGGCCAGTGCCGCCACCAAGCATGGTCGTCAGGCCAGAATGCAGCGCGTCCTCTATCTGTTGAGGGCAGATGAAGTGAATATGGCTGTCGAACCCGCCAGCCGTCAGGATGCGACCCTCGCCAGCGATGGCCTCGGTGCCGGGGCCGATGATGATGTCTACGCCGGGCTGTGTATCCGGATTTCCGGCTTTGCCAATCTTGGCGATGCGCCCGTCCTTTAGGCCGACATCCGCCTTGTAGATACCCGAGTGATCCACGATCAGAGCATTGGTGATCACCGTGTCCACGGCGCCTTCGGCACGCGTGGCCTGAGACTGCCCCATCCCATCTCGAATGACTTTACCACCACCGAACTTGACCTCTTCCCCATAGACATCTTCGCGGTGACCGGTCTCGCTGAAACGCGCAGTCGTTGCGCGCTCCACGATAAGGTCTTTTTCTACTTCGATGATCAGATCGGTATCTGCCAATCGTACTTTGTCGCCGACCGTGGGGCCGAACATGGAGGCATAGTCACTCCGGCTGATCTTGCCCGGCATCTTTCAAAGCCCCCATGATGTGCATATTGAAACCGTAGATGTGCCGGCGCCCCTCAAATGGCACCAGCATAACTTCGCGAGTTTGGCCTGGCTCAAATCGCACCGCAGTGCCCGCCGGGATGTCCAGCCGCATACCCAAAGCTGCATACCTATCAAAATCCAGAGCCGGGTTTGCTTCGGAAAAATGGTAGTGGCTGCCGACCTGTATTGGTCGGTCGCCGGTATTGGCGACAATAACAAGACGGCTGCTGCGCCCTGCGTTCAGCGTCAGTGAGCCTTCGGCCGGAATGATCTCACCCGGGATCATTTCGGCAGCTTCAAAATCACGGTAATGGCGATGACCGCGATCAAAGCCAACCCAGCTGCGAGCGCGGCGTAATCACTGCCATGGGCGTGAACTTGGGTATCCGAATGGGCCATGGCCGGACCAGCCAGAATGAGAGCGGGAAACAGCATACGGTTCATGGGTGACTCCTTTGGAAATTAGCGAATGGGGTTGTGGACAGTCACAAGTTTTGTGCCATCCGGGAAAGTGGCTTCAACCTGCACCTCGTGGATCATCTCGGGCACGCCTTCCATGCATTGGCCCCGGGAGATCACTTCAGCCCCGGCTTGCATCATGTCGGCGACCGAACGGCCATCGCGCGCGCCTTCGACCACGGCGTCGGTTATCAACGCAATGGCCTCGGGGTGGTTCAGCTTGACGCCGCGGGCCAGTCGTTTTCGAGCGACCTCGGCTGCCATGGCGACCAGCAATTTGTCTATTTCACGAGGGGTCAGGTTCATGTCAGAGCATCCAGCATCGGGGCAATGTGTCTTTGTTCAGACGGTGTAGAACTGGTATCAGCGTTCGACGCAGTGCAAAGCTGTTGTCTGCCAGAATGCGAATGACCAATAGGTCTTTCCGGATCACGGTTGCCCCTGCGGTGTCCGGTAGCATTGCCCGCACAGGTTTCAGATGACCTTCGGCAGAACTCGACGCTAAGACGATTAGCGCCATCGCCCCTGCGCCGTTTGTAATATGCGGCTTGGATACGTGCGTATGCCAATCACCAGAGAACCTAATCGCATCGAGAAACACTGGCGTGTCCTCGCGCAGAATCTCGATTCTATCGCGCAAGCGGATGCCGGTCAGCGTCTCGCCCATGGCAGCGCGCCCAAAGACCAGCGGCTCGACCATCAGCATTTCAGCATCAAGCCCCATGTCGATCCTAAGGCGTCGGTCCAAAGCGCTGCCGTTGTACAGAATGGTTTCTTGCGGCAACCAGTTCAGCCGGGCACCAGATTCAACCGTCAAATGATTTGTAATCTGGCCCCATTCTTGGGGCTGGGCTTTGTAGGCGCGCTCGCAGGCTTGTGTCGTCAAGGTCAGCGCCGTGCTTTTTGCTGCCTTGCAAGAAAATCGGAATGAATCACCTCCGGTCACACCGCCCGCCGTGTTCAGAAGAACCGCATCAAGATCCGGTGTGATCGTTCTTGGGAATAGGCATTTAAAGGACCCAGACTGGCGAAATCTGTCCAGTACAGTCCTGTTGCCCAATTGCTTGGTGCTTAAGCTGACGGTGCCTGCAGCACGTGGCGGTACCGTGCTATGCGTGGGCAATATGGCTGCAACTTGTGTAATAGGGCACCTTTAGCGCGTCGTTTGGTGCCACCTGTTTCTCTGTTGTAGTGTCGGAACACTAATCTGCAGTGTCGGAATCAGCTTATTTCCACTTCGTGTGTCTAAATTTTAGACAGCAACCTTCGACTTAGATGAAAAAATATGCGCTTCTCGCCGATTTCCCAAATTGGGCTAAAGGTAAGTTGCCAACCTTGCTGCAATGCAGAAACCGTATGGGTGCCACCGCGGAAATGACCCGGGGGTGTGTGACGGCTGCGCGAATTGGACCTCGAACACAGCCGCCACACGGAACGCAACAACAGTTGCGGGGATCAGGTAGAAGCAGAGTGTGCCTTTGTGCAAGCCCTCTCTCCCGGCCCCGCCAGGAGGATTACATGAAATCGCTCAAATCCACGCTCGCCGGATCGGTTGTCTTTGCTGCCATAGCCACCGCTGCGTTGTCGGACGAAGACACGATCAAGGTCGGAGTGCTGCATTCGCTGTCGGGCACGATGGCAATCTCAGAGACTACTCTGAAAGACACCATGCTGATGCTGATCGACCAGCAAAACGCCAAAGGTGGTCTTTTAGGCAAGCAGCTTGAGGCCGTTGTTGTGGATCCCGCATCGGATTGGCCGCTGTTCGCGGAAAAAGCGCGTGAGCTGCTGACCGTCCACGAGGTGGATGTAATATTTGGCAACTGGACTTCGGTCAGCCGCAAATCAGTACTGCCTGTGATCGAAGAGCTGAATGGTTTGCTGTTCTATCCGGTTCAGTATGAGGGCGAAGAAAGCTCCAAAAATGTCTTTTATACCGGTGCGGCCCCGAACCAGCAGGCGATCCCTGCGACCGATTATTTCCTGGAGGAACTGGGGGTCGAGAAATTCGCTCTGCTCGGCACGGACTACGTCTATCCCAGGACCACCAACAATATTTTGGAAAGCTACCTTAAGCAAAAGGGTATTGCGGACGCGGATATCTTCGTCAACTACACCCCCTTTGGCCATTCTGACTGGTCCAAGATCGTATCTGACGTCGTTGCACTGGGCGAAGATGGCAAAAAGGTTGGTGTGATCTCGACCATCAACGGAGACGCCAACATTGGTTTCTATAAAGAACTGGCTGCAGCCGGTGTTTCGGCAGATGACATTCCGGTCGTGGCCTTTTCGGTTGGTGAGGAAGAACTGTCCGGTCTCGATACCACCAACCTCGTCGGCCATTTGGCGGCTTGGAATTATTTCCAGTCGGCGGATACTGATGTGAATGCCGAATTTGTCGAAACCTGGAAAGCCACCATGGGTGACGAACGGGTGACCAACGATCCTATGGAGGCGCATTACATAGGCTTCAACATGTGGGTGAATGCCGCGACCGAAGCCGGCTCGACCGAAGTAGACGCTGTGCGCGCCGCCATGTACGGGCAGGAATTCCCGAACCTGACCGGCGGTACTGCTGTGATGTTGCCGAACCACCATCTGGCTAAGCCGGTTCTGATTGGTGAGATTCAGGAAGACGGCCAGTTCGATATCATCAGCGAAACCGACATTGTGCCGGGCGATGCATGGACCGACTTTCTGCCTGAATCGTCAGTGCTGAAATCGGATTGGAAAGATCTCGGCTGCGGTATGTACAACACCGAGACCGTGAGCTGCGTTCAAACCTTGTCGAACTACTAAATCGTACGCAAGGCGGGTGTGATCGCCCGCCTTGCCCAAAGACACGCGGGTTTCACCACATGTTAAGACTATTCCTTGCGGGCCTGGCAATTCTCTTCGCCTGCCTGAACGCCAACGCGCAAGAGGGTGGCCTGCAGCCGATCTTGCAGGATCATCAGGAGATCATTGTCAAAAGCTCGCGCAAGACGATCAAACCGGCGATTGATGCGCTTGCCGCCAGTGGGCTGCCGCAAGCGCAGGTGATGCTTGAAACATGGGCCGCCAAAGACATGTGGGTGCGCAAATCTGATGGCCTGTTCTTTGCCGGAAAAACGGCCGAAGGACGGTTGTACGAACTGACCGATTTCGACACGGGCGAAGTGGTCGGTACCTTTGAGAAATCCGACCTGAAGCAATTGAAACCCAACAGCGGTATCCGCGCTATGATCGGGACAGCACTGGTGCAGTTCCAGTTGACCGACCCGGACCGAAAGAAGCGCCTGGCCGCACTAAAATCCATTCAACGTGATCCCGAAGGCGCACTTCTCGAACCTCTTCGTGCCTCGATCGAGGATGAGCCAGATGTGGATTTGAAGGCCCAGAAGCAACGGCTCGAACGGCTGCTGACTATTGGATATGACGAAGACGTTGCGGCCCGCGTGGCTGCAATTGAAGAAATGTCGAACGATCTGGGTGTCGACGTCCGCGCGGCGTTGAACCCGTTACTCGTGACCTCACGAAAGACCGCTGCGGACCTGCCATCGGATGTTAACGTCGCCATCGTTCTGGAACCCGGATCAGACGCCTTGTCCCGGGACGACGCATACCACCTGTTGGTCGCGAGTGACTTGGCTGCGCCCCCTGTGTTGCCTGACGACATCCGCCTGGATTTGGCCGCGAACATTGATGGTGGCCGCGTAGGGGGCATCCCGGTCGCGCAACTGAACGAGAATACTGCGCGCGCGCAAGCCTACAGCACTCTGGCCGAAGCCGGACTTGTTCCTGCGTTGGTAACTGAGGCCGATATCGACACGGCGCTGGGTGCGCATGTGTTCTTTGAGACTTATGCCGAGCCGTCCACCGAAGTAACCGCCGCTGCCGAAAAAGCGTTAAAGAAGATCGAGCTGAAAGTTGGCCTAAACCAGACGCTCGACCTGACGTTGGACGCAGTCTCTCTGGCCTCGATCTATTTCCTTGCCGCCATTGGGTTGGCCATCACTTTCGGAGTGATGGGTGTAATCAACATGGCCCATGGCGAATTCATCATGATGGGCGCCTATACGGGGTACGTCGTTCAGCAGTTCGTCCCCGACCATACGGTATCGATCATCCTTGCCATCCCAATGGCCTTTGCCGTCACGTTTGCCATGGGCGTTGCCATGGAGCGCCTGGTGATCCGCTGGCTTTATGCCCGCCCGTTGGAAACACTGCTGGCGACCTTTGGTATCTCGATTGCCTTGCAGCAACTGGCCAAGAATATCTTTGGTACACAGGCCCGCCCTCTGACAGCTCCGGGTTGGCTGGACGGGGCGTGGGTGATGAACGATGTGGTTTCGATCAGCTATATCCGCATTGCGATCTTCGTACTGGCGCTGATCTTTCTGGGGCTGTTCCTTTACATTATGAAACGGACAAGGCTGGGGCTTGAGATGCGTGCGGTCACGCAGAACCCGCGCATGGCCGGATCAATGGGTATCAACCCGGGGCGGGTGAATATGCTGACCTTCGGTCTCGGCTCCGGCATTGCTGGCATCGCGGGTGTCGCCATTGGCCTTTTTGCCAAGGTCACATCGGATCTGGGCAACGACTACATCGTGCAAAGTTTCATGACCGTAGTTGTCGGTGGTGTCGGCAACATCTGGGGCGCGCTGGCAGGCGCGGGGATGATCGGGTTCCTGCAGAAAGGGATCGAGTGGATGAACCCGTCGAACACGCTCGCGGCGCAAACCTACATGATCATCTTCATCATCATTTTCATCCAATTTCGACCACGAGGCATTATTGCCCTCAAAGGTCGCGCGGCGGGGGATTGAACCATGCAGCGTAGTTTTGTTGCTAAGAACCCATCTGTACTGGTCTTTCTGGCCATCCTGTCGCTGTTCACGCTGGGTGTAACTGTCCTGTCCGAAGGGTTCGGGATCGGTGTGATCTCAACCAGTTTCGTCAAAACGCTGGGCAAGACCCTGTGCCTGTGTTTGATCGCTGTCGCGATGGATCTGGTTTGGGGTTTCACCGGCATTCTATCACTAGGCCATTTCGCTTTCTTCGGGCTCGGTGGCTATATGATCGGCATGTGGCTGATGTATGAACGCACCCGGCTGATCGTGGTCGAGTCATTGTCACAAGCCGACATTCCGGCAACGCCTGCCGAAGTTGTGGACGCCATCGGCACTCAGATTTTCGGCGTAGTCGGATCATCCGAATTCCCGCTGATCTGGGCGTTTTCGCACAGCTTGACGCTGCAGTTGATACTGGTCGTTGTGGTGCCTGGCCTGCTGGCACTGATCTTTGGCTGGCTGGCCTTCCGCAGTCGAGTGACCGGCGTCTATCTGTCGATCCTGACGCAAGCAATGACGCTGGCTCTGGCGCTGTATCTGTTTCAGAACGACAGCGGTTTGCGCGGCAACAATGGCTTGTCCGGCTTGCAGAACCTGCCCGGTGTCACTGTCTCTCAGGACGTTGTTTCGCTCTGGTTCCTGTGGGCTTCGGCTTTGGCGTTGGGACTGGGTTACATGCTGGCGGCATGGATCGTGTCGGGCAAGTTCGGCTCAGTCCTGCGCGGTATTCGAGACAACGAGGCGCGGGTTCGGTTCCTCGGCTATTCGGTCGAAGCCTACAAGTTGGCTGTCTTCACCCTGACGGCTTGCATCGCCGCAATCGCGGGTGCGCTATATTATCCGCAGGCTGGCATTATCAACCCCGAGGAGATGGCCCCCATCGCCTCAATATATCTGGCCGTCTGGGTCGCTATCGGCGGCCGGGGCCGCCTGTATGGTGCGGTCATCGGCGCGGCTTTTGTCAGCCTGCTGAGCACGTGGTTCACGGGCGGGCAGGCCCCGGATATCCTGCTTGGCTTTTACACGATCAAATGGGTCGACTGGTGGCAAGTGCTGCTGGGTGTGTCCTTCGTGCTGGTCACGCTGTTTGCTCCGCAAGGTATCGGAGGTTTGTTCGACTTGTATACCAACCAGCGTCATCCTGATCGGCATGGTGCCAATCTGGGACCGGATGAAGGCGCTTTGCGTGAGAAAGAGGCCAGCCAATGAGCACCTTGTTAGAAGTAAGTGGCGTATCGGTTACCTTCGACGGGTTCCGCGCTATCAACAACTTGTCCTTCCAGATTGGTGAAGCGGAGCTACGTTCCGTGATTGGCCCGAATGGGGCTGGCAAGACTACGTTTATGGACATCATCACCGGCAAGACCCGGCCGGATGAGGGGCGGGTCATATGGGGTGAAAAGTCCGTATCTTTGTTGGATATGACCGAGGCAAAAATCGCGCAGGCGGGAATCGGGCGGAAGTTTCAGAAGCCCACGGTTTTCGAGGATCAGTCCGTGCGCGATAATCTACTAATGGCGCTAAAGAAAAATCGTGGCTGGGTTGGTGTGCTGCTTTACCGTCCGTCCAAAAGTGATTTGCAGAAGGTCGAGGACCTAGCCACCGAAATTGGGCTTTATCTGGAACTGAGCCGGAAGTCAGGTGAACTGAGCCACGGGCAGAAGCAATGGTTGGAAATTGGCATGCTGCTTGCGCAGGACCCACGTCTGCTGTTGGTTGACGAACCCGCCGCAGGCATGACCCCGCAAGAGCGCGAACATACCACAGACTTGCTGGTTCAAGCTGCAAGGACCCGCGCGGTTGTGGTCGTTGAACATGACATGGAATTTGTCAGGCGCCTGAACTGCAAAGTAACGGTTTTGCATGAAGGATCAGTATTAGCCGAGGGCAGTCTTGATCACGTGACATCAAATCAGGACGTCATCGATGTCTATCTGGGGCGCTAGAAAATGTTGAAGCTGACCGATCTGACTTTGCACTATGGGCACTCGCAAATCCTCAATGGGATTTCCATGGAAGCTTTGCAGGGTGAAGTAACGTGCGTCATGGGGACCAACGGTGTCGGAAAAACCAGTCTGATGAAGGCAATCTCAGGGACGCACCCCCGTTCCGGTGGCGAACTGGAGCTTGACGGAAAGCAAATGGGTATCTTACCTGCTCATCAGATGGCCTGGAAAGGTGTGGCATTTGTCCCCCAAGGTCGCGAAATATTCCCATTGCTTACGGTTCGAGAAAATCTGGAAACAGGTTTCTCCTGCCTGCCTGCAAGCGAACATTTCGTCCCAGATGATATTTTTGATATGTTCCCGGTCCTCAAAAAAATGCAGAACCGGCGCGGGGGCGACCTTTCCGGCGGGCAGCAGCAACAGTTGGCCATCGCGCGCGCACTAATCACAAAACCGCGCCTGCTGCTGCTGGATGAGCCAACCGAAGGTATTCAGCCGAACATAATCCAACAGATTGGCGAAGTGATCCGGCACCTCAGAAAGACGAGCGGAATGGCAATTGTCTTAGTCGAGCAGTATTTCGACTTCGCATATGATCTTGCCGACAGGTTTGTTGTGTTGCGACGTGGTGAAGTCATGGTCAAAGGCACACGAGATGACCTGACGCGTGATCAAGTGTTGCGGGCCGTAACAGTTTAGCACTGCTCGATGTAGTTGGCTTTGGTATGGGTGCATCAAAACCAAATCATGTCCTGCATTAAGGCTCGAGACATGGTTTGATCCTACAAAAACGTACAATTTGAGAGGTATTTTTTTGAGATACGGTCCTTCGGTACCTCTTGCCGTGATATGTGAGTACTTTCGGACAGATCGACAGGCTTGGTGTTTTATCAAGGTTCGGCTTGAGCTTGAACCTTTCCGCAACGTTGCGCTCCACGATGGTCAGTGCTGACTGCAGTGAACGGGCGGTTTGGACATTACCGGTTTATGCCCGTGCAAACGCTCGCAAATAGGTGTCCGCTGCATTGCCGAAAACACATTGCTGCGGGCGCGAACGCTTTCTGCGTCACCAGCATGCGAAATCCCAAAAGTCCGGTTTGTCCCGCAAGGCAGACATTCACTGAATTCTGCCGAACGTCTGTACCGAGCCCAAACCAACCGATGCTGTTGAAAGCACCAATGTCATCGATGCGCAGATAGCTGACTTTGTAGATTTTCGTGAGAATTCAAATCCGAGCCCAGAGTCTCGGCGCAATTTCCATCACTCTGTCTGCCTTGAAAAATGGTTTCAGATAAGTTTTGCAAGGAAAACACGGGTTCCTCGGTTTTACGCTGGTCCCGTCAATTAGTGTTGTTTTCATTGACTCATTGCCTTGCATGCGATCCGCTCAACTACGTCATTTGTTTCAACGCAAGGATTTGATGTCATGCCAGAATCGCTCAACCTGCATAAATTTGAAAACCTAAGTCCTTTCCAAATCAAGGACGAACTTATCATGTTGGCGCAAAAAGAGGCGCGGCAGATGGCTCTGCCATACCTTAATGCCGGTCGAGGGAACCCTAACTGGATCGCCACCAAAGCTAGGGAGGCATTTTTCCTTTTGGGGCAGTTCGCCATGACAGAAGCGCAGCGCCATCGGAATGAGCCGAGGGTCGGTCTGGCTGGGATGCCGCAAGGGCCAGGTTGCTATGACCGGCTAAAAGCATATTGCGCCAATTCGGTTGAAGGAAACGGTCCTCCAGGTGCGGAAACTTTGGTGGCCGTAGTGGATTTTGCGATTGAGAGATTTGGTTTTACACCAGACGATTTCGTGCTTGAGTTGACCGACGGAATTGTTGGCGACCACTACCCGATGCCCGACCGGTGCATGGAGCACAACGAGGCGATTGTCCACGAATACATTTTGTGGGCGATGTGCGCGGGGCACCGACCGGATGCGAAGTTCGATATTTACGCTGTTGAGGGTGGAACCGCTGCGATGTGTTACATCTTCAAAGCACTCAAGAACCAGCGATTGCTGAATGCCGGCGACACCATTGCGTTGGGTACACCGATTTTCACGCCTTATCTGGAAATGCCGGTACTTGAAGACTATGGGCTGAACACAGTGGATGTATCTTCGAAAGAAGAGGACCACTTTCAACTGAACGACGATGATTTCGAAATCTTGTCCGACCCGAAAGTCAAAGCGCTGTTTCTGGTCAACCCGGGCAACCCCTCTTCAGTCGCTATCAGCCCCGAGGTCACGACCCGGCTTGTCGAGTTCGTAAAGAACCGCCGCCCGGACCTGATCATTCTGACTGACGATGTTTACGGGACCTTTGTTCCAAACTTTCAGTCCATCTTGGGGCACCTGCCTGAGAATACCATCGGGGTCTATTCCTACTCCAAGTACTTTGGTTGTACCGGATGGCGCTTGGGCGCGATTTTGGTGGCCGAGAACAACATCTTCGACAAGATGATTGCGGGGGCTCCGGACGAAACCAAGGCCGTTGTCAACGCACGGTACGAAACGTTGACGCCTGATCCATCCTCGTTCAAGTTCATTGACCGGATCGTCGCCGACAGCCGCGATGTTGCGCTGAACCACACTGCAGGTCTATCGCTGCCGCAACAGGTGATGATGACCTTGTTTTCACTGGTCGAGCTTATGGACGAAGAGAAAGCCTATCAGAAATTCTGCTGGGGTATTCTGAAACATCGCTTTGACGAGTTGGTCGAAGGCATGGGCATCGAAGTTCCCGATAACCCGCTATTCGACAAATACTACGGTATCATCGACTTCGAATTCTGGCTCCGAAAATACGTGGGCGAAGAGGTGGTCGAATGGATCAAGGAGAATGTCCACCCGCTAGATATATCCTTCAAACTGGCTCAGGACCACGGGATCGTTTTGCTGAATGGATCGGGCTTTGACGCGCCCAATTGGTCGGCGCGGGTATCGTTCGCCAATTTGGATGATAGTGCTTACCGCCAGATCGGAAGAGCGGTGCGCGCAGTGGCCACCGGTTACGTGCAGGCCTACCGTGCCTCGAAAGGACTGCCTTTGCACGGTTGAAATCTAACACTAGCAATGAGGAACGGATCAGCGTGATGATTGCCACACACGCTGATCCCACCCTTCCAAGTTAGGATCCCGGTTGTCGCGCCCATTTCCGGTTTGACTTACGGAACAAAAGCCACAACCAACGGCCCCCATAGCGTCAGGAAGATGTTGGCCACGGCATAGGTCATGGTGAAGGCTGGTGTAGGTGTCGAGTTCCCTGCCTTTTCCAGTAGTGTCGCAAAACCGGGATTGCCCGAGCGTGATCCGGTCACAACCGCACAGGCCTCAATCGGGTTTTTAATACGCAGGGCGAAATAGTTGATTGGGAACTGCACGATCATGGGCATCAATGTAACCACCACACCCAACAGCAGCAGCGTGATCCCATATTCCTGAATCGCCTCTAGCGCGGGCTTGCCTGCATTGAGGCCAACGACACCAACAAACACAGCTAATCCAAAGCTCTGAAGGAAATTAGCGGCTCCACGGTTAATACCACCGATCTTGGGTCGCCGGATGCGCATATAACCGATGATCAACCCTGTAACCAGGCATCCGAGGCCGGACCCTAAAGCCACCTTCGTTCCTGCGATGACAAAACTGATCTCTCCTATCAGATAGCCGATGGCCACGCCGATCCCCAATGCAATGAAATTGGTTACCGAGGCCGAAGGCGGAACGTAGCCCGCAACTTTCGCAACTCGGTTCAGATCGTCCTTGTGACCGACAATACTGACCTCGTCCCCTGCGTGGATCTCAGTGTTGTGCAGAACGGGAACATCATGGCCCATGCGGGTGATCTTTGAGATATGAACACCGCGCCTCTGATCCGCCGTCAGAGCCTCGCTCAATTCTGCCAACGTTTTGCCAGTTAGTTTGCGGTTGGTGACCACTACGTTACGACGTTCCTCTACAACCGTCAGTTCAGGAGGATACTCTCCGATTTCACCACTGGCGCTACCCTCGAACTGGGTCAAAGTCGCTACGAGGCCAGAGACGACCACAACGTCTCCTACATTCACTACTGTTTCAGGATTTGGATCCACAGGAGCGCCATCGTGGAGTAACCGTTCGACGATCAGATCACCGTCATAGCCGCTTTCGATGTCTTTGACGGGTTTTCCGGCAATGGTTGCATCGGCATTTACCTGATAGGCTCGGGCGTCAAACCGGTTCATAGGAAGGAACTCACCTTCCTCTAGTTTGCGACCGCCGCCGCTGAGTTTCTGAGCCAGCTTAATCGCTTCTTGCCGCAGGTCGACACGCATGATGATTGGAATGACACTAACTGCCAATATTGGGCCGATCGAGCCGAAGATATAAGTAACCGAGTATCCTACGGCGATGTTGGTTTTTAACTTTTCTGCCTCATCTGCGGCCAGCCCAAGCAGATCGATGGCATTTCCAGCGGTGCCAATGATCGCTGATTGTGTCAGACCACCAGCGGCCAATCCAGCCGCCAACCCTTTATCCAAGCCGGCCAACCGAGCAACGACTATAACAAAAAACAACCCCCAGAGGGTCATCATAAACGCGGCAAGTAACTTGGTCAGCGCAGTTCGGTTCAAGGCCGCAAAAAATTGAGGCCCGCCATTATAGCCAACCATAAAAATGAAGAGGGAAAAGAATACATTCTGAACATCGGTGCTAAGGTTGATACCGCCGATTTGGCCAATGAAGACCGCCACCAACAACGTACCAGCGATGCCCCCCAGTTCGAACTTGCCGACCCGAAACTTCCCTACGCCGTATCCCAGACCCAGACAAAGAAACAGTGCCATGATCGGGAAGGCGCGCAGCTGTTCTGTAATCAATTCCATTGTAAAATCTCCCGGGTCCAAACGCTGGTCCTTTCTTCTCAAGATACAGCGCCTTACTGTGCTGAAAACAAGAAAATTTTGACACCCGGCGCCATGCGGAGATTTCGAAACTACTCGGAACAGACTTTTTTAGGCAGATGCGCTCGCAACCTAAAAACTACTTTTTTAGAATCTAGGTCACTCCATTCACTCTTTGTTTCTTAAGGGGGTCAGTCTTGGCTACTTCAATGGACTCTTGAGTTCCCTTCGGACATGCCGCGGATATTCACGTAGGTTGCAGCGCGTGGCTGTTGGTTTCATGACCTGACCTGCAGGAATGAAGCCATAAGATTGAAGCTTGGGCAACCGTGTACCGGACAGTGTCTTCATAGACGCAGTTAAGTCTTCAGTCTCTTTCTCAGACACTTTCGATTCCGAGAGAATTGCAGTGTTTTTGGCGTGCAACTTTTCTTGGTTCTATTAGAAAGCCACTAACAATTTTGCTCTATAGAAAAGACGATCATCCAAGCTGACAGCTTTTTCCGCTGACCCGACAAGTGCGCCTCAAATCCAATGTCCACTTCGGGCTGAGACCGGTCCTCAGCAACCAAAGAGCCAACGGCAAACTTGTCCGCATTGCGGTCGCTCGCGATATTTGGGCGAACGTCTGCACCGAGCCCGGAGCAGTCGTTACAGCGGGCAGATATTTTGCCTAAGTCTTCGATATCATGAGGTAGTGAGTACCGGTTGCGACCAAAATTTGACCGTCAATTACGGGGTTCGTATTTCGATGCTGTCGCATTTGCCTCAGATGCCCTTGGCGGAGCCGAGTCCACCAATCGGGCAATCAAAAAAAGAAATTTACCAGTCATCGATATTAAAACTCACCCGTTCTGTCACGGACCTTGAAACCACTTTCCATGATAAGCGTTGTAGGCTCTTTTATCGACGACACAGCCTTTTTAACGTCAATGCTCTCAACGCTTTGGGTCAAATAGGTTTTATAAAAGTAACGCGCGTTGGTTGTGTCAGCCGCTGACGTCCATAGTGTGTAGTCAGTGTGTATGCCATCGCCAACTGCCTCGCGAATAGAGCCCTTTGGAATGTCAAAAACGTTCAAGATGTGGAATGCTTTAAATATTGCGTCGTCCACGTCATCAGACGGAAGAGATGTATTCGCGAAAGCAACAGCTCGGACAAATCGAGCTGGAGATGAATGGTCACCCGGCAAGCCCAACAGGCCGCTGCCTTGTCCGAATGGCGCGATGTTTTCTGAGCCTACTGTCATCAAACCGCGATTTTCACTTTGGAGGCCAACATAATTTCTGAGATTGGTCAGGTGCCAATCGTAAGTTGGGTTGTTTGTGACAGCATTAACTGTGTTGTCATAAACTGTAAGGCCGCTCTTGGTGTACTCAATAACAATTGAGGTGCCCGTTGAGTCTGTCACCGCATAGTGAAACGGCGCAAATCCGTCAATTTCGGCCACGTACGTACCCACGACGTCAATGGATGGAAGTGCCGCTTTAACTTCAGCGACTGTGGAGAACTGGCCAAGAATCCAGTTTCCCATTTCTTCGGATGAAACGGCACGGTCGCGATTTTCACCCGTCAATTCAGAGAATACCGCGTCACCGGCAAAGTAAAAAGCGCCAAAGTATAAGCCTTCTGTGTTAACGCCATCAAACACAATTGGCATGTCCAATCCGTTTGCACCAAGAAAGCCGTATTTTGCCTCGTACGCGAAGCCCGTCACATCAGGATTCAAACCGAGTGTTTCAATCGATGTCCCGGATGGAACCGCAAAAATATTTGACTGAATGTCAAAACCAAACTCCATGGTCCGCGCAGGCACTGTTGTGCCGTCTGCCGACTTAAGAACGATTCCTGTGCATGCCAAGGCGGATTGAGTCGTTATAGCCACGGCCAACAACGCCGAACTCACAAGCTTACTTAGCTTCAGAACGCTAACTCGTTTCATTGGCCTACTTCCTTTTTTAACCTTGCGCTGTTGTAGTTACGGTAGCGAAACTGAATCGGATCGAAATGACAGCTAACATGCAAGATTCAAGTTCAAAGCCATCATTCGCTGCGATGATCGTGAATGACAATGTTTTGGCCATTCGGGTGGATAAACACAAAAGGTGCGAACGTCGGGCAAGTCCGCATGGCAGACATTCATCGCAGATACAGCGAAGGTCCACTTTGAGCCCAAAGCAACTGATGCCGCGCGTTGGGTGAATGTCTGAAGTTGTTAAGTAGCTTTGCACAGATTGGGTAGAAGTAGCGCTGATCGCTACTGAGTATTTGGCTTTCTAAAGTGATCCATATTCCCATTTAAGAAGCTCAGCGTGGCCTCCAGAAATGCGTTCCAATCCGGGCTTTTGGGCATGGGAACGTGATTTGCCGAATCCAGAACCAGTAGTTCAGAACTTGCGATGCCTGCGGCCAATTTGCGGGCCTGGGACAGCGGGTGGATTGAATCGTTGCGGGCATGAACGATCAACGTTGGGCATTGCACCATGGGCAAGAGGTCAGCCACCGACGCATCGCTATGCGATTTCCGCATGCGCAACATGTTTTCTGCCGGACAGGACTTTTGCAGGATCTCGACGATATCCTTGGCCAGATCCAGCGGGCCTTCTGGGAAGTAAAGCAACGAATAGGCCAATAGGAAGCTGCTATCCGGCTTATCCCACCCTTCGGAGATCATGCCCAGCATTTCTGGAGTGCCAGTGGTGTTCTGCCGCACATTCCGGCCTTCAACATAACCGCCATTCAAAACCATGGATTGAACCCGGTCTGGATAGTGCGCGGCCAGAAATACCGCGGAAAGGGCCGAGCCCGATTGGCTGAACAAGCTGAACCGGTCCAGCCCGATGGCATCGGCAACACTCAACAGATCATAGGCGACGGCCTCGACCCCTGTGGAGTCCATTTCAAGATCAGAATGGCCGCTGCCCATTTCGTCGAAGCGTACCAGCGTGTTATTCGCGCGGATTGCGTCGAGCAACGGGCGAAAAAACGGGGAATTCCAGTCGGCTTCGATACTGGTTCCGCCAAAAGTCGTGTAGATGATCGGAGGCCCTTCGCCTGTTACGGTATAGGCGAGAGACTTGTCTTCGCGGTTTTTCGTGAACTGGAGCCGTGGCGAAAGCTCTCTGGATTGGGCATCATCTGCGGTTTCAACAACCTCCACCTCGGCACAACATAAAAAGCCGCGCCGCGCCACGGTTCGGATAACTGCCTGAGATTGCCCGTCATCGCCGACCGCGCGTCGCGCTGCGGCAACGCAGGCGCTGATCGCAGATTCTGAGACAATACGCCCTTGCCAGATGCGTTCGATCAATGTGTCGCGGCTGATCAACTCACCTGCGTTTTTCACCAAAAGCAACAAGAGATCGAACACCTTCGGTTCAATCGAAACCGGTGCTCCTGAATGCCTCAGACTGTGCTGCTCGGGGTCGAGAACAAAACTGCCAAACTTGTACTTTTGCATAGCTCGCACTGTGTCTTCTTTCGCAATTGGGTCAATCACAGGAAAATCCTAAGAGTTTCCCAAGGTCTTCCTCAAGCGCAAACGTAGTGGTTCGGTGACATTCCTGAGACAACTGAAGTCACAGAGGAAGTTAAGATGGACTCCATGAAAATCGCGGAAATGGCACAGGATTACACAAATGCCTGGAACTCGAAATCCGCTGAGGCCGTTGCTTCATTTTATGCACAGGACGGCGAGATCGTGATCAATCTGGGTGAGCCGTGGTCCGGTCGGGACCGGGTGCAGGATATGGCAGATGGCTTTTTCAGAGATGTGCCAGACCTGACGCTCACCTGCGATGACGTGCGCATTTCCGGGCAGCACGCGCTCTTTCTGTGGACTTTCACGGGGCATGACGCAACCAGTGGCAATCCTCTCAAAATCCATGGTTGGGAGGAATGGGATTTGAACCACGAGATGGAAGTTCAGGCTTCACGAGGATGGTTTGACGCAGATGCGTACTCACATCAAACAGGGAATGGATGACAGCCTGGCAAAAGCAGGCCTTGGCGCAGCCGCAGCGAATTGGTGCTTCGTCCGCAATTCGGTCTCAGCCAAAATTCAGCCGACCGTCCGCAATTTGGCGTGAAACTGCAGTTGAAATATGCTTGTTTCTAGGTCTAGCCCCCAGAGTGTACAAAAATTGTGTCGTAGACGAACCGAGCCGCCGCCGATCTAACCGCGAAGCTGCACGACCTTTGCCTCAGTCTGGCTCACGTAATCGGCCCACTTCTGCATGAGGATGCGCCGCTTATCCAGCAGATCCGAGCGCGCATAGGCCCGCTCGACCTTGTTGCCGACTATATGGGCCAGCGCATTTTCAGCGACTTCGAACCCTGCCGCCTCGGTATCCTGCACCCACGTCCTGAACGACGTGCGGAAGCCATGGACACGCCCGGCTTCATTCAAATGCTTCAATACCATTGACATTGCTACGTCGCTCACACCGCCCGCAGCGCGTGAGCTGGGAAAAAGGAAGTCGTTTCGGGCCGTGGATCTGCATTGCTCGACGACGTTCAGCGCTTCGTTTGAGAGCGGAATGCGGAAATCTTGCACCTTGCCCCGTTCTCCCTTCATCCGTTCTTGCGGGGCAGTCTACACGTCGCCGTCAATCTCACTGAAACGAGCCCCGGGCACCGGCATTCCCCGCGCCGCCGTCAAAATCGTGAAGCGCAGTTCCAGGTAAGAGGGATGTTCTTTGTCGAGCCTCGAATATAAATCAGGAACTTCTTACCATGGTGTCGCGGGCAGGGGCTGTGAAACCCGATCTGCATATCCGAGCATATGACGAGCTTTGTCACAGATGAACGGTTTTGCCTCGTAGTCCATAAGCTTCGCCTGACGTAGCACCATCCGTTTTCGATAGAGGGCTTTGTCTGCGGTTTCGTGTTTGATGCTCCAGATCGGTTTCAGCGCGTCGTGAATGTCACGCGCAGCTAGGGTGCTGACACGGCGCTTGCCAATCTTGACGTTACATAGAGCTTTCAGAGGGAGAACCAGCGTCCGCGCACACCATCACCGCGAAGACTTTCCTTCCGCGCCTCAAACACTATTGCCGCCACTTCCTCAAAGGTCGGGTCGTTTTGACTGTTCTCCGCTTCAAGTCTCTGACGCTCACGCTCTGCAATCGGATCTTCGCCGTGCTCAGCATAAGCGGCCCACTTTGAACGCTCCCTGCGTGCGTCCGATAGCGACATGTCAGGATATGAACCCAACCCCATGTCCCGACGCTTGCCGTTAACTTGGAATCGGTAAAACCAGCGCCCGCCATTCTTTGACGTTTTTAGGGATAGCCCGCCGCCGTCTTGAATGACGCTGCCGGAAGGCACGTTCTTTACTTGAGTTACGGAAAGCCAGTTATCGCCTCTTGCCATATCTGCCCCACACTTGCTGTGGGTTGATTTGCAACATGTTGACACAAGTTGCTACAAGTGAAATTTGCAAAACCCAACACTAGCAACAGAGTACGTTTTTATTTGCACCATGTTGCAACGGAAACATGGTGCTCACCGCCCGCACCACACAAGAATTCCGAAATTGTGCAATGACTTACATGTACTTGGCCGAATGCGCGGCGGCGATCTTGCGACTGCTGCGATGACCCCACAAAACTCCGCTGTTCAATTGTGCCATAATGGTTAGCCTAAACCGGAAACCCCAATTGTCGGATCAGTTTCCAAATGTCCCTGTTTGCGGCTGACAGCTGTTCAACGACTGCTTCGATCTGGCGCAGGGCATTCTCGTCGACGGTGTCTTCACGGCCGAGTTTTATGTCGGTTTTGCGGTCAGCAATCCGCATTAGGATTGTTTTCGGGTTTCCGCTTTCAGGGTCGAAGGAATAGATGCAATGGTTGTACTTGTTGCGAATACCAGAAAGCTTGGCCAGCCGTTGTGTATGCTCAAGGATCGGATCGCGGATCAGGGCCGGACGCCCTTCCATTTTTGCAAGTCTTTCAACCAGATCGATTCGCGCCCGGGTGGTGTTCAAAGTCAGGAAAATGATGACGGCAACGTCCTTCGACGTGTCGGTCAGCCCGGCGATCAGGTGGATCAACAGGCTCTCGGTGTTGGTCCACATATAGTTCAGCCTGCCGACCAAAAGGATCAGGCGGTCGAACCGGGCTTCAAAAGGATCAGTCAAAGGCTGTCTGCTGCGCCTCATGAGGCGCAACCTCGAAATAGAAATGAGCCGCCGCCGTCCGGTTGCTGACACCGATCTTGCCGACAACATTATGCATGTGCAGCTTGACCGTGTGTTCTGTGATGCCCAGCTTGGCCGCAATCAGTTTGTTGCTTTTGCCTTGTGAGACCAGTTGCAGAACCTGCTTTTCGCGGCGTGTCAGCTTGGAGTATTGTGCATGCCGATCCACGCCGTTCGATGCAATAGTTTCCCGTTCCCGAAGTCTATCAGGCGCGTGTTGACAGGGGGAAGAGACACAGTCAGCCAGAAAACTGGGAAGATATAGTTCTTCATGCATCAGCAATCTGAGGATGGCGCGCCACGCGTCCGGTGCGACATTCATCGGCAGAAAGCCAACATCTCCAAACTGCGCTCGGTTCCAGCTTTCGAACATGTGTCTGGCCGAATCTTCCTTGCGATAGGCAAAGGCAAGGCAACCGGAACCTGTACTATTGGTATATGCCCTGGGACGCGCCAGCAGGTCTTCGATCAACATCTGATCCACAACGACGATCTTGCCGCTGTCCGGAACATGTTCGCGCATGGCCTCGAGTGTTTCGAAGCGAAAAGCGCAGATCCCATATTCAGTTTGAACGCTTCTTAGAGTTTGATTTGAATAGAATAGTTCTTTTCCGAGGAAGATAATCGGAAAATCTTCTGAACAAATACCGTGACTGCCAGTTTTATTGATCAAAGACTCACTCATTACACTCCCTCACAAAGCGGGGTTAACCGGAAATTGCGTTATTGAAATCTAATTACCGGAGCAAAAGTAGTTAACTAATCAAAGAATTACGTATGTTTAATTGTAGCAGAAAGCGTGAATTTCTACAACCAGACGGTATAGTTCGTGTGTCGGGGATATAGAACTATTGGTTAGGTTTTCCTGCGCGAATTTGTGTAACTGGCGGAAACAATTGCACTTATTTTTTGTTACTTTCTTCATATAGAACTTTTGGGCGTGGTTTGGCGGCAGTCTCAAATTCTTACAAAATAAATATTAAAAACAACAAGTTAACCGTATCAGAACTTTCAGTTAGCTAGTCGCGAACGCATACCGCTGCAAACATGGGCGGGCTTTAATTGTCAAAGCGTCTGTCCCTGTCGTGTCCGTTCCTTGCGCATTTCAGCATTGATTGAGAACGGTCGCGTTTTCGGCTTAGCCGGGAAAGGAGGTGGCCTCAGGAAAACTAATGTTTACCGCATTCAGTGTGTTCGAACGCTGTGTGGGGAATTTTGTTTCAATCACGCCCGTTGCCGCTTTGTAGATGAATGGCGGTCAGGCGTTCCAGAAATGGGAATTAGTTATGAGACGCAATGTAAACAATACCAATGTAACGACCGTTGACGAAATTATTGTCGAAAACCTGGATGCTCCGGTGGATGTTGAAATTCAGGTTGATGAGGCTCTTGTCGAAGCCGACGTGACTGCGCAACAGCAGCAGCAGGACCAAAACGTAGAAAACGCCAACGAACAGGGTCAGGACCAGGGCCAGGATCAGGGTCAGGACCAGGGCCAAGACCAAGGTCAGGACCAGGGTCAGGATCAGGACCAAGGTCAGGATCAAGATCAGACGCTTAATGCCGGAGACAACACCAACGACAACTCCAACAACAACGAAATCAACATCGATTTCGGCGGCGGCGAGTGGATTCCGCGCGACGACGATCAGGTTGATCTGGATCTCGGCGACTCGGCGACAGTGGGTGACGTGATCACGGCTGGCCGCGATCTGACCTATGATCCCGGCGATGACATGAATCTGGATGTCTCGATGGATGGCGCCGGAACAGCGATGTCATCCGTGAACAGCCAGGTCGCCAGTCTGAGTGATGATGACACGTTGGATTCACCAAGCGTATCCAACAATGCCGACTTCTACCAGAACGGCGACGCCAATGGTGGCACGGCAACTGCGGCTGAAGGCATCAGTTCGGATGCTACCGGCGGTAAATCGGGTGACGGCGGAACCAGCTATGGTGGTGCGGCCGATTCATCAACGCTGGGTAGCCACGCGTGGGCTGACGGTGGTGACACCGGCAGTGCCGATGCCGATTCCAGCGGCGGCCGGGGCGGATCGACCGGTGACGCGAGCAATGCCAGCAATGGTGTTGGTATGGCGGGCGCAGGATCCGACGGTGACAGTGCCGGTGGAGATGGTGGTGCCGCGGATGGCTCAGCGTCGTCTGACAACGATGGCAGCACAAGTGCAGATGGTACGGGTACCGGTGGAGCCGGCGGCAGTGCGGATTCGTTTGGTCTGGGTCTGGGGCTGGGTCTGTCCGGTTCGAATGCAGCCGGTAACGCAAACGGCGGCGACAGCGACTCCGACTCGACTGGAACGGGTACCGGGACGGCGGATAACGCCGCGGACGCGTCCGGAGCGGACGGTGGTGATGGTAACGCTGCGGCAGATGGTTCGGCCTCGAACACCAGCGACAGCAACACCGACGCAAATGATGCCACTGCTGGTGACAACACAGCGGATGGCACTGCTGACAGCGGCGCGGACAGCTCGGCTGACGGCTCTGGTGGAACCGGAACCGGTGGCGACGGAACTGGCGGTGACGGCACTGGCGGTGACGGAACCGGCGGCGACGGCACCGGCGGCGACGGTGAAGGTGGCTTCGGCGCGATGGTGGAAGCTGCAATCATGGCTCTGCAGGAAGAGCTAGGCATGATTGACGCTGAAGCAGGCGAAGGCGGTGACGGAACCGGCGGTGATGGAACCGGTGGCGACGGAACAGCCGGCGACGGTTCCGGCGGCGACGGCTCGGGCGGCGACGGTTCTGGTGGAACCGCTGACGCGAATTCCGATGCTCAGGGCGTTGGTGATCAGTCGGCAAGCGGGCCGGATATTGACCAGAGCCCGGGTGACGTGAACGGCGCAGCCAGCAATTCGCAAGATACCGACGGCAGCGGCGGTAACGGAGGGTCAAACGCGGCCGACGGCGCTGCGGATGCGGCCGGTACCGGAACGTCAGCTGCTGACGGCGACGGCGGCGCGGGCGGCAGTACAACGCCAACATCGACGTCTACCGGAAACGGAGCAGGGTCTGCCGATGCCGCAAATACCGCGGGCGATGGCGGAGCAGCGGACGTCTTCGGAGATGCCGATACAAACGGCGCGGCTGACAGCCTGGCCGAGGCAATTGCCGGATACGGTGGCGAAGGCAGTTCCGACAATGATGCTACATCGACCGGCTCCGGCGACGCGACCGGTTCTGCCGACTCGGGCTACGGTGGTGCCGGTGGCGCATCCGCCGCGGACGGCGGAACCAGCGGAGCTTCGATGGGCAGCGCAACGTCAGGCGATACCATGGGTGGCACGATCACCGGTGGTAACGGCGGCGGCGCCTATTCAGGCGACGGTGGTGCCGGCGGCAATGGTGGTGCCTGGGGCGCGAACAACGGCGGCGATGGTATCGTAACCGGAGAGTCCTATGCATCGGCTGCAGCAGTCGTTGATACGTCTGCGTTCAACCAGTCGATCATCATGGGCGCCAACGTTCTGGGCAACACGGTCGATACGACCATGGTGGGTGGTTCGATGACCATGTCCCACGCCAGCGACGACACAGACGTTTAAGTCAAACGGCAGGGCTCGCATTTTCGGGCCTTGCATCTTTCGAAAATGCCGGGGCCGCAAAACGCGGCCCCGGCCCAACTGAACCCAAAGCGGAAATTTCGAGCCGTTGCGGGCATAAAGGATAACCGACATGGCACTTGACGGTATTACAGAAACGATAGCGCATTTTGTTGGAACATTCGAAATTACGATTGAACAGGCCCGACTGAGGGATCAGTACGAAGAGTTCAGCGCGCTGAGGCGGAAAGCTGAAATAGATGGGCTAGAGGACCCGACCTCGATTCACATCAAAGCTGATCTGGATATCCCGTCGGGCGAGTATAAAGCCCTGCCATTCAATTTCCTTCCCTCTCAACCAGAATTGCCATTACCACAAGCACCTGATGGACCGGTGTATGAGTCAGCGGTCATCCTTAGTGGTGACAGCGCGGTGTCTCAGCGATTTGTTCCGGACAGCATATCCGGCCCGTCTTCTGCGCCGGAGCTGATTGTTCTGCGGCCCGAGACAGTGCCATTGGGTTCGGCAATGACCTTCACCGTGCAAAAGGTGGTCATGCGCGACAACGATACGGTGGGCGAAGGAGACTTTCGTGATACCGGGGCGCTGATCGCTCAGGGCGAAGAGGTTCTGGACCTGGCGTTGTCGTTTCATGGCGTGGCAGCCCCATCGTTTTCACTCGCGGATTACAAATCAACCGAGATGGTTGAGGCGCTGGCCCAGCAGATGCTGACCCCGGTGAGCGCGAACGTGGACGGCGTTACCGTGCATCAGTTTCATGGCGATGACGCGTTGGGTGTGATCGTCAATAGCAAGTATGTTGACGAGGCCCCAGTCTGGACGGACATTCTGCCTGAGTTCCATCAACAGGACGAAGCAGGCGAGGACGTGGCAGAGGCCATGCTTCCGGACGAGTGGGATCAGTCGAAGGATCCTGAATTTGACGACGGACACCTTGTCGTGACCGGAGGCAACCTTGCGATCAATGCCTTCTCGGCATCCGTAGGTTGGGTTGATGCCCCCTATATCGCCGTCGGAGGGCAGGCGATCAGCCTTACCGCCATAAGCCAGGTTGCGCTTGTATCTGATTGGGATGTGGGGGCGCCGGGCGCGGGCAGTGGCACCGATGTGATTCAGTCCTCGAAGATCGAAGTCGAAGGCCGCGTTGCCCCCTGGCTTGATGACGCCGCCGGAACCTCCGGACAACCCGAATTCATCGTTGCGGATTGGGTGCACGGTGATCTGGTTGTGGCAAACTTCATCAAGCAGGTTATCGACGCCACGGATATCGACAACATTCAGACAGAGATTTCGGCCGCATCGACGTTGTACGCGATGGGCGATAACGAGATGTTCAATGTCACCGACATAGTACAGCTGGGCAGCTTTTATGACCTGATCATGATCGATGGAAACATGATTTCCGTGGATATGTTGTATCAGACCAGCGCCCTGATGGATGATGATATCATCAGCGGTGGTATGCCCGGGGCAATGACCGGAGATGATGAAAACCTGATCATGAATGACGCGTCCGTCAAAACGATAGGCGAAGATACTCATCAGGATTTGCAACAGAACCTGTCCGACGCCATGGCGCTTGAACAAACGGATATGGATGCGCTGGAGGATGCGTTGCTCAACGATCCCATGTTCGCCGGGATGGAGCAGTTGCGCGTGCTCAAGATCGACGGAGACCTGTTGCAGGTGAACATCGTTGAGCAGGTCACCATGATGCTGGATCAGGATCAGATTGACCTGTCCGGTCCAAATGCAGCCGATACCGAGGTCGTCGCTGGCAGCAACGCCCTGTTGAACGCCGCGAACCTGACCAAAATGGGTGTGGATTCAACTGTTATGGCCGCTGACGGGTCTTACTCTGACCTGCTGCTTCATCAAGCCAGCCTGATTGACGTTCCAAACAACGAAGAAATCACAGAGATGACGAATGAGGCAATCGCTGCAATCATGGACGACATGTCCATGCCGCAACCGGATGCCGCACTGGCATTGAACGCACCATCCACTGACGCAACGACACCAGATGACGGCCTGCAAACCATGCTGGCCTGACCCTCCCGAATTTTTACCGAGTGACCAGAAGGTTTGTAAATGTCGATTGTTTTTTCGTCGCGCCGTCCGTTCTTATCCAGTCCATTGGACAGGCAGGGCGGTTCGGGTCCACAGCGTCAGTGCGCTGGCGATGGCCCGGATCCTACGACACGGGCACAAAAGGTCAAAGCCCGATTGCACCTGACGCAGGAGATGCGTGTGTCTGAGCCTGATCAAAATGCGACGGTTGAGACCGAAGAGTCGCAGCAATCTGTAGACCAAAAACACGCTCGCGAACAACGGCGCGCTGATCCTCCCCATCAGCGTGCACAGCCGCAGCCCGCGCAAGATGAAGACCCGGTGGGTGGTGGCAATGGGGTGGCCGACGCCGACGGCCTGGATCCGACATCCGCCGGGGACTCGACTGCGCGCAAGACCCCCTCTGCACGCGCACCCGGTGAGAGCGGCATAGGCACCACGATCGAGGCCAAGGCAAACCAGCCACTGTTGCAAACCAAGACCGGCGGCGGTGATGGGAACGGGCCACCCCAAACCTTCCACAAACGCACCCCACCCGAGGATTTCCAGCGCACGTTACGCGTTTCGACACGGGCAATCTGGCGCAATCTTGCGTTTGTTCTGGTCCTGACCTGCGCCACGAATGTCCTGATCCTGGCGATTCCGATTTATCTGTTCCAAATCAGTGACCGGGTCCTGACCAGCCGGTCGCTGGACACGCTGATCATGCTGACGGCTATCGTTGCGGGGGCGGTGGTCTTTCAGTCTGCCTTCGATGCGGTGCGGCGGTTCATGCTTATGCGCACGGGCGTTGAGGTGGCGGCCCGGCTGGGCGCACCTGTACTTAGCGCGGCGGCCCATGCGTCGTTGCATGGAAACGGGCGCGAGTATCAGACGTTGGGCGATCTGCAACAGCTTCGTGGTTTCCTGGTGTCCGGTACGCTGATCTCGTTTCTGGACGTGCCGTTTGCGCCATTGTTCATCCTGATGATTTTTCTGGTGCATCCGGAACTGGGGATGATCGTGGTGGTTACTGCGCTGATCTTGATGACGATTGCGCTGATCAACCAAAAAATGACAGCCAAGCCGTTTGCCGAGGCGAACAAGGCGCAGTCCATGGCGAACCTGCATCTGGATTCGATGTCGCGCAACAGCCAGATCATTAACGCTTTGGCGATGATTCCCGAAGCAGTGCGAATCTGGGGGCGGGACACAGCCCAATCATTGACCTGGCAGGTACGGGCACAGGACCGAAACGTGATCTTCGCTGCAATTTCGCGCGCCGTTCGCCTGCTGACGCAGATCGGAATACTGGGCTGGGGCGCGTTTCTGGCCCTGCAGGGAGAGATCACGGGTGGTATGGTGATTGCGGCCTCGATCATTGCCGGGCGCGCCTTTGCGCCAATTGAAGGCTCGATTGAAGGGTGGAACAGCTATCTGCTGACACGCGGGTCTTATGGGCGGATCAAGGCGCTGCTATCGACCTCGGCCCTGCAATACGAAAAACTGCGCTTGCCTCGCCCCGAAGGTCGTCTGGATGTCGAACGTCTGCTCTATGTGCCGGGCGGAACCAAACGCGTGGTTCTGAACGGTATTACGTTCTCGCTGGTTCCCGGCGAAACACTGGCCATTATCGGCAATTCAGGTGCGGGGAAAACCACGCTTGGGAAAACTCTTGTCGGGTCCATTCTGCCCACATCGGGCAGTGTAAGGCTTGACCTGATGGACATCCGCAACTGGGATCCGCGCCAGTTTGGCGAAAGCATCGGCTACCTGCCACAGGATGTTCAGCTATTCCCCGGCACGATCAAGGACAATATCGGACGGATGCGGGTGGATGCCACAGACGAACAGATTCACGATGCCGCCGTTCTGGCCGATGTTCATAACATGATTGCGACTCTGCCGCAGGGATATGAGACCGTGGTGGCCGCTGATGGGTCGCCCTTATCCGGTGGTCAGAAACAACGTATCGCACTGGCGCGGGCATTCTTTGGCAACCCCAGAATGGTTGTGCTGGATGAGCCGAACTCAAACCTTGACGTCGCTGGGGACAAGGCGCTTGCGCGTGCCATTGAGCAGGCGCGTGCGAGCAAGATCACCGTGGTTGTTATCACGCAGAAACCAACGCTGTTGAACGTTGTCGACAAGATCATGCTTTTGACCGACGGGCGCGTGGCCCTGTTCGGTCAGCGAGACCAGGTTCTTCAGCAGCTCAATGGGCCGCGCAAACAGACCGGCATTGAAGGCCGGCAGGGGGGCTGACCATGAATGACCTCGTACCTGTGAACAACTCCGACAATGATCCAGATGTGTGGTATGCTGAGGTTCCACGCTCGATCAACAGGTTCATTGTGATCGGGCTGGTCATGCTTGTCGTGTGTTTCGGCGGTTTCGGGGTCTGGTCCTTCAGCGCTCCGCTGGCCGCTGCGGTCATCGCGCAAGGCAGCTTCGTCGCCACGGGTCGGAACAAGATAGTACAACACCTTGAGGGCGGCATCATCGAAGACATCAAAGTCGTGGAAGGTCAGTCGGTTCAGGCGGGTCAGGTGCTGATGACGTTGGATCAGACTTCGGCCCAGGCCAATGAGCGTGAGCTGTTTATTCGCAAGCTGCGCCTTCAGGCTATGACCGAGCGGCTGCTGGCGGAGTACGGGGAACGCGACCGCCTCGTGTTTTCGCCGGAACTGATCGAAGCCGCCAAAGATGTTGAAATAATGGCCATTCTTGACGGGCAAAAGCTCAGCTTCGATGTGTCGCGCAAGACTCTGCTGAATGACTTGGCGCTGTTGGAACGCAACATGGAAGCGCTGAAAATCCGGGCCAGCGGATTTGAGGCTCAGCTGGACAGCATGACCCGGCGAGCCGAGATATTGCAGGAGGAGTTTGAGGCCAAGAGCCAGCTGTTCGAGAAAGGCCTTGTTCGCAAAGGGGATTTGAACACCATCCGTCGTGTTCAGGCCGAAGCCGAAGGGCAGCAGGCCCGGTTGCAGGCGGAAGCCGCCGAAATCAACCAGATGCTGCTGAAATATGACGAACAGATTACGCGTACGCGGTCCGCCTATCGTGAGGCCGCGTTGGACGAACTGGGCGTTATCGAAGCCGATCTGGAAAGCGTTCGTGAAAAATCCCGTCAGGCCCGCAGCGTTCTTGACCGGGCCGTAGTGCGCGCGCCTGTGACCGGAACGGTGGTGCGATTGCACTATCATACGCCGGGCGGTGTGATTGAAACCGGGGAACCGATAGCCGAGATACTGCCCGCAGATGCGCCCCTGATCATCGAGGCACAGATTCCGCGCACCGAGATTGACAGTGTTGTTGCGGGGCAGACCGCCACTGTACGCCTGATCGCATTGAATCAGCGCACGACGCCTGTTTTGTACGGAGAAGTCTTCTATATCTCGGCCGATTCATTGCTTGAGGATTCGACCGGTGTTCCGCAAGAAGTCTATCTGGCGCGGATCTCACTCACTCCGGATGAGTTGCACCGCGTCAGCGGCTTTGTTCCGACCCCGGGGATGCCCGCTGAAATCATGATTCAAACCGAAGAACGCACCTTTGCGGCCTATATCGCCAAACCGGTATCAGACAGCATGTCGCGCGCGTTTCGGGAGCAATAACGCGGTCGCTCTCCTTCACGCCTACACCTTCTAATTCTCGCATGTTAACCTCTGCGCGGCGACGTAGAGGAGAACTTGCATGCCGGTGACGGTCAAAGACATGATGGAGGCCGCCAATGCGGTGGTCGAGCGTATCGATACTGCCCAGGCAAAGGCCATGATCGAACAGGGGGGGCTGCTGCTGGATATTCGCGATGCGAATGAGCTGGAAAACACTGGTCGCGCCGCCGGGGCGCATCATATACCCCGTGGCATGCTGGAATTTCGGGCAGACGATGCATTGCAATCACATGACCCCGAACTGCGCAAGGAACGCCCCATCGTGTTGTACTGCGCATCAGGTGGGCGCGCGGCTTTGGCCGGAAAGCTTCTGAAGGATATGGGATATCAGAAGGTGTATAATCTCGGTGGGTTGGCCGACTGGGTGAATGGAGGCGGTGAAACCGTCAAATCCTAGGTCCGGAACAGCCTGCATCTGACACAAATCAAAGTGCAACACATTCGAATCGTGAAACATTTGGCCGGAAGTCATCAGAAGGAAAACCCGGCCATGTTTCGTCTTGCCGCTATGCTGTATTCACTGATTGCAACTGCTCTGTCAGGTTCGGCCATTATCGCCGTGCTGTCGGCTGGAATGGTGTCTGTCAGCGCGATCATTGGCGCCGCAGCCGCAGGGGCTGTACTCGCCGCTCCGGCATCCTGGATGGTAGCCCGGCGGCTGTATCAAGGCGCGTGATCAGGCGTTCAGGAATGTCCTGACGGCAGCTTCGAACTCACGCGGTTTCTCGGCATGCAGCCAATGTCCGGCACCGGGGATTTTGGCAAAACGCGCTCCGGGAAACAACGTGCGGATTTTATCGCGATGCTCAGGCAGGACGTAGTCTGACGCGCCCCCTGACAGGAACAGCGCGGAACCTTGCCACAGGGCGTCCAGATCTGGAAAGCCCATGATATTTGGCATCTGGTCTGCCAACACATCCAGGTTCAGCAACCAACGCTTTCCCTTGATGTCCAGCGATTGGGTGAAAAAGCTCCGCAATGCTTTTTCAACGCCCTGCTCGGCCAATTGCTGCTCGGCATCCGAGCGGCGTGCAATGCGCGAGAAGTCCACGGCACGCATGGCTTCGATAAACTGAATTTGGCTGTGCGTGTATTTCACCGGCGCAATATCTGCGATCACCATTTTGTTCACCAGGTCGCCGTGTTGCAGCGCAAGTGTCATCGCGGCCTTACCGCCCATTGAATGCCCAAGCACATCTGCTGTCCCGCCAATCTGCTCGATGACCTCGGCAATATCCTGCGCCAGATGGGGATAGTCATGGCAAGGATCCCACGCACTGTAGGCGTGGTTACGCATGTCGACTGCAACAACTTGCCGCTCGTCCGATAACCGTCTGGCAATCACGCCCCAATTTCGGGCCGATCCATATAGGCCATGGGCAATCACAAGAGGCGGTCGGGCGGTTGGTTCACCATGTACTATCGTGTTCAGCATGTTTCGCGTGATACAAGTCACCGCTGGAAAC
This sequence comes from Ruegeria sp. YTSB088, assembly GCF_059609825.1. Taxonomy (NCBI): domain Bacteria; kingdom Pseudomonadati; phylum Pseudomonadota; class Alphaproteobacteria; order Rhodobacterales; family Roseobacteraceae; genus Ruegeria; species Ruegeria sp. YTSB088. The sequence goes on along the minus strand of NZ_JBXWMM010000006.1, from coordinate 2,381 downwards.
GACCAGCCCCATTGTAGGTCTTTGTAGCTGCCGTTAGATTGCCCCCGCAGGAGGCAACATATGTCGCAGGACCCAGACATTCAAACCCGGATCGCCGAGACGGTTGTTTTGCTGCGCGCAAAAATTGGAGTGCGCGACAGGACGCTCGAGGCGTCGATCCGCAAGGCCAAACGCCGACTGCCGCGCCGCGTCTACAAGCAGGCGCTGTTTCTGGCCCGGGCCGAGGCGATGGCATCTCATCCCAAGCTGAGGCTGGTTCTGGATAATCCCAAGCTGATCAAGGCGTCCGACGTTGTGCGGGATCATCTGGGGTCCATCAACCTTGCCGACCGCAGATGGGGCTGGTTTCTCGGCCTGTTGGGAGGGCTGGCTTTCAACATGCTGGCATTGGCGACACTGCTGCTGGTCTTTCTGGGGTGGCGCGGCTTGATCTGACCTTGCATTCTGGACTATGCGCTAAGTTCTGAACGTGGTTCAATCCCGAGGGCGCGATGTCAACGAAAGCACAGATCCGGCGTGAACTGCTCCGCGAAAAGCTGGTCGAGGCGGCAGAAACCCGCATTGACCAGAATGGCCTGAGCGACCTTCGGGCACGGGATCTGGCCAAAGATGCAGGATGTGCGCTGGGCGCGATTTACAACGTATTCGAGGATCTCAACGCAATTGTCATGGCCGTGAACGGGCGTACGTTCAAACGTCTGGGGCAGGCAGTCGGTACGTCTTTTGACGGCAGTGAACCTCCGGTGCAGCGGTTGATTGTCATGAGCACGGCTTATCTGCATTTCGCCGATGAAAACGCGAACCTGTGGCGGGCCTTGTTCGACTTGCAGATGTCCGATGATGGCCCTGTGCCCGACTGGTATCGCAACGCGTTGAAAGAGTTGTTTTCCTTCATTGCTGAGCCGGTCAGCGAACTGTTTCCCGAACTGGATCGGGTTGAGATGGATCTGATGACGCGCGCGCTGTTCTCGTCGGTTCACGGGATCGTCACCCTTGGGCTTGAAAACCGCATTTCAGGTGTGCCGCCAGAACAGATCGAACGCATGATCGCGCAGGTTCTTTCACGTATTGGAAACAAATAGTTTCTTGAACGGCGTTCATTGGGTTGTTATCTCCGCGTTGTGAACGATGTTCATGAAGTGGAGGAACACATGTTCAGTACCCTGAAGACTTTGATTGATGGTGCAAACGCCAGGGCCGAAAACCGCTTGAGGGACAGTTTTTCTATTGAACTGATTGATCAGAAAATCCGCGAAGCAGAACAGAACCTCAAGGCGGCAAAGCTGACGCTGGCCAGCCTGATTCAGAAGCAGCGTAGTGAAATCCGACAGGTCGAGACCCTGCAAGCCCGTATTGACGACCTGATGGCGCGGGCGCGTCAGGCGTTGTAGGACGATCGACAGGATCTTGCCCAAACCGCGGCGCAGGCGGTTGCAGATCTGGAAAACGAATTGGCGCTGCGCAAACAGACCGAGGGCCGGCTCGAAGCGCGCATCCTGCAATTGCGCCATTCAGTTCAGGCGGCGAGCCGCCGCATTCTGGATTTCAAGCAAGGTGCAATCTCTGCACGCGCCGTAAAACGAGAGCAAGGGCTGCAAAAGTTGCTGAACCGACATCTGGGTGGCGACAGCCCGATAGACGAAGCTGAGGCGCTGATTGCTCGCGTGATGAAACAGGATGACCCGTTCGAGCAATCCGAAATCTTGCGAGAGATTGACGCCGGGATGGACCACTCAAACCTTGCTGCCCGAATGGAAGAAGCCGGATATGGCCCCAAAACGCGGGCAACCGCATCAGATGTTCTGAAGCGCCTCAAGGCGCAAACAGACAATTGAAAATCGACCAATATCAACATGCTTTGACAACAGGAGACTTCCAATGACCAATCGAAACGAAAATGCCCTTATTCTCATGTTGAACGGCGCAGGCGTTGCTGTTGCCTACGCTTTGCTGACTATTTCACTGTACCTGTCGACCGATGTTCCGCTGGCTACCAAGGGTTATTGGGGCATGGGTATCGTTCTGCTGACGCTTAGCCTGATAAACGTGGTCAAATATCGCTTCGACGCGCGCTCGGCCGAGGATCGCATCAATCGGATTGAAGAGGCGCGAAATGAAAAATTGTTGGAGGATGTACTTAATGAGCCGTCATCTGTCGGTTGATCAAAGCCGCCTCGTGTAACCACGGCGCTTGGCCCAACGGTATCTCTGACGCCAGCATTCAGTCATATGGGCAAGTGGTCTGAAAAAAAGAACGGCGCCGCCGGGACGCCGTTTTTTGTTAGAAGATGGGCCGATTACAAGTTCGGATAGATCGGGAATTTGGCGCAGAGGTCTGCGACTTCGGCCTTGACCTTGGCTTCGACAGCGCTGTTGCCGTC